>CAIXIX010000061.1 GCA_903919615.1 uncultured Chthonomonas sp.
CGCGATTCCAACTCTTGGCCGGTCATTCTAACGATGACCTGCAGGTGGTGTCTCCGCCCGAACCAGCGTTACTGCTGTTTGCGTCTAGTGTGCTGCTGGCTGTGCGCCTAACAGGTCGAGGATGGAGCCTGAACGTGCTGCTCCCCCCGTCGTTACGGTCTGCTTCGCCTCCAGCGCTCTCGCAATCAGCATCGATGACTGCTCAAGATGGAGTTTGGAATAGGTATCCAGACCGTCCGTTTTGAGATCTTTGATCTTCTTCTGGATCGTGCGAAGGTCGCTCCACGCCATCAGTTTTGCATCTTCAGGCAGCGTCGAAGCGGGCATAAGGAACATCCCAATCAAGGTATCGAGATGTGCGCGCTGGAGCTGTCTGTGAAGCGTAGGTATGTTGTGTTTGGTATCCAACTCTGACCAGATAACATTGCGCGTCGATTGAAACAGCGTTTCGATGGTGAGTGGGTTTACCTCGGGTCCAGCCTTGAACTCATTGTTCGCCACACGCGAGAGCACAGACGTGCTGAATATACGGGTGAGTGCGGCCTTCTGGATGCTTGCGAGCTGATCCATTACCGGATAGGTCGATCGTCCGTTGAGGAACGTCTGTATGGTTAGCGCAGCAAAGGGGTCGTCTGCAAGCTTGCTGAAGTAGCCCTTCGGTATGTTAAACGCATCGGCGCTGAGGATGTAGTTGTCGATGAGCTGAAGCGCGCGCCTCTGATCGGCGCCGCTAATGGGCATCATCGTCGGTTGCTGACCAGCATCCCCCTTGTGGTTTCGATTGACCACGATACCGCCAATGTATCGGCTTGCATAAGCAGCCGAACTTGAGTAGATCCCCAGCATCTCGAGGTAAGCCCGGGTGAACTCGTGGTAGCTCTCTCCATTTCGAGGTAGCCTGTCGCCAATGTGCATCAGCACATACTGGCTTACGTCGAGTCGTTTGGCCCAGTAGCTCAAGGGGTCCTTCGCAAGGTCAAATCGAACAACGCTCGGGTTCCAGGTGTCCGCTAACTCATCGGTCTCAAAGGCATGTCCTGGCATGTTGTCTCGAGATGCGATATCCCGCAGCCGAGACTCCTCCGCCTTAGCAGAAGTTGTATTCGCCTCCGAATAGCCATATTCGATAGCCCAGAGGTCGTATGGCCCAACGGTGGATGAGAAGTACTCAACATCCTTCTTCTTGAGAGCGAACAGATTGAATGGGTTATAGTCCATCAATGACGCGGAGGTTCCGGTCTCCTTAACTAGCTTGCTATCTGCCAACTCTGCCGTGGAGTGGTAGGTGCTGGCAATGAAGTTATGCCGCAGCCCGAGGATGTGTCCCATTTCATGGCCAACGACTTCACGGAGGAAGGACTGAATATATGCCTTGTCGTCGGTTAATCCACCGCCAAGCATGTCCAGCGCCATTCGCCCAAACCAGGCCTGCTCCACCATGCCAGCGCCATACTGACATCTGTTCATAGCGGCAGCAGATGCCGTTAGCGGCTGAACGGGGTCGACCCAGGCTGTGGCAGGATCGAGGAAATCCGTCCTTTCAATCTTTGTTTCCCGCACCATGTTGCCATCGATATTGATGCCTGCGTTTAGCACTTCACCGGTTAACGGATTGATACGGGCATGGGCAACGGCGTAGGCTACTGAGGGCGAAGTAACCCAATGGACAACGTTGTAGCGGAGATCGGATGCATCCCAATCGGCGTCGTCCGGCATCTGATTTACGACGATAGCATCCTTGATGCCAATCTTTTCAAATGCCTTGTTCCATAGCAGTATCCCCTGTTTCACTGCATCTCTATACTCAACCGGCGTGGCGTTATCCAGCCAGAAAACAATCTTTTTGTTAGGCGCAGACATCGCAGCCGAGGGATCTGCCTTATGGATATTCCATCGGTTGATGTAGTGCACCCGCGTATCGCGCTTGTACTCTGCGCCAAAAGTCTGGAAATCCGTCAGGAAATACCCAACGCGGGGATCCGCGGTGCGGGGCTTATAGTCGGTTGTAGGAAGCGCAGCGACGTTAAAGATCACCTTTAGCGGCATGCTCCTCGGGTCGGCAAGGGTTTCAATACCACCGCGCAGACCGCCAACAAAGTGGTACGCAGTCTCAATTACCAGATTGTCCGGGAAATTCTTGATCGAGGAGATGTAAGTCTTTTCCCGATCCGTCATATACGGCGCACTTGCCCCGCCGGGAGATGTGCCCATTGAGATTGCCTGGCTTATCATGAACAGGTCGCCGCGGAACATATCGGAGATGTTGATAAGGATGCTCTTCCGATCCGCTTGCTTCGCTTCGATCCGATACGAATCCATGTAGCCTTCTGGAAAGCTCCGTTTGATCGACTTGCCTATTGGACTCGTATCGTCGCTGCGAAAATCGATGTTGGGTGTAACGAGAAATACGCGCTCATCGGGCATTTTGACGAATTTAACCGGCGTATCAATCAGCGGATCACCCGCGCTGACACTGGCCCCGTTCCCAGTTGCAGCCGTCGCCTGTACCAGAACAAGCTGTCCGAGCTGCGACTCCTTGAGCTCCAGGTAGATCGTTTCTCGGCCGTTCTCCTTCTTCCGATAGAGGGTGAACAGTCCTGGCAGCTTTTCATAATCCTTCACGACTTCGTCAATTACGCGCTCTTTGCGCGGCTCCGGCTTAACATCAGGAGCGGTGACGCCCGCCTTAACGTCCCCAAGGGGGCTGCCTTCGATGCGCGATTCACGCAGCTTGCCGGTCGCCAGCGGGCCAGTCTTACCGCCGAATTGAACATTTTCGATCTGAGACTCAGACACGAATCCATCGCCAGAGGATTTCTCGACCCAGACGATCGATGTCGCAGAGATCGGAGTTTTTGCAGTTGTCTCGTGATAAACCATCTTCACTTTGAGGCAATCGACGCCATTCACTTTGTCTGGGCCAACCACCTCATAATCGGCCTTTGAATCTTCGAGGCCCAAATCGGGGTTCGATTTGATCTCGATCGTCCACTTATCGCCTGCTCCGACTGCCTTAGTCGAGAATATAGGCGTAAGTGCGGTCCGAATGCGAGCCTGAGACTTCGCCTGATCCTTGTCGCCAGATGAAACCTTGTAACTGACAAGGGAACCATCTGCACGAGTAACGGTCGTGGTTACCGTTTTGTCCTCTTCGGATGGCGCCTTCTGGCCGTTGACGACCATCTCGTCTAGCTCGGTAACCGCATCTGTTGTTACCTCGCCGGATGCAGACACATCGACGACGGTATCCTTTTCAATCTGCTTAAGCTCTAGCTGAACCTTGTTCCCTCCCGTGTCCAAACTCAAGACACCATCGGTTTTGTAACGGATTACCTGACCCTTCTTTGCCCGATAAGCCAATACGAGCTTATCCTGTGCGTGGCATTGGCTGCCCATAACCGAAAACAACGCCACCAAGCATGCGAACTGGGCGTTCCGAATCATTTAGGTTAAGTCCTTCCGTACAAGAGTACTCTGGAGAGCTGAACTTATTTGGGGAGAGATAAGATACTGCGAATTGTAGCAGGTTGATCGCGCCAAATGACGTCGAACACCGCAACCGAGTGATTCATTTCACACGTCGAATGCGCCGATCACCCTTGGGGGACTAATATGCGATACAGCACAGATCGGTAGAATAAACATCAATACGGATTTAGCAAGCAACAGGTTCCTGATTGGCCATGCCAACGATCGACTCTATCTCTCGCCGTTGTGCAGCGAGCGCATCTGCCGAAAGCGCTGGATACAGCTCGCCTGTAGAGAGAGACTGGTCGAGCGTTATCCAGGATCTGCAGCCGCCGTACCCGGGCGACTGAGGGATCTTTATGGGCTCCGGCAAGGAATAGGCTCTCAAAAGGATTAAGTAGAGCGGCTCATACGGGTTGTAATCGAACCGCATCTTCACATACTGTGCGTTCCAGATCATCAAGTTAGAGAGCGCATTGACCTGCGCTTCCTCGGTAGCAACGTAGATTGAATCGACTTCAGCATAGCCCTGGATCACGACAGAATTCGGATCTGGGTTGGCTCTGCCACTGCGCTGAAGCTCCTCAGCAAAAGCTGACTGAAGCAGGCTGGTGTTCTGATGGTCGAAGGTCGGCATTAGCCAGAATTCGCGGTCTTCGATATGAAAGCCGCCGTTCACTTCCAGAATGCCGCCTTTGCGAACGAGCAGGCTCTGGCGACCTTCTCTCAACGCTTTGCAGCTAATGTCCCACTCTTTAAACGCTCGGTTACAACTCTCCAGCATTCGAACGATCTCCAAACTTGTCATCGGAATTTGCGGCCACAGTGTCTGGGTCGCTGAAACGTGCCTTTAGCTTTCACAAACCCTTGAGGTAGGGGTTCAACTTACGCTCACGGCCAATGGTAGTATCCGCACCATGTCCGGAGAGCACCCGTGTTTCATCGGGCAGCGTCAGCAGCCGTGTTGAGATCGAGTGCAGCAGTGTCTGCAGCGATCCGCCCGGCAGGTCAGTTCGGCCAATACTGTCCTTAAACAGGCAGTCTCCACTGATCACCACATCCTCCAGCACGAAGGAAACATGCCCTGTCGAGTGGCCGGGAGTCGTGTGAACCTTGATTTCAGTTTCGCCGAGTTTAATGGTCTGGCCATCCTCCAGGAGAATCGTTGGTTCTGGCGATGCCTGCACTTCGAAGCCAAACATACGCGCGTGTTCCGTAAGCGAATGCAGCAGCGGCAGATCTCCCCTGTTTAAGGCGAGGAGGGCGCCTGTATTCTCGACGTAGAACTCGTTGCCAATTACATGGTCGAAGTGAGCATGCGTATTGAGCACATAGGTTAATGATGAGACCTTTTCGAGGATCTCTGGTAGCAAACGGTCGCTATCGAACGATGGATCAACAATCGCGCCTTGTCGCGTAGCAGCATCCACAATCAGGTAGGTGTTGTTATCCATCGGTCCAAGGCTGTATTTAAATACGGGCATAATCCGATTTTGACCTCTTGCTTATTTCGCAGATGCGAGAGCCCACGCCTGTTCAGCCAGCTTTTTCATCACCAGGCTCTGTTCCCACCGATCGCTGAACTCTTTACCATCTGGTAGAGTAATCGCATATCGTGGTGGACCGAGTTCACTGGCAAACTGAAATACGTCTCCAGGTACCGCGCCATCAAGCCAGTTGCGCATAGCACGCGCCCAAAGTTTTACGAAGAACTGCGCCGTGTCTCCGCTGCCATCGCCTACATCCACCTGCACTGCTTCGCCATTCGAAATGCGGCCGTGCATGTGCGACGTTCTGCAGAGCACAGGCTCCAACCGATCGATGGCGCGTTCGTCTTCCCATCCATAGAACTCACCGCAAACAACGAGGTGCGACAGATCGGCCGTAAAACGTATATCAGGATCGAGTTCGATCAGCTGCTTAATCTGTGGAAGGTTCTCAGTAAAGTTATTGCGGTGCACCTCAACGAAGAGTGCGATGCCGTCGTCGTTCGCGATCTTTCTGCCCTCTTGAAGCAGAGCGGCAACTTCGTCTACCGGCGTAAATGCATCTGCTGGCTGCGCAAAAATGAAATCGGCTTTAAGGCGAAGTGCGCGCTCAACGGTCTGCCGAACATCGGAAACCTTAAACGGTCGGTGTCCGAGAACTAGCCTTAGCCCTTCTGCATCAAGAGCGTCGCGATGCTCTTTCTCATCGTTATCCGAGAGCCAGCATTCCACGGCCTCAAACCCATTCGCGTTAACCCGCTCAAACTTCTCGGCCAGGGTCCACTCAGCAGGCGCGTTCATTGGCAATGCCCGCAAAGACCAGAGCGAGTGCGCGATTCGCAGCCGCGGCGGCGTCTGGCTGCCATCGTTGTAGCGTAACATCGGTGTTTGGGCCACTGGGTTCATCTCCTTACGAAGTGTGTAAACGAGGCTTATAGATAACAGTTAGAGTCCGGCGCGAAGAAGATCGTGAATACGCAGCATGCCAACGCAGATGCCCGCGTCGTCCACGACTGGCGCAACAGAGACTGGCCGCGGCCGATCTTCCATATAGCGCATCGCTTCATAAGCGAGCTGACCTGGACGGATGATTACCGCTGGTGAGGCATTCATGATTTCCGAGGCTGTGCAAGCAAGCGCACCGGCTCCCGCACGTTGTATTCCTCTGCGGATATCGTTATCGGTAATGAGGCCAAGCAGGGTCATCTCTGCGGAGACCACGCAGGCTGCCCCCATCGCTTTGGCGCTAATCTCGCACAGCACATCCATCAGTGCTGTCTCGGGGCTAACTGCAGGAAGCGCGGAGGCGCCACCGGGCATCACGTCCTTCACGCGCAGCGTGAGGCGCCTACCCAGGCGGCCGCCGGGGTGATTGCGAGCATAATCTTCCGCCTTAAAGCCGCGTCTCATCTCGAGCGTCATAGCCAGTGCATCGCCAATCGCCATCGCGACGACAACACTTGTCGTTGGCGCCAGGTTCAATGGGCAGGCTTCCCGCTCTATCGTAGCATCGAGCGAAACTGCAGACTTTGAAGAAAGGGTGGATGTCAGGTTGCCGACAATCGCAATGATCTGAACGTTTCTCGCGAGAAGCGCCGGGAGAATGGCAAGCAGCTCTTCGCTCTCACCGCCATTAGAAAGCGCGATTAACACATCGTTCTCAGCAACGATGCCGAGATCGCCATGCATCGCTTCGGATGGATGCAGATAGACACAGGGGCAACCGGTAGACGTAAGGGTTGCGGCAATCTTCCGCGCCGCGATTCCGCTCTTGCCCACTCCTGTCGCCAGCACTTTGCCTTTGCAGTTGTGGAGCAGATCCAGGGCCTTCAGAAACCTGTCGTCGATAAGATCTGCCGATCTTCGGATTGCTGCGGCCTCAACGTTAAGCGCTTCACGAGCAAAATTCAATCGCAGATCCAAATCAGTCGATGGATCTGTTACAGCATATTCAGTCATTTCCAACCATCCAGATAGGTGCGCACGACGAAATGAAATGAGGGGTTTAGTTTCTAAACAGCTTGTAAAGCAGCACAATTGCGATTGCGCCCGCAACAGCAACCACGAGCCACCACTGCTTTACGTACCAAGGCTGCCATTTACAATGCCAGCATCGCCTTGCGTCGCGAGGATACGAGCGCTTGCATCGTGGACAACGCCTCACTCCACGCCTGTAGTTAACTGCAGGCAGACTGTAGTAGATGATGCTGAAGGGCCAGATTGGCCCTTCGCGTCGCTTGCTCCTCGATCGACGTGAGCTCATCAGCTTTTTATCCAGTCCGTAGTAGGATCCCGGCCGCCATCGGCCGAGATCCTAGGACAAGCTAGCAGAACACGCTAGCGAGACGCTGTTGCATGCGGAGTTTGAGCGATGAGATCCTCTAGTATCCGCAAGGTCTCCTCGAGTGTCGTATCGACAGCAGATGCGCTCGAAGCAACTGGATCCACAGGCTCATCCGCAGTGTCGGTGGCCTTCTTCTTTGGTTCGGACTTTGGATCCAACGGAGCAGGAAGCCCTGGCAAAGCTGCCTGCTTCAATGTGAACTTGTAGACCTTGTCCTTGCCTGGTGGCCGATTCGCGAGCGCCTTCTTTACTTCAGCAAGGCGGGCGTCCTGATCTTTCTTTTCCTTTAGCCTTACCTGCTCATTTAGCTGAATTGTCTTTTGCCCGAGCACTCGCCTCTCTTCGTCGATAACCTTTTGGAGGACGGCAAAATCTGGATCCTTCGCGATACGAGCGGTCGAACGCCTTTTGAGATCCGCCAGCAACGGCTGCACGGTTCCAAGCCTGTCGAATGTCGCTCCAGGCACCGTATCCCACGGCATCGCATATTCCAGCATTTTCTCGCTGTATTCTTCGGCAACGCTTGTAGTCGACGGAATAATGATGTCGGAAGCAACACCGTTCAACTGCGTTGAGGATCCGCTCGGACGGAAGAACTTCTCAATCGTATACTTCAGCTCACCTGGATTCGAATCGGTCTTCGCCTGAAGCTGCTCCATGATCTGGCCAAGGGGCTCAATGGTTTGAACTGTGCCTTTACCGAACGTAGCGGAATCGCCCACGATGACAGCCCGGCCGTAATCTTGCATTGCACCAGCGAAAATTTCAGATGCGGATGCGCTGTAACGATTTGTAATGACGATCATCGGACCGTCGTAAAGAACAGGGCTATCCGGCGCACGAAGCGGACTGACAGCGCCGTTCGGCTTCTTTACCTGAACAACCGTTGGCTTACGGACGAAGAGACCAGTCATGTGAATGACCTCTTCTAGTGAGCCGCCGCCATTATTCCTCAGGTCTATAACAAGCCCACGCATCTTCTCCGTCTCAAGCTTCCGAACAAGCTTGGCGACGTCCGCAGTTGTGCTCTTTCTCTCCGAAGACTGATCGGAAAAATCGGCATAGAACGAGGGAAGATTGATATAACCTAGCCGAACAGGTTTACCATCTGAGCCAGGAGTATCGATGATCTCACCGGTAGCCTCTTTCTCCTCTAGCTTAACCTCGTCCCGCACGAGGGTAACGATCTTGCGGGTCGCAACGTCTGCTCCAGCGGGAATAATCGTGAGCCTTACGATCGTTCCCTTTTTGCCGCGTATCATCCCGACGATCTTATCCGTCTTCATCTCCACGACATCGACGGGGTCGCCGGTATCCTGCGCAACCGCAACTATTCTGTCGCCAACCGAGAGCTTCTTGCTGCGAATAGCAGGTCCGCCAGGCAATAGCGACATGATCTTACAGTAGCCATCGTCATCATTCTGCAGGCTGGCTCCAATACCGACCAGGCTAAGCTGCATCTCGTCGTTAAAACGATCTGTCATCGCTTTGCCAAAGTAGTCGGAGTGCGGATCAAAGGCATGGGCTACCGCATTGAGATACTGTTCAAGAATGTCATCGGTATCACGTTCGTGTACGGTGCGAGACATTCGGTTGTAGCGCTTCGTTAAGGTCTTTATGATATCTTCGGGCTTTGCCTTAGAGAGCTTCTCCTGAAGGTATTCGTATTTCAGGCGCTTATGCCACAGTTCGCGCGCCTCTTCAATCGTCTTTGGCGGAGCAGCATTCTTTCGATCTAGCTCCAGAGTATCGTTTTCGTCAAATTTAAAGTTATTCTGTTTGAGCTCATCGAGCGCCCTGGTGACGGATTCATCAAACCGCTGAAGGTAGCGGGTGTAAAGCAGGCCAGCGGGCGCCGTATCGCCACTATCAAGGACCTTGTCGTATAGTCCATCTTTACCCTTGCTGAACTCCAGAATGTCTGAATCCAGAAGGTAGTAGTGTAACGGGTCGAGGCCCTTGATGTAGAGCGTAAACATTCGCTCAGATATCGTCTTGTGGTCGACCTGGCGCAGGAAGTGACGGTGTTCCAGGAGCTGTGCGGTAACTCTTGCGATATTAACAGAATCTTCAGCGCTTATGGGATGCAGGCGCGGTCCACCGCTTGCCGCTTCTGGATCTTCTGCTCCACCCGATCGCAGCCCCGCAATGTCTACGTTGCGAGTACCAGATGCAAAGTATCCCGATTGAGCGCCACCATGGTGGCAACCTAGAAGAACCACCGATAAGGCGATCGGAACTGTCATTTTAAGAACAGAATATCTCATCCTGGATTGAATCCTTTGTTCCTTGGCGCGTCAGCGTCCACAATTATTGTCGACGCAAACCCAAGCGCCCTACCAGCGAACATTGAAATTGAGCTTCCCTCTATTCTAACACAGATAGAGGGTGCGCGCTGTTACACACAACACTATACGAACGGTCCGAAGGCATATGGTTCGCACTTTGTGCAAATTACGTTAACTAGCCTAAAAAACGAGACCTCATGCTCGCATCCGGTATGGCGCAACTGGCAGATTTCTGCACAATTTTACGTCGGTGTCTCGATATAAATCGATAGCACAGATCGCGCAGAGGCTCCGGAATCACGATCAGCGCTCCGCCAAGGCTCCAGGGGAATCGCAGCCCGGCCGCAATGTAAATCGCAGCTCGGGAACGGACATAAACTTGTCCCTTGCTTAGAACAACGATCGTATCCGAGTCCGGGCCGGGATCACCCTTGTCTTTCAAAAGCTTTCTCGCAGTTTCGGACTGCAGAGAGCAGAAGAGAAATTGTCCGGCGCGATCATATCGCAGAACAAACTGTACAACCCTCGAACAGAGACCACATTCGCCATCATAGAGGATCACGGGATTCTCAGGCTGCACTTAAGTTACCCTTCGCCCGAGGCCAAGCAACTGCTGCCGCCAGAAACATGTGTAGATAATTCGACGTGAATTGGCATGGATTCCTCTGTTGATCGCGCTAGATCTTCGTATTGAAACGAACACAACCCCCTGTATCCCGCAGGAGCCAGGGGGTTGAGATAAGTACACGATGCGTAATGCTTCCTACTTCACCTGGCTCGAGATGAACTGGTTCCAGGCTGGCGCAGCCGTTGACAGGCCAAGCTGTGCATAACTAGGCACGTACGCATACTGTCCCGTTGGGTCTGGACAGTAGATAGAGAGACCGTTTGAACCTGCCTTCGTTGGGCCATAGACGCTGTACAGAACTGCGCCTGTGGATGCATTCGTCAATGAGTTCTGAAGGTTCGTGGCTGCTGTCTGAACCGCAGCGACTCCAGAATGTTTCACGTTTCCTGCATACATGTAGGCATCAACCAGTCCAGCGTACAGCGTAAGGTAATCTGTGCCGTAGCTCTGAACATAGTTCATGTTTCGCGATGCCTGAACGAGATTTTGGTCATATACGCGGTCGTTATACAGAGCAGTTCCAAAGCTCTGCAGCGCAGTCGCGAAATTCCCCATCTGGCTCAGGTCGATAACGGATTGTGTTAGGTCCGTTGCCGATGCATAGGATGGGTAGTTAATAAACTCCTGAGCAATGGAAGTTCCGACCTCGCAGGGGTTCTTGCCACTGGCCTTAAGATCGTTGAGCCATAACTGATACGGATATCCGGCGCCGGGAGGGCTCTCCTCGGAGCAGACCATGACGCGGGCATTGCTGCGGATCTGATAGGCAACTTCCACCATTCCCTGAAGGGAGCAGTCGAAGATGACCATATCAAGTGGCGCAGCCGTACCAGTAAGAGCCGTCTGGATCTGCTGGGTTTCGATCTCATCTCCCGAAACGTAGTCCTGAGATAGGGCTCGAGTCGTTGGTTTCTTGGCTTTTGCTCCTCGGAAACCTGGCACAGGTCGCCATGCAGAGCCATGATCCCAGATAACTAGTGCGTAGTTGTCTGCAGGATACGCGCTGATTCCCCAGTTTACAAAGTCGTGCAGAACCGTGTAATTACCCATATCAATTGTTGGCGCGCCCGTGTTTGGATCGGTCGAGCCATCAGTCGGATCTGGGAGAATTCTATCTGCCTTCAAATACGTATCGGGATCGGCGGTTACACAGGTCGAGTAATCCGTTAAATTTGAGCACAAGCCTGTAGTGGTCCTGTTGTGAAGCAGGTACCGTCGCGTACCTACAAAGGATGGGATACAGGAGCAATACGCGGACAATGATGCTGCCGACGACTGTTTCCATTGCACGACAATGTTGACATTGCTGTCGGAACCTGCAGCCACCATCTGTGCGATGTTGAGTAGGCTGAATGGCTGAAGGTCGTTGGACGCATTCATATAGACCAGAACCGTCCAGCGGGCCGTGCTGTTAGACTTATGCGAATTTGCAGTACAGGCAGACCGGGATGCCAGCGTGGAGGGGATAGCGGGCACAGAGAACGTTGTTCCACCATTAAGTATCGGCAGAACCGAAGATAAAACGGGGGGCGAACTTGATCCGCCACCACCACACCCAGATACCGAGGCGCCAATTGCGCCCAGCATCCCCGCAGCGGTGACCACTTTGCGGAGCACATTCGAATCTTGCTTCACCAGGTTTTCCCCTTTCACACGGGCCCATTGGCCACAGAACAGCGACAGAGCGCTTCGGGCGGAAATAGAAGCAAACTCCGCCGCACACTCTGCGCGCTTACTATTAAGACACAATCACAGAACCGGAATATTGAAGGTGTGACTTATTACACTCTACAGGCCATTTGTATCATCCGTCAAGGGTAAGGGAGGCGCCTTGAGCGAATTCGGTAAAGTCAATTTCCAGCGCAGCACTGCAATTCGTATAGTAAAGACGACGCAAATGCAGGAAAGGCTCGCCACTTCTTCGGAAAGCCGAAGCCGCTGTAATAGAAGGAACAGCGCCGCGCCGGCGATTGATGCGGTCGCATAGATATCTCTGCGCAATACAAAAGGGATCTGATTACAGAGTATATCGCGAAGAATCCCTCCAACAACCCCAGTAATCACACCCATTACTAACGCGACAAGTGGAGCCGCATGCGCATTAAGCGCCTTTTCTGTTCCCAAAACCGTAAACAGGGCAAGCGCAGCCGCATCGGCCACGAGCAGCGCCCGCTGGAAGGATGCACCAGGAGACGATGCGACGATAAACGTAATGATTGCTATAACACCGGTAACAATCAGCGGAGCATCGTCTGCAATCCAGAAAACAGGATCGTGCTGCAGCAGCAGATCTCGCACGGTACCGCCGCCTAGCGCCGTCGCGATTGCCACGACTATCGCGCCGAAAATGTCCATTCGATTGTTCTTGGCCTCGAGCGTGCCACTAATTGCGGCCACTGCAACACCGGAGAGGCCAATTGCTGGAGAAAGGTTCACGAAAGTCCACCTGAGCAGCTCCCGTTCGGCCAGCATCGGACAAAACGTGGAGGCAATTACCCTATTATTTCACGAATCACCTGTCCGTGCACGTCCGTCAAACGCCGATCGATACCATCGTGGCGATAGGTTAGTCGTTTGTGATCTATTCCCAGCAGATGCAGCACCGTCGCATGCAGATCGTAACAGTAGGTTGGGTTAACTGCAGGCCGGTAAGACCATTCGTCGCTTTCGCCGTAACTCGATCCACCCTTGATCCCTCCGCCTGCCAGCCAGGAGGTAAACGCCGATGGGTTATGATCTCTCCCCTTCCCGCCCTGACTGCAGCTCATTCGGCCAAACTCTGTCGTCCAGATAACGATGGTATCATCGAGCATACCGCGAGCCTTCAAATCCAAAATAAGGCCAGCAGTTCCCCGATCCATGCTTGTGCCCATGTCGGCGTGGTCTCTGGCGAGATCCTCATGAGAGTCCCAGTTGCGCCTCGGAAAACCATTATCCGCGCCGCTCCACACCTGTACGAAACGCACCCCGCGCTCTAATAATCTGCGAGCGACAAGGCAGCGAGAGCCAAACTCCTTTGTAATATCCTTGTCGAGGCCGTAAAGCCGCCGCACCGATTCAGGTTCGTCCTTAATATCCAGAACCGATGGTGCGCTTAGCTGCATCTTTGCAGCGAGTTCGTAAGACTTTATTCTCGCTTCGAGGCGAGAGTCAGTCGGATGCACCTCGCGATGCTCCTCATTGAGCGAGTTTAGGAGAGCGAGGCCATCACTTTCACTCTTAGGTGTAACCCCACCGACAGATCTATCTGGAAACAGGTCATGAATCGGCTGCGCCGCACCAACCTTGATCGAGGTTCCCTGCGTGGATGCTGGCAAGAAGCCAGATCCCCAATTTGCCGGACCATTGGGAGGCACACCGCGGGAATCTGGGAGGACAACAAACGCCGGCAGGTCTTCGTTCAAGCTGCCGAGCCCATAGCTTATCCAGGCGCCTGCGCTCGGGTATCCCGGCAGGGTGAATCCCGTATTCTGCATAAAAGTCGCCGGCCCATGAACGTTGGATTTTGATACCATCGCGTAAAGAAACGCAATTTCATCCGCACATCCGGCGATATTTGGCAGAAGGTCGCTCACCCAGCGACCGGAGGACCCATGTTGCTTCCAGTCCCAGGGGCTGCGCATCACGCTGCCAGGTGCGCTCTGGAATAACTCCACCTTGCCGCCCGGATCGAACTTCTGACCATGCCTTTTGATAAGCTCCGGCTTGTAGTCGAACGTATCCACCTGACTGGCTGCGCCGCTCATGAAGAGCTGCACGACCCGCTTTGCTCGCGCCTTGTGATGCAGGCCACCATTAAATTCTGGGCGACCTTTGCCGCCAGGTGGCGCCGCCGCGCGCGCCATCTCCTCGCCCATCATCCATGCCAGAGCTATGCCGCCGAGGCCGCCGGTGCGCCACAGCAGCTCTCTCCTATCAAATCGCTTCGACTCGTTCTGCATTAATTACTCCCTGCATCTATGGGACAAACATAAACTCATTCGTGTTGATCAGTGTTCGACAAAGGTTCGCTACCCCATGCTTAATCCCATAGCTCTTCAGAAGGCTCTTCTCCTTGATGCCTGGCGGCCTTCCGTAGATCAGCTTGCAGGCAAAATCTATTTTCATGTCGAGCGATCCAGAGATCGAGCTCAATCGTTGTGCCATTGCGGCCGATTGCGATAGCATGAACGGATCATTGCGAAGGGTGAGAGCCTGCAGCGCAGTTAAAGTGGTATTCCGAACAGGAGTGCGTGCGTTCGGGTCGGCGCTGTCCAGGCTATCCAGAAAGGGATCCGGCACGCTGCGCACGATAAACTCATAGACGGTTCGCCGAAATCCTCACAAACACAACCAGTTCTTCTGTAACTGCTTCTTATATCGTTACGCCGGTGACACCAAATTGCGGAAATGCTACTCC
>CAIXIX010000062.1 GCA_903919615.1 uncultured Chthonomonas sp.
CTTACCTGCTTCGCCGACACGGCAGGCAGTATCCGGACAACAAGCGCCTTGTTGCCCTCAATCGCAACCGCGCCGGGTTATTCTATACCTGGATGATGCTGCGACCCACTCCTACTCTTAATCTGACTTACTGGTTGTCAATGATCTCAGAGTTTAATCTGCAGCGATTTACGATTTTCTGGAAAGTAACAGAGGCTGGCTATCTCGATGTCGATGGAGTTGTCAACGCAAACGTGATGCTCTATCTCGGAGAGACTCGCACTACACGATCCGCAGCAGCCTGGCTGAAGGAAATTGTAGAGACAGGCAGAGAAGCCGAGTGCGACAAGTGGTACCGTGATGTATATACATTCCATTACGCGGTTTCAAGGATTGTGGCGGACGGCAGCCATGCACTGGATGACATACGAGAACTGGCGGTAAACCGGCTCACATCTGTTGCCTCGGAAAATGGCAGACTGGGCGACAACATTCTGCACTCTGCTCTCGCGATCATTAGCCTGCTCAACTGGGGAGTCTCCGGCGCTATCATCGATCGAGCGATTGCGAACCTGATTGAAAGTCAAGAACAAAATGGAAGTTGGCCCTCGGAGATCTACTATTACGGCGGACCCAAGAAGGTAGCTCACTGGGGCAGCAGTGAGCTGACAACAGGGATTTGCATGGAGGCCCTGTACCGCTACAGACTTTCGATCCGCGGCGGCGCTTGAGAATTTGCATGCTGAGTGGATGTACGGGGAAAGAGATTGCAAGTTCCTGATAAGAGAGTAATAATCGGCCTGCCAGAGTGGAATATTGGCGGGCCCTGCATCTTCGCCGAACGCCTTGTTCGCGGTCTGTCACAACTTGGGTGGGACGCGCGCGTTCTTCTTACCGAGAAAGACACCGATCTTATCGAGAAAAAGCCGACACCGCTCAATCGGCCGGATGGCGTTCGTTTTGATGAGCTTCCGGCAGGCAGGCAGGATAGCTGGGGGCTTCGCTGGGAGGCGCTGATACGCTACCTGGAAGAGAACGCACCATGCGTTTATATTATGGTTCACGATTGGCGCAATAACGTAATTGCCCCACGCCTCTCGGATAGAGTGCACCTCATTGGCCTGGTTCAGGCCGACTACGATTTAGAGTACAGTCAGGCGATCAACCTGGGGCATTGCTGGAATGCCATCGTTGCCGTAAGCGATACCATTCAATTCAATTTGGCTGAGACGATGCCGTATCTTGCGCCTCGCCTTGTGACGATTCGCAATGCAGTTCCGTCCCTCACCAGCCTTCCCGACAAACCAGAAGACGGTCCACTGAGAATAGTCTATACGGGAGAGTTGCGTCACGACCAGAAAAGGCTTGGAGACCTTGCGCAAGTTGCATGGGGGCTTCACGAATCTGGAACGAACTTTGAGTTAACCCTTATTGGTGATGGCCCGTATCGCTCCGAGCTAGAATCGATCACGGCTCCGCTCATAGAAAAAGGCGTTGTTCGCTTCCTCGGCAAAATTCCCAATGCGCAGCTGTTGGAAGAGCTGAAGACCTACCATGTGTTCACGCTTACCTCTCAGTTCGAAGGGTTATCCATCTCCCTGCTGGAGGCAATGAGCCGAGGGTGTGTGCCGGTTGTCTCTCGGCTTGCCACTCAGTCTCTTGCCGTACAAGATGGCAAGAATGGGTTCAGTGTACCGGTTGGAGATGTTAGCGGATTTGTTGCACGAATGCGGCAACTGTCTGACGATCGCGAACTGTTAGCCCGTTTCTCTCGGGCAGCATTTCAGACGATTATTGATGGCGGGTATCGTGTTGAGGACATGCTGAAGTCTTACCTCGCGCTGTTCGATCGTATTGAAAAAATGGTAAGTGAGCAGCGGTATGCGCGACCAAGGTCGTGGATGAATCCTCCCCCTTACCGTATTGGCAAGGTCGATATACTCCCCGCAAACACCACTGAAGAAATTAAGTATGTCAATCACCTCGCAATATGGCCTAACCCTATCGCGCCACTCGAGAGCAAGCATCCACGCATTCAACCACGCGTCAAGCCTTCAAAGCGCCTGGAAGATTACAAGGTGCTGTTCGCAACACCTTTCGGGCAGATCAGTGGCGTCGATGTTTTCTCAACGCATATGGTGCGGCACCTGAGATCCGCGGGGATCGATGCCAGCATTCTTGGTTACCGAACGAATAACCATGTGCTAGGACTAGCAATTGCAGACGATGTGCCCGTTACCGAGCCACCGGTTCAGTTTGATCGCCCGATGGCTGCGCGCTGGCAAGCGATGATAGATTTTCTGGAGTCGCTCGCACCATGCATCTATGTTCCGAACTATACTTACGAGTATTCGTGCATCGCGCCGCGACTCTCCGATGCTGTAAAAGTGCTGATGATCGCACACAGCGACGATCCTATGCACTACGAACATGTCGCCAGACTCGGTTGGGTTGCAGATGGAATCGTGGGCGTGAGTAAGGCAATTACAGGGCATCTTGCCCGTTTAGACCCGAGTTACCTCCCTCGAATGCGCACTATTCCATATGGCATAGAGGTGCCTCCCGAATTTCCGCTGCGGGTTCCTATCGGTGATAGGCTCAGAATCATGTTTGCTGGTCGCCATATGGTTCACCAGAAGCGGTTTCAGGATCTTGCAGACATCGCTCTTGCACTCAAAGATCGCGGTGTACCTTTCGAGCTGACAATAGTTGGCGATGGGCCAGACAAAGACGTCGTTACGACGCGGTTAAGACGCCTAATTATAGAAAAGCAGGTGTGGCTGCCCGGTAAACTCTCGAACGACGAGGTTGGTGAACAGTTGAGGCAGCACGATGTCTTTTTGCTTCCATCATCGTATGAAGGACTATCAGTGGGCTTGCTTGAAGCCATGTCGCAGGGTACGGTCCCGGTGGTTAGCGCTATACGCAGCGGCGTACCCGAGGTTATCCGAAACGGCGTTAATGGTGTAATCGTGCCTGTTGGGCACATTCAGGGGTATGCTGACGAACTGGAAGCATTGAATCGTGACCGACACAAGCTCGAGGCTATGTCTCACGCAGCCTATCAGACTGTGGTTGACGGCAGATACACCGTCGAGTCCATGGCGAACCAGTATGTCGACCTGTTCCGAACTATGGTTGGTCAGGAGTTCCAGCGGCCATCCGGACCCATAAGACCCCCGCAATATCTCTGGGACGAGATGGAGACAGGCTCCCTATTCAATTCTAAACGGCGAAAGTAGGGCATGGATTGATACGCGACTACTGGCGCGCGAACGTTGTACAGACGGCGACTGAATTCGATCAGATGAGTGGTAGTGCGCCAGGCATGCTTCCTGGCAGGAATGGAGTTGTGTGAATGTGCGGTATTGTTGGGCTTATATACAAAGACGCTCTCGTCGATCGCTACAACTTTACCTGCATGCGGGACACGCTTGAGCACCGCGGGCCTGATGACGCCGACAGTGAGTACTATGAAGGCGGGAGAATTGCCCTCGGGCAGCGCCGTCTCTCGTTTCTAGATCTGTCCTCTGCAGGTCGGCAGCCGATGTCCAATGAGGATGATACGATTTGGATTGTACTTAACGGTGAGATTTATAACTATGTTGAGCTGAAGGTGGAACTGGAAGCTGCCGGACACACCTTTAAGAACCACACCGATACAGAAGTAATTATTCATGGCTACGAGCAATGGGGCGAAGACATTGTAAACCGGATGAAGGGCATGTTCGCCTTTGTAATCCTCGACCTTAAGAAGCAGCAGCTATTTATGGCTCGGGATCACTTTGGCATCAAGCCGCTCTACTACACCATTACAGACAAGTTTATTGCCTTTGCATCGGAACTGAAGGCAATTGTCGCCTGCAAGGATGTACATCCCGAGGTGGATATGACGTCTGTGGCAGATTACATGGTGTATCGTTACGTGCCATCGCCCAAGACGATCTGGAAAGGCATCCACAAGCTGCCTCCAGCTCACACGCTTACGTTCGATTACAATACGTTTGAACATCAACAGAATGAGTACTGGCAGATCAAGTTTGAAAACTCAAATCGAGATGACGCTGGTTCCATGGTGCGAAACTACGGCTCGATGCTCGGTGAATCCGTAAAGATTCATGCGCGGGCTGATGTTCCAATTGGATCTTTTCTCAGCGGCGGTTATGATAGCTCCGCGGTGGTGTACTACCTTACTCAAGCAGGATACAGACCCGATACTTTCTCAATTGGTTTTGAAGGCTGGGACAATAGCGAGCACCAGTTCGCTGAAATGGTTGCTAAAAAGTTTAACGTTCCGCTTAACTACTTCCTGGCCGCCGAAGAGACCTTAAATCTGCTCGACATCATGCCCGATGTGTACGATGAACCCATCGCGGATATATCGATCCTTCCGACATGGTTAGTCAGCCACGAAGCTGCAAAAAAGGTTAAGGCGGTTATGAGTGGCGAAGGCGCCGATGAGCTTCTTGGCGGCTACTGGTGGCAGAAGAAGTTATATGCAGATAGCTATCCGGAAATGACATGGAAGGAGAAGCTTGCCAGGTTCGTGCGTGGAGGTAAGCCCGGCGATGGCATCGATCGCCTGGAGTTTTATGCCGAAGCGAACGCGATGGGTCGGTTTAATCGCGAAGAGCTGGTAAAGGCCTTTCATCCAGATCAGCATGCGAGCTTGCCGGAGGATCCGGAGTGGTTTTACCGTAAGCATTTTGACCCGTCCCTTAGCCCACTTAAGTCGTTCCAGAGAATGGACATAAAGTGCTTTATGGGTGAGCTGGTACTCGTCAAAATAGACCGTGCCAGCATGGCAAGCTCCCTTGAAGTTCGGGTTCCCTTTCTTGATCACGACATCTTCGATTACGTGCTCTCGGCCCCTGAGACCCGTTACTTCCGCCCGGAAGTCACAAAGTACCTGCTGCATGATAACATTGAGGCCTGTATGCCGCCTGAAATTATGGCCAGGCCCAAGCAGGGATTTGTCGGCCCCGATGACTTTTATATCAAGATCGATCGATACCGGGGAATTCTACAGGATAGCCGTCTGGTTGCAGATAAGATCATCCGGCGTGAATACGTTGATGAGATGCTTGTCTCCTCGGAGCACTGGAAGCTGTGGAAGCTCGCGGTTCTGGAGGGCTGGTATCGGCGCTGGGTAAGCGATGTTCCTGTGACGCGCCACGACAGCAATGTATATGTGTTTGTAGTATGCGGCGCAAAAGAGCACACAGATACCCTGCAGTGCGCACTGAAAGCGCTCAGGAAGTACTCTCAGACGGAAATCGTTGTTGTTACCGATTCCATTCGGAACGAAGCAGTCATCGAGTGGGATAACATTGTAGATATCCGAACTCCGGAAAAGTACGACAACCACCAGGCGAGCATCTATCTCAAGACGGGGCTGCATCACTTCCTGCCTTCAGGAAAGCTCTATTGCTACCTTGATACGGATGTGATTGCAGTGAACCCGACAGTCGATACGGTTTTTGAGCAGTATCAGTACCCGATCACTTTCGCACCCGACCATTGCACCATGAACCACTTCAGCCCCGCTGCAGTACGCTGCAAATGCCAGGAAGTGTATGATCGCGAAATGATTGAGCTGCAGGATGTGATCGCGCAGCTTGAAAAACTGCCTGAGGGATATTATTGGGAGGCGGACTTTCCAGACTGGACGTGGGTGCCAGAGGGGCGAACGTGGAAAACACCGTCTGGACATATCGTCAACGCGATCAAGTGCCCACATCTTATAGATGGCATCAAATCAAAGTTTGGAACGTCCGTTACTAATCCTGAGTGGCAGCACTGGAATGGCGGCGTGTTCCTATTTGATGATGATAGCCGGGCATTTCTTGAGACCTGGCACAGGAGAACGCTTGAGATTTTCGAGGATTCGGCATGGAAAACGAGAGATCAAGGAACTCTGATCTCAACTGTGTGGGAGTACGGCTTGCAGGATGCGCCTACGATGTCGCGGCAGTTTAATCTCATTCTGGATTACAACTACGGCGACAAAAACAAAATATCGGAAGACGGAAAATGTCTCGCGGTAGATGAATCTGGAAATATGTACGAGCCGATGTTCGCGCACGTCTATCATCATTTTGGCGATACGTCGTGGGACCTGTGGAACTGGGTGGTTGAACACGGAGGGTTATAATTCCGGCAGTTGGTATCGCCGGAGTTACACGTATCTTAGTCGATAGGCTAGCAGGTGCCACCAAAGCGATTGATCCGGTAGATTCGCTTAATCTCTGGGATCTCGTACTGGAAGAGCGGTCTGAAGCCGTTCTCGAACAGCAGGAAGTGCACTAACGCGAAAACTAAGTACACAGGCGCATGCACGATGAGGGCCGGAAGCATCAGTACGGGAAACCAATGCCGCTGGAACCTGCTCATCAGTGTAACGGTCGTGAATAGTAGACGGTCATTGATCGGCAGTTTCCAGGGATTTGCTTCGCGCCAGAGCGACGTACGCTTATGGTAGTAGAGCGACCAGGCGAGATAGCCAAGGTAGCCAACCGGCAGCAGGGGATTTGAGACGCCAAGCGCGATGAGTACCGTTGCGAACAGAAGACATTCGACCGGGAGCACTCGATACGCTAACGCATGAAAGACTCTGTCCCAACCGAGGGTTGTAACGGATGTCTGTGCGCCCGTGACCTCGTCGTGGGCAGAATCTTTGAGCTGGTGAACAAAGATATGACGGAGGCCAAGCACAAACGACCACGAAATAACTGGAACAATCTGCCACCAGTGCACTGTGTTGTGGCATATCTGCGCGAATAGCAACAGGGCAACCGTGAGAGGTACGGCATAGCCATAAAGTGAATCGGCCGCTGAACCCGGCAGGCCCCGCTCTTTTAACCGTATCGGTTTTACCGAATAGGCGATGAAGAGAAAATACTCAAATGCGATTAGCGCAAGAATCCCAGGGTTGTAAGGCAGCGCAAGCCAGGGTGCCCACGATACAAGGATTACTGCGGCAAATGCGATTACGATTTTTCGTTTTCTCGTGCGCGCAAGCAGGTTGTGAACCCCGCTCTGTCGGTCCTGATCGCGATCCGTATAGTCGTTGAGCAGATATCCAAAGCTCGCTATCCCAACGGAGGAGACGAGGAAAAGTACCAACGCTAATAGCGCGTACCAGACTGCAGGCGCATGTTTGGAAACAGACAACTCAAAATAGACGAGCGCCATCATGAGTGGAAGCTGACCGTCCCACCACCGATGGATTTTGAGATGTCCCTTGAATTTAAGCATCGCCGTCCCCTATAGTTCGTATTGACATAGTATACTCGCTTAGCGATGTTCGAGCGGACAAGCTTATCGCTAATGCGTCTCCGGGAGATAGATGAGATGAGCAGCGAGCAGGTCTCGGATCAGCTGACTGCAGCGATCCGTGAATATAACGAGGTTCGGGAGTGCGAGGACAAGGGCACACTTTGTCACGCTTTAGAGAACAGCCTCTATTTCGCTCGCGACGGTTCCGTAATGGCATGTTGTTATAGCAGAGAACAGCCCGTTGGCAGATACCCGGAGCAATCCATCAGTGAAATTTGGCATGGCGCAAAAGCCGCTTCGATGCGCTCAGCCCTCAGACGCAATGAATTGCCGGCAGGATGCGAGCTGTGTGCGGATGAACTGCTGGCGCGCAATTTTAGAGGCCTGCTCGCTGCAAGTTTCGATTATAAGGCCGCAGAGCGAAAGTTGGTCATTCCCATATCCGAAGTTGCAATCGGTGATGCGGCAAATCGAAACTACCCAACCCAGTTGGAGTTTGAGCTGTCCAATACGTGCAATCTTGAGTGTGCAATGTGCTCGGGAACTTTCTCTTCGACGATCAGAGCGAAACGTGAAAAACTGCCTCCTCTGCCTCAGGTTTACGATAAGAACTTCGTCGATCAGCTTGAACCGTTTATGCCTCATCTGCGGAACTGCAACTTTGTCGGTGGCGAGCCATTTCTAATTGATATCTATTTCGATATCTGGGAACGGCTTAGCGTCTTGAACCCGCAATGCAGGATCGCCATAACTACAAATGGCACCGTGTACAACTCTAAGGTTCAACGCGTTTTGGAAACGCTTAACTGCTTCATAACGGTGTCACTGGATAGTGTTGTTAAGCCGACGTATGAGTCCATCAGAGTGAATGCAAAGATGGAGCGCACACTCGCGAATGTCGAGAAGTTCTTTGCTTCCAATAAGCGCCGAGGAAGAACACCCGCGATCGCAGTTTGCCCGATGGTATCTAACTGCAGGGAGATGCCTGACCTTGTGGCGTTTGCAAATTCGCATGGGGCGCAGGTCAATTTCAACAATGTCGTGTTTCCGGTAGAACAAAGCCTTAGAGCCTTGAAGCCGGATATCGCTCGAGAAGTGATTCAGCAGTATCGGCAAGCCAACCTGGCACCGAAAACCGAAATCGAAGCGGCTAATCAAGCCGGACTTGTAGATGTCGCGAACCAGATTGATTACTGGACGGATCAGAATGAACGCGAGTGCGAGGAACGAAATCGGTTCGTGAGCTTAGCCAGCGCAATCGAACCTGGTGAGCGCGATTCCGCTGCCTGGGCAGCCGTACTTGCGGATTTGAAGCGCGAGGCCAATCGGTGGCCAGGAGAAGGCTCTGAAGTCATGGAAGATCCGAGTCCTTCAGTGACAGCTGCAGCCTACTGCACCGCAATGATGGTTATTGGCTCCGGGTTGGCTCGCCGTGGCGATTTGACAGGTGTTTCGTTTGACATGACTGAGTTGGAGAAATTTATCGGCTTCCTCAATCACGACATAACTCCGCAACAAAATACCGCAGTGCTAAGGAGTCTAAGGCAATCACCTCGGAATGTGATGCAATATGCCGGATCAGCTTCATCTGAACAACTGATCAATGGGACCCTTACCTACCTCGAAAGCGACCTAACTAGATGACTTCCAACCAGCACGTTCCAATCACAGAAGCTATTCAAGAATACAATCTTTCTCGGGCTTGTGTCGATAAGGGCACACTGTGTCACGCTTTAGAGAATAGTATGTATTTTGCTCGAGATGGATCGGTACTGGCGTGCTGCTACAGCCGTCTCAAGCCAGTGGGAAGATACCCGGAGCAGACCATTGGTGATATCTGGAACGGCGTGATCGCGAAAGACATGCGAAAAGCGCTGCGGGCAAACACGCTGCCGAAAGGGTGTGAACTGTGCGCCGATGTGCTTCTGGCACACAATTTTAAGAACCTACTGGCGGGCCAATTTGATCCACTCGCCAGAATGCCGATATCCGAGCAAGAGCAGGAACACGACGCCGTTATCGCCGATACGGGAATGATTGGTCGAATGCCAATCCAATTTGAGTTTGAGCTTTCGAACACCTGTAATCTCGAGTGCGCGATGTGCTCAGGGCAGTTTTCATCTACGATTCGCATGATGAGGGAGAAGCTGCCGGCGCTGCCACAGGTTTATGACAGCGCTTTTGTGGAGCAGCTCAAACCCTTTATTCCTCACCTTAAGAGGGCCAAGTTCCTCGGTGGCGAACCCTTCTTGATCGATGTCTATTATGAAATCTGGGATGCGTTTATGGTGTTAAACCCGGATTGCTATATTACGATTACGACGAACGGGACAGTCTACACCCCCCGCGTTAGACGTGTGCTCGAAAAGCTAAACTGCCAGGTCAGCATCTCGCTGGATAGCATTACTCCTGGCGTTTATGAGGGAATTCGAGTAAATGGCAAGTTGGAAAACACGCTTGCAAACGTGGATCAGTTCTTTGCGGTTAACCGACGCAAAAATAAGGGGCTTTCGATCGCAGTTTGCCCGATGGTATCTAACTGTCGCGAGATGCCGGACATGGTGCGGTTTGCCAATGAACGCGGCATCGACATCTTTTTCAACAACGTGATTTTTCCTGTTGAGCAGTCCATCCGGTCCATGCCGCCTGATGTGATGCTGGAATTAGTAACACTATACAGAGGAACCCTAACCGAACCCCAAAATAAGCTGGAAGCGGCGAATGCCTCAGCCCTGGATGATGTCGCAAATCAAATCGTCTACTGGCGCGAAACGGCGCTCTCGATGAGGGGAGAAGTCGATCACTTCAAGCAATTGGCGTCAGAAATTGACGGGTCGATTGAAGCTGCGATTAGCAGTGTTGTTATCAGCGATATAATTCGAGAGATATTCACACCGGCACAGGCGCCAGCGGAAGCAATTTACCCGGACGACGTTCACGTCGTTTCGGAGTACTTTAGGGCGTTGTATTTGGTGTGCGCCAAAATGACGGAGAAAGGCGTCCTGAGCGAAATTCAAATTGATGAAGAGGAGAAGATACAGGTACTTACGTTTGTTGCAACTGAATTGAGTTCTCAGCAAGCAGATACGCTGTTGATATACTTGAGGAAGGCGCCCTGGTCTATTGTGAAGTTTATTGGCGCTTCGTCGGCTGCGGATCTCATTCGAACAATAAAGCTGTATGTCAGCTAGCGGCTAGAAAAAATTCGAATACACACGGAGTATTATGGAGCTATGTGTAACGAGATCTGCACATTAAGGCTGCGCCGAGGCGTTGTGAGCTTCTATCAGATCGATTAGCTGCCTGGTTGTCAGAGTCCCGCAGAACCTCATCATTTCGCGCGGGAACCGGCGGATCTCAGAATATATCCTTGCAGCCTGCTTTGGTCCGATGGTGCACCGGAGGTATGCGATAAACTCGTTCAAGCTGGCGTCGTCAAACGTCGCGTCTGATATCAGATCGTCTTCCGCAAGAATCCGGCCAATGTCCCAGATAGCTTTATGGTATTCGATCAGGTGACATAGTGCATTACCTGGTTCGACACGAGACCTGGTGCTGTTAGAGTCACGCTTACCAACAATGTCGGTAAGCAGATCGAGCGTTGCATTTGGGATATTACAATCCGCCATTAACTCCTGACATCTAATCTGCATTGGGGTCAGCTCTGCGGTATTATCATCCCCAACCCAGAAGTCAATCTGCCGGCAGAAGCCTTCAACGGCTTCATAGTTCATTCTTGATATGTCATCCGTAGGTTTGCGATTTGATATCCTGAGGTACGACGCAATCTGTCTCTGTTTTTCTTTTGGGAGCTCTTTGATCGAGTGTTCTGCTGGAAATACCACGGTATTGAAGAAGATAGAAATGCCGCGTTCATTGGCGAACGACACCAGCGCGGGAAGCTCTCGCCAGTTGGAAACCATCGGGCATGTTGCGATGGCAAGGCTCTTGCCTTTATTGTGGTTGATTTCGCAGAATGCTTCCAGATTGCGGAGCGTGTTGCTTAGTTTTGCGTTTTTACGAATCGCCTCATAAGTTTCTGTTTCAATACTGTCTAGTGAGACAGTAATACGACAGTTAAGCTTCTCGAGAATTTTGCGGACCCTGCTTGTGTATACGGTTCCGTTGGTCGTAATCGCAACCACGCATTCTGAGCCAATAGCAATTAGTCGTTCCCATATCGAATAGTAGATATCAATGAGAAAGGGTTCACCGCCGATAAAATTGGCTGTCTTCAGGTTTGCAAGAAGGGGCGTCAACTGATCAACGAATGCCTCATCGTAGATCTGTGGGAATGCTGGAAGCTTCTCTCTGTTCAACCTTATTGTTGAAGAAAAGTATCCGGAGCACATCGCGCATTCCAGATTGCATGTGTTTGACAGCTCAAAGTCCATCCGAAGCGGCGTATGTGAGTAATTGGCGCCGGCGCGATTTTCCGCTTCTGCCAGCGGAATATACCGGGCGATATGATCGAAACCTTTTCCAAGAAACCCCGAAAAGTTACGTGCAAATAATTGATCCGCACAGAACTCACATCCGTCGGGAAGCTGCTGCTGCCGGACGGCTGCCCGCATTGATATTGCCTTTGCGCTGTCCCAGATATCTTGAACAGACTGCTCGGGGTACCGCCCTATTGAGGCTGACGTGCTGTAGCAGCATGCGCTTACGGCGCCAGTTCGGCCAAAATACATGCTCGTGCCGGGGGCATGGCACAGGCAATCTTTATCTGCACACTCGCGGGTAGCGTTATAATCCTTCAGAATGTCGGGTGGAACTTGCCGGTATCGCGTGCTGTTCAAGGGATTCAAACTTCTCCGTAACTACCCATCAGACGGAACTGTGCACAGCCCTGTAGTTAAGCTTGTTGCATACTTGTGCAGGGCTGTTGCATTACAGTACTGACCGCATACTACCAGAATAGCATTGGTGGCGTCAATAAATGCTGAGGGCACGGCAGATGCGCCTGGCACCTGCTATGGCCGGCCGGCTCCCGCCCGTTTGCGTGACGTCCCCAGC
>CAIXIX010000063.1 GCA_903919615.1 uncultured Chthonomonas sp.
AACATGGGTAGGCTGTTCAACGAGCGAAGATAACGGCGACACCCTACAGAACAAACCTCGCTTGAGTTTGCCGCAAGAGTTCAAACAAGTCTATGCAATCTATCGCGTGCTGGTTACATATCCTGGGAATCTTGATACGAGTAGTTTGGTTAATATCCAATTTCTCATGAGTAACAACAGTAAACTGATGAACCATCGCGTGCGCAACCAGCCAACCATCCGCTACTCCCATGAAATCCTGTATCGCTTGAGGCTTGAAGTTTGCCGTCTGCGCCCAGGCGACTATCTGCGTATACGCCACAGCGACGTCATTATCGGTCGGTAGGAAAAACCCTTGACCCTTCGCCTGCGCCCATTGCGCAAGCTCGTCCCTTCCAGCCACCAATTCGGTCTTGATCTTGTCGATACTGTATATCACACCGGCCTCGTTTTGGTTCTCAATCCACTGCCAGAATGCGGGGCAGATGTCGAAACCGTACCACCGATTCTTTGCTTCTATCAGGCAATTGGCATCTATTAGATACCTGGTCAAGCTGCAGCCTCTAGCGCATACTGTGCGAACCTCTTGACTACATCAGCGCTTGTCACACCCATCAAAGACAAAGCAACCCTATAGGGGGTGCCCCCTTCAAGGGTGCTCGCTACTAGCGCCGCAGAGAACCTCCTACCAAGCCGCGACCTGAGCGTGTAGTGGAAATGGCCGCCGCCAGTGGATTCATCTCGCTGCTCGGTACCACGCGTGTCGTACCGATCGAGGTAGGAAGCCTCGAACTCGGCTCGACTAATTCGACTCGTATCATACAGTCGCCGAATGATGACAAGCTCACTAACCTTGAAGTACTTGGAAAGCTCCGCAGTATAGTCGTGCCGACTATTCAATAATTGCCACTGTCTTGCCAACTCCGCAACAGGCACCAGTAACTCAGCCGCAACACCGTTACAAAACCGTTCGGTTACGTTAGTGTTCGCCTGAGACAAGTCAACATTAGAAACCCCGGATTCACCAAGCCAGATATGCACTAATTCATGGGCAAGAGTAAACATGCGCGCTGCCTTCGAGTCACGATGATTGATGAACAACAGCGGCGCATACGTATCCGCCAAAGCAAACCCACGAAACTCATTCACGTCTAGCCGTCTGTTATTGTTTAGGCCCACGACGCCGCTGCCCATCACAAGCACGCCGGCATTCTCTATTGCAGCAGTCTGGTTAGCTAGCGCCTCTGTCCAATCCCGCGCTTGCGCCCGCAATTCGGAGTTCCATTCAACTGCCGCCCGAATTTTGTCGGCGGCTTCCAAAACATCGTCGTTAACCGACAGGCTGCCTACAAACGAAAGCGGCTCTTCCCCGCTCTGTACCATGTAATCACGATACCAATCCTGTCGTCGCAGCGCTACGTTTAGCGTGTCAAGAAGATCCGGAGACGCCGCCTGCTGTGCTGCACTCCCCACGGTTCTAAAATCCGTAACAGGCAGGTGCTCCACTGGTGGCTCCGGCAAGAACATATATCCAACTGGCACATACGTTGCTTTAGATAGTTTCTCAACCTGAGCCAGTGTTATATCGCCACTCTGCTCCCAGCCAAGAACCTTATCCTCTGTCACGTGCATTTTTTTGGCAAGTTCTGCCGCGCTCAAGCGCGCGCGCGTCCTTGCCCATTCTAAGCATGCTGGTTGGAGTTTAATCGCCACGAAAGTCCATCCTAACACTGCGTCTTACTAACGCAAATACAACGTTCCGCATTTGTATCCCTACACAGATCATACCAAGTGTACCCATTTGGCGATCACTCCTGCAATGCCGAGCCGCTCCGCTTTGGCGCCGCTCATCTTGTCTTCAAAGATCCGCTCGCAGAAACAATGCGACGAACCCAAATCTGCAAATTCAGTTGCAGATTTGATCCTGGGTGGAAACTCTGGCGTAACCGACTAACACACTAACTCCGGGCAAAAGCAATTCACGGTTTAATATTCGTCCACAAGTCTGCCGCAATATATCCGGAGATATGAGCCGGATTGCCCTGCGCCCTGCATCCCTCCTAGCGTCGGGCGGGAGCAGGGAACCCGGTTGCAACGATTAATCCAGGCTCGGCGAGTCCTAAGCTAAGCGCCTGCGCCGCAAGGATCACGTCTGCATCAAGAGCCTGCGGATCGGCGGTGGGCAGTCCTGCGTTGCGACTTTGGGCCCAAAGCTTTGCCGCTTCTTCCAAGTGTATGGTTTCGAGTACAAGAAAACGCTCTGTGTCGGAAAAACAGAAAGCCTTCAATCGTTTAATTTGCGAAGTAGCCTTCAGGCGCCCCAACTCACGCAATGTTTCATAATAAATAATTGCCGGTACACGAACTGAGTTTCCTGCCGCAATGCAATTCATAATCCATTATCGGCAATGATCGGTGACGGATGGCGGAGAAATTACGTTCTTACCGATTGTGCTGAGGGGAAATGAGTCCAGTACGATTACTCGTGCCATCGGCTAAATCTGAACTCTTGGGATGCCGTTCTTTTCAATCTCGGCATAAACTCGTTCGTTTTGCTCCCGCTCGTCATCAGTTAACTGTTCATCTTCTTCCGCCCACTGAGCAAACAGTGCTTTCGTGGCATCATCTGGGTTTGCCTTTGAATGGTCCCGTAGCTGCCATTTTTGCAGCGTCGCGTTAAGATCATTTTCTATCTCGGCAGGAATGGCAGGAAGATGCTCCTTAACAAGCTGTTTTACTAACTCCGCCGGTGCAACACCGGCGTGTTTTGCGGCGGACGAGATCTGCGCTTCTTCGATGGGGGTGAGGTCAATAGTCAAGTTCATGTCGTAACCTCCGTTCAAAAGGTGCGTTTGTGTGCCTACAGTATACAGAAACCCGTTGCGCCGGACGTAGTTTGTCGCCGCTAGATGCCGAAAAAGGGAATGGCACAACCACAACATCCCCTTTTACAAATTGCACCACGCTTCATCCTCCGCGGGCCGATTCCATATACGTCCCATCGCTTCTTCACTGGCAAGTGCAGTTTCTTCAGCTAATGACGCCGAAGGAGTGGATTGAATTGTGAAGTTAGCGGGTTCGAGAGACCAAGTTGTTGTGGGCCAGGAATATGCTTGCTGTTGGCCGCCAGAAGTTATAATGCTAGCCGTGACGTCCGTGCCGCCTCTTTGTGGAACTCTTTCATGTTCTATTGAAACTGCCATAGTTATAATTCTCCTTCCGGTATGCCCGACATCGGATTGTTTACTCGGACTGGGACTGTCGTTTTTTCTTCACCGTTCACGAGGATTGAAAAGTGAAAATTTCCGAAAGTCTGAAACTGAACGCCATTCAGCGCGATAATTGAAGCGAGAGATGAGCTGTTACCTGGGCGCTTTGGTAATGGGACTATGACGTTGTTATTGAGTTGAAGTAGTCGGTTACCATCAGGATCTATTAAGACTATTTCCAGCCTCTTTTCAGTTCCTACTTCTATCGGAGAAGCCGTGAAACCGAGCACAAGGCACATTGTCGGGAGTTGGCATGGCATTGTCGGCGGTTTTACCGCCGAATTGACTCTGTACTCAGACGCTGTCAAATCAATGGGGCTTTCTTTCCAATTCCAGCGCATCTGAATTAAGTCGGCGGCCGTTCAATCTCTTCTAACGCACGCCGGAGCATGGGCAGGACCAGTCTGTCCTTTTCTCGCCCGGTTTCCTCTTTTGTCGTGATCAGAGTTTGCAGGTCGAGGACGCGGATCCATACTCCTGCACTTAACTCTATCTCAAAAGTGTGCGGCAGCAGACTGGCGTAATCTCGTTTATTGGCAATTGCGCCGAGCACATCAAGCGGTCCAGCCGAGGTCGAAAGTAGATGGTGACCTGGACCTGTCATTCGTGGCGCTTGAGGTCGGAGCTTTGTGCGCGGATGCTCCCGGTAGTAGGCGTCGAGCTCTGACAATGCGTGCACCAGGCGAGATAGATTTTCGGGTTCACGGGACGGCACGATGTCCAGATCATACGTCTGGACAGGCGCGCCGTTCAGCACGGCGCAAATTCCACCGACCACAATGAAGTCGACCTGCCGGTTTGCAAGCGTCTGCAGGATTTTCTCAAAATCAGACGCGTCTTCTGGCATTACGCAGCTTTCTGGCAGAGTTTGCGTAGCGCTGCGCTACGCGCAACCTTTCGAGCGGAGTGAGGCTTAGCATCCAGCGGATCAAGGTGAGGTCAGTACCGTCGTCACTAAAAGCTGGCAGGACAGAAACGTCCGCATCATCAGGAAACACGCTTGGACCGTCTGTCGAATCCGGTCCTTTAGTGAGTTGTTCATTCATGATTTAATGGGCTGGCGACTACAAGTCATCTGATTTAGATATCACGTTTCGTTGGCGTAATTCTACCACTTACCCTCTGATGGCTGTAACGTCCATGTCCGAGCTTCGTATTTCATTGCTCCCTGATCCTCTTTTAACCGACTGTCGCGGAAAATCGCACCTTTCCCACAGGTCTGGTCCACTTGATACCGCTGCCGTCGGGCAGAACTACCGCGCCAGATTCGCGACTTACGGACTTCACGGTCATGCCGTCCGGCAGTCGGAGGTGCAGCACGCACCATGCCGGAACCGCTCTGGATGGGAAGATAACCTCGCCGGCGGCTGTGTGCGTTGCGGTATCGAGCTTCAACTCAAAGGTCACTTCACCGAAGTGGGTTGGCGCTCTCTCGATACCGATCTGTTTGCCGCCCGTTAGCCAGCTTCGCTCCGCGCCGCGTGCCAGATGCAGCCCTTCGCCCTCTTCCATCACCATGCAGTCTCGGACGGCTCGAACGACGGCCGCTGGTGTCCAGAGATGCTGGCGGTCGCCGGAGGTTTTATCGGTTCCCGGATCCTGACCGCGCTCCTCACACCAGGTGTAGAGCGGCGTGCCGTGGTTCAGGACAGCGTACAAGAGGCGCGCAGCCTCATCGCCGTTGTTGCGCTGGAGCTCTACTTCGGCAACATTGTCCAGCGAGATCGCGGCCCACATGCCGTCCGCCATCCAGCCCGTATGCATCTGGAGGCCGCCGGGGCTCAGATGGCTGTTCATGTACTTGAGCGTACCGGTAATCAACTCATGATCGGGAGCGAGTAGTTCACAGGGGAAGGCCGAGTTCAAGACGCCCCACCTGCTGCCGGATGGGTTGCCTGGTGAACCTGGAATCCACCGATAACCATCGGCCTGAATAGCGCCCCGGTCCATCGATGCCAGCAGGTCTTTGTACGCTTGCTCGTAGATGGCGCGCAGCTCGACGCTCTCCACCGTCTTGCCTAATATGGTCGACGCTTCCAGCGCAACCTTATCGGCGTAGACGGACCATGCGTTGTGCGGCAGGAAGTATCCATACCAGCCGTCGCCTGCGTCGAGACCACAGTCGCCTTGCCCGCGAGGCATCAGGCCATAGTAGAGCGGTCGTTTCCCATCTATCAGTTCTCGCGTGCGCTGCCGCTGTTTCCTCTGCCACCGCGAGCATGCGAGCAGCCTGGGATAGACCTTTTCGAGATAGGCCCGGTCACCGGTTAGCCTGTAGTGCTCCAGTACCGTCCATGCCTTGAACCCGGCCATCCCCCAGCAGCGATGCGACCAGCCTTGCGGATCGTTCCAGTCGCCGTTCTTGCCCTGCATGTCGATGGAGACCTGATATCCGATCTCCGCCTCGTGGTGCAGCCCGGCCTGATCGATGCCGACCGATGCCATACTGGCCTCGCCTGAGTTGGGGCAGCGGTAGCCTTCCGTACCTGGCGAGCAAGCGATGTAACCATTGGCGACCGGTTCGCGCATGACGAAGATATCGCCCAGGCAGCTATAGTAGGCGTTGCGAACGCCCTCATCCGGTATATGGAGATTAACAGCGCGGCGCAACAGCGAGCGCCAGGTGTCAATGCCCTCTGTGAACTCTTTTGCCCAATCGTGGGCGCGCAGGCGGGGAACGTCTTCCTCGTACGCCCTGTACGGGCGGACCAGAAAGCCTGTGGCGCTCTCGCCCGGTTTCAGGTTCCATTCAAGAGCGAGTGTGCGCGCCGGGGTGTCCTTGCGTCGTGGGGTATGCGCTCCGGTCGCGAAAGCAAGCACACGGTCGGCCCGGTCGTTCCAGCCGGCCAGCATGTAGTCCAGGGCGTCACCCGCAACGATATAACCGGGCACCTCTCCGAAGCCGCCCTCCAGGGAAAAAACATAGCTGTATCGATGGGGTTTGTCGGAGCTGTTTGTCACCTTTACACGGCTGATCGCGGCCGTCTTGCCGCCAGCAATCTCGACGTCAAACTTTCCAAGGGAGTCGTTATAGACAGCATGCAGAGCTGGCAGAAAGCCCTCGGACCTGCTATAGTGCGGTTTGCCCGGTCGGCGGCCGTCTATCTCCGGCCAGATGTTCGCTGCCCAGTTGCAGTTGAGCGGCATAAACGCTCCGAGCGGAATGTGCTCAAGATCTCCAAACGTCCATCTGTACACCAGTCTGTCCGCAAACACATCCAGCACCGTTTTGTCGCTGCTGTCCGGCAGGGCTACCGCCATCCGGTGCGGGAGGCCGAATGCGTAGGAGAAATCTACTTTTGCTTGTGTCACAGCTCTCACCTCGCTGCCGACCGGCTGCGCAAGCGCCGGCCCGGTAAAGCAAAGCCAGGATAGGGTGCATATGGATACTAAAACCGAAGGTAAGATGCGTCTGTACGCGGCGCCGGGATGTGGATGCATATTCGTTCTTCCTCTGCGGAACTGTCATAACTCTGTTCCATACAGCGGCAGCGAATTCCTAACCGTCCAGAACAGGGATGAGGTCATCTCACCTTTCTTCATCCTCCCTCCGCCTTGCGCGCCGAAGGCGCGTGAGGCGGAAGGAGAGCTCGCCGGCAGAGTAGAAGGTCGAACGGATGTACGCGCATATCTAGTGCCCAACGGGCCATAGAGGCTCGCACGAAGAACGTCAAGTAACCCAATGACCCTTGGATCATCAAAGTTTTATTCTTCGAGACTGTTCACAGCCCCTTGAGCCCGGGGATTTTCTGTCAGCGTGGATGGACTCTACAATGCGTTGCCGCTGCTTCGATGGCTTGCGTGGTGTCGTAACGAGCGTTAGCGTGGTTTGTTTAGCTCATTCGGGCCTTCAAGCCTTTTGCTTACGACGTACGGCCAGGGCGCTTGTAAGTCCGCACGCAGCGATCAAGCCGATGGCGCCCGGTTCTGGAGTTGTAGTTACGTTTGGACGAAAGGCCAGACCGATCGGCTCCGGTATACCGGTAGAAAACAGAGTTTCCGTTCCAGTGGTAGCGATTTTGACGATGCCAATCGAGCCACCTTCTTGTGCAGCATACAGGTATCCCGCCGAGTCGAACGCGAGCCCGTCCGGTGACGCGACCGGCGCGAAGGCCGTTTTAACCTGTGCCGGCGTAATCTTGTAGATCTCGTAGTCTCCGTAGGAGGATACGAAGAGATTTTTCTTTACATCAAATGCCATATAGGTTGGACGAGCGACACTGGCAAACACACTGATATTGCCATATTTGTCAATTTTATCAATGACGTTTGCACCGTTGTCTGCGACAAATAGATTTCCTTGTGTATCAAACGTAAGGCCGAAGGGATTAACAAGGCCCGATGCGAACGTGGTTGAGACACCTCCAGGCGTGATCTTGTAGATGTTGCCATGATCGTAGTCTGCCGCGTAGAGATCGCCGTTACCGGCGAAAGCCAGGCCCGTGGCAGAAGCCGAGTTTACGAAAAGGCTATGCGAGCCATCCGCAGCAATGCGATCAATCTGGCCAGCGAAGTATTCGCTCTCAAACAGTGCGCCGCTCGCGTTAAACACCGGCGTGTAGGATGATGTAGCAAGCCCGGGGGCATAAACAAAGTTTGATCCATCCGGGTTAACCTGGAAGATGCTATGCGGGAAAAATGAAGACACGTAAAGTGTATCCGCCGTGGCGACAACACATGTTGAACCAAGTGCCAGAGCAACCGCCGTTACTGCAAGCATACAGTGGTATTGGGGTTTTCGCATTAGTGCTGAACCTATATTCTTTCTATGCAATCAGGCTGCGAATCCGATGGGCAATCACCGATGTCTACGGGCAGCAATGGTGGGTCGTATTGCACGATAGCGTGCAGTTACGGGTGATGTAACGAGGATAACAAAGCAACGTGGATGTAAACGTGGATCAATGCGGCAAATAGTGTGGATGGCTAATTTTTGATCTCGTTCAGGCGATCTTGAACGCACACAAGAACATCGTCCATCGCCATGGCTCGCCCTTTTTCCCAAAGAGCGGAGTACTCATCGAGTCCAAGGGCCTGTTTAAGCGTGATTTGAGTGGTATCGTATGCGCCCTGTGCATCCGGTGGAAGCGCTGTCAGCAGTATCTCGCGCTGGGTCGCCGCGCCGCCATACATCCTTGCAGCCAGCCGATGGTTTTCCGGCGCAACTTCTGGCCGCACGGTTGCTTCTGTGACAAGAATGGAGGCAAACGTCTCTATACCAATACTGATTCTTTCCTTGTTTCCCACGCTCTGCCAATATGTTATCGCATCTCGTAACAAACGGAACGCCTTCGCGGTATCATGCTGCTGCTCCGCAACCGTAGCCAGACTGTACAGCGCCATTGCCACTCCACCCTTATCGCCCACCTCTTGCATCAGACGCAGACACTCTTCGTGCTGCAGACTTGCTTCCTCGAAATCACCTCGATTCTTGGATATATGCGCAAGATTGCCGAGAGCAAGTGCAATAATCACTTTGTTTCCAGAAACGCGGGCGAGAGCAAGGCTTTCTTCGAACGTCTTTTGTGCGCTTCCAAGTTCTAGACTAAACTCCACGCAGCCCAGGTTGATCAGCGTACCCATCAGAAACTCCGAATCATTCAGCACTCGGCCGCCATCAATTGCCTCAACGAGAAAAGTCCGCGCTTCATCAAGCTTGCCCATGAGTAGCGTAAGCACTCCTAATCGCTCGAGGGAACCGACTACCCCCCGCATATTGGACCTCTTACGCGAAATCGACAGTGACGCATTATGAAATTGCATGGCTTCAACATGATCGCCTTGCATCATCGCAAGGGTTCCACTGCAATTAAGGACTTGTACTTGCGCGTCAAGATCAGTGCAATTTTTTGAACGCGCTAGCGATTTACTGCACCACGCACTGCCTTCCCGGTAATACCCACGATAGACCCAATACATGTTGAGCGTACCGCAAATCCTCATCGCCGTTTCAGGCGGTTCGTTTTCCGAGAGGCTCCAATTAAGGGCAGCGCGCAGGTTGCCTTGTTCAATATCGAACTGCAACAGGCACTCCTTCTGCCTCTCCCCAGTCAATTGCGCGGTTAGCCGATAAGCGAGTTTCAAATACGAGTGACAGTGGCGTCCCCGAATCGCTTCTAAGTTATCCGATTCACAATTTTTCTCAGAGGCATACTGCCGAATGGTTTCGAGCATGCTGTAGCGAGGCTCGCCGTCAAACTCGCAAGACATGTTCACAATTGACTTATCAACGAGTTCGCTGAGGAGGTCCATCATCTCCCACTTCGCAAGAATGTCTGCATTGTCGAAGTCTTCAGTCGGGCCGCATATAGAATTATCCACAACATCCGAGCAGACATCCTCTACCGCTTCCAGCGTGAAGCCACCCATAAATATAGATAGTCTGGCAAGCAGAAGCCGCTCTTTCGCGCTGAGCAGATCGTAGCTCCAGTCCACTAGCGCAAGAAGAGTCTTGTGCCTGGGCAAGGCACTTCGGCTGCCTCCCACGAGCAGATTGAACCGATTATCGAGTCGAGAGGCGATCTGAAGAACCGACATCGACTTCGTTCTCGCTGCTGCAAGCTCGATTGCCAGTGGGATACCGTCGAGCCTGTGGCATATATCAATGATTGCAGCGATGGTGCCGGGCGACGTCGCAAGATCGGCTCGAACAGCGTTAGCCCGTTCAATAAACAGTTTTATGGCAGAGTAATGCTGGCAGAGCAATTCCAATTCTGGCGTCTTGTCGGGCGTTCCTGTATCGGTTAGCAGCGGAACAGAAAGAGAAGGAACTCTAACAACTATCTCACCATTCAAACCAAGTGGCTGACGGCTGGTGGCGAGTATCCTGAGGTCGGGGCACGCGGTCGTCAACCTTGTTACGAACAGCGCCGTCTCGTCCACGAGGTGCTCGCAATTGTCGAGAACGAGGAGGACGGAGCGCGGATTAAGGTGGAGTGCGAGGTCGTCTTCAGACTTTGCGGATTGAGTTTCTCGCAACCCTAATGTGTCGATCACAGCGTCAGCAAGGCCACTCGCATTATTTAAGAGCGCCAGCTCAACAAACCATACGCCGTCGTCAAAGTTTTCGACTTGCGAATGCGCGATTTCGATCGAGAGGCGAGTCTTTCCGATGCCACCGGCGCCAACCAAAGTCACTATGCGCGAATTCTTCAGATGCATTCCCACCTGAGCGACGTCATTATCGCGACCAATCAGAGGGGTGACGGTGTGCGGGAGCTTGCCAGTGTTTTCTTGTCGCTGATTCGCAGGAGTAACTTTTTTAGATGACTGTGTGCTTTGTGCGGGACGCGACCTTCGAAGATTGGCGAACAATTCGCGCAGTTCAGATGAGGGTTCCGTATTCATCTCACGCATGAGCTGTACGCGCAACTTGCGAAACACTTCTCCAGCGGCTGCCATGTCGCCATTGTCCGCCAGAGCCTGCATCAGTTGCGCCGCGAAGCTCTCACGCATTGGTTCAGCGGCTAGCGCAAGACGTAAGTACCGAATTACGTCCGCCAGTGAACCCGCCCTACTACTGGCAGTTACGAGCCTATCAAGAACTGTCAGATAGGATTCTCGGCGAATAGCTTGGTCCCGCGCCGCCCATGGCTCATAACAATCCTCCAGCAGCGGGGCATTATATAGTGAGACCGCGTGTTCGAGCTCGGCAATGTCGGCCCCCTGGTGGCTGACACAACGGTCGAACGCTAGCACATCTGCGTCGTCGGGCTGTAAGTTGAATTGCAGTGTGCGGGAAGTAGGAGAAGATAAGCGGTTGGCTGCGTCGCCGAGTGCGCTGCGAAGATCTGTTAGGACCCGCCTCAGGTTACTGAGGGCTTGCGACTGTTCGCTGTCCGGCCAAAGGCAGCCGGAAAGCCAATCTCGAGCGACCTCGCGATTGGCACGGAGGGTCAGAATAGCCAACAGCCACATTCCGCGCCGAGACACTAACGCGCGCAAGGGCTTTCCATTGACCTCGACGACCATAGGGCCGAACATCCGGATCCGTATATCGCCAGTACTGCCATCCGAACTTGGATTTGAAACACTTGTCATAGTTATGCGAACTGGTCTCCGTAGGGCGGAATTCACCGCTCGGATACATAAATCCTTTGCGGCGGTCCCTGTGCATAAGGCGATGCTATCATTCTGAATGACTCGGCCAGTGATCATCACAATTATCTTGTGATTTCAGCCTTTAGGATTATCCAACTACCGAAATACACGATTACCGTCTTCTCCTGCCCGCAGGGCATCTGTTCCTAGGCGTGGTATTCATGCCATGTATCGCGTAGCGCCAACATCACCTTCCATCATCCTCTCTCCGCCTTGCGCGCCGCTGGCGCGCTAGGCGGAGGAACACACTGGCATAGCACGCGGACGAACAGGTGCACGCGCATAGTGCCATACAGTCTGTTGCGTCGATCGCTAAGGATGCCAACGTGGTGTGTGATGAGATTTGGCGGAGATAGTGAGTTAGTGAGATAGTAAGTTAATGAGAGGGCTGACACCCTGGGCTAAGGAGATGCCGCACCTTCGGCGCTCGATAAAGCAAATCGCCCTCGCAAAGCAGATGCAATGTTAGCAAATCTTAGCAATTGAAAACGTAAATTAATCTCTATATCAATCAATAAATATTAATATTATATCTTTTCGATGCCGGGTGTGTGCATATATGCGATGTTAGTATCTTAGCGCGACATCGCATGTCTGTCAGCCGACCGATACAGAGCCGCAAGTCATGTCGAAGTCAGCGATTCCCAGCCTTTCAGACTGGGCTAAGGAGATCCTTCGGCGTTAAATTCGGCGGGCTGTGGACACCGCTGGCACAATTGGGACCACCGGACCAATGCATGTGTCGCATCATCCGCGGCATGAATGCCGCGTCTACGAGCAGATGCCCTGCGGGCAGACTACACATGCCTCATATCTACGGGAGCCATTTGTAGGGACAAAGCGAAGCGGAATGATCTTATCACCCTCCCCGACCCCTAACTATGTATCATATCTCGGCGGGACTAAATGTCGCTCCGCGATGCACGCATTTTGTCCCCTCCCCGCGAGCTTGCGAGCAAATGTGGGAGGGGTTGGGGAGGGGGTTCAGATAAT
>CAIXIX010000064.1 GCA_903919615.1 uncultured Chthonomonas sp.
GTCGCATTCATCGAACAAGGATGTGAGATTGCTACCCGTCGTTGCGAAGAAGCCGCAGCCTCGATAAGGACGCCAAGTACCGTTAAGGACGCCAAACTTGTGTGAAGGCAGGCTTGGCGTTCTTAGGCGTGTAGCACAGGTGAAGCCCTAACCATGTCTGTGCATTCTGCCCGCAGGGCATTTGCGAGTAGGCGTGGCATTTATGCCATGTATCGCACGGCAACCCACCACACATTTTCACCTGCTTCCTCCTTGCGCGCCCACGGCGTGCAAGGTGGAAGCAGACGGCTCTTGCGGATTTCGCTCGCTGAATGAGTCACGATCAGAGTGGTAAACATGATTGGCTCGGCAAAAACTCAATGTCCGCGGTTGGGGAAAACGCGAACGCGATCGCAGTCTGCTCCGTTAGCTACCAATCGAGGTTTTATCGTGTTCGAGAGAGAGTCTTCGGAACTGAAGATGAGGACATTCGGGGTTAGCAGCTGGTGTCCGGTGGTCAGTGGATTGTGATCGGCGAATGGCGGTGGCAGAGGCGATCCCGCCGAATGAGTTACATTCGTCATAGATCGTCCTGAGGAGAGTCGGGCGGCGATATCGAGTGAGACTTGTGACTTGCCGACCCCAGGTTCACCGAACAGAATGCTGATGCAGCCTGCCGGAATCCAGCCCGTGAATACCCATTGTAATGGTTCATTTGCGACTTGCGACACTGGAACGGGATGGTCGGGTTCGGGCTGCGATGGCCGGGTTGTTCGTTGACTCGAAAAAAAATTATTTTCTTGTATTTTACTCACGGTTTTTTACCACGGTCGCATGTTATCGTTATATATCTTCGGCGGAAAAACCGGCGGTTACAACGGAGGTGACATTTTGAGGCTCAGAGTGACGTTTATGCTTGAGGATTACGTGTTGATTCCTATCGACCATCAGCACGCCTTGCTGGGGCTCGTTTACAGGCTTCTTTCTGCTTAAACCGTCAGCGAGCTAATCGGGGTAGGTGAATTGGTGAACGATATGTGGCACGCACACAGCGGTAACAAACAAAACCGATGGCAAACGCAAGCAGAACACCTCGAACAGGTCAGCGATATGGCAATGGGGTTCGCTTCCGGACTTGGCATGGAAGAGGAGGCGCGGTTAGCCGGCATATTGCACGATCTCGGCAAATATTCTCCCGTTTTCCAGGACAGACTGCACGGCATCGGGACCGGGCTCGATCACTGGTCTGCTGGCGCCTGGGTTGCGATTAAAGAATTCCGCTCCAAGGCGGCGGCTCTGGCGATACAGGGGCACCACATTGGGCTACAGGCTGGCGGTACGATTGAGGATTTCAGATCCATGGACCCCGAGCGGATCGGCAAGTCGTCCAGCCACCCATACGGACTTGCGCTTACCGAAACCAACACCGATCTGCTATTGGAGCGCCTTCGAGCTGATGGGTTTGATCCTCAACGACCGACTACGCCAGCTTACACTTCTTCCTCAAATTGCGCGAGCATGTTCGACGTCAGGATGCTGTTTTCTGCGCTGGTGGACGCAGACTATCTGGACACCGAAGCGCATTTTTCGGGCGCTAGGCTAGCTGGCCCTCGGCTAGGTCCAGAAGCTGCGCTGGAAGCGGTTGAAGCAGCAGTGCGGGAGATCGCCGCAGAATCTACAGCTTCTGACAGTGTGAGACAGGTTCGCGGTGACCTTTGGGACGCTTGCCTTGCCTCTGCCGCGATGTCTCCCGGACTTTTCACACTGACCGCACCGACGGGCGCAGGCAAAACGCTCTCCATGCTGGCGTTTGCACTCAAACACATGATGGCAAATCCAAACCGGTCGACCCGCAGGGTAATTATGGTCGCACCGTTTCTAAGCATCATCGACCAGACCGCATCGATATTTCGAAGTGTTTTTGATAAGCGGTTTGGGCGCGACTATGTGCTTGAGCATCACAGTCTGTCCGGCACCGGCGCTGAACCTGGCGCGAACGAAACAGGCGGCGGTTCGGCCGAAGCGGTGGATAGATCAGCCGCGGCGCTGCGTGATAGGCAACTTTGCGAAAACTGGGACTCCCCTATCGTGGTTACTACGAGCGTCCAGTTTCTCGAATCACTGTTCAGCAATCGTCCGTCGGCGGCCCGAAAGTTGCATCGACTTGCGAACAGCGTGATTCTCTTGGACGAGATCCAAACGCTGCCACTGGATGTTGTGCTCCCAACTCTCGCGACACTGTCGCACCTTTCCAAACGGTATGGCACTACGGTCGTGTTGTCAACCGCGACGCAGCCAGCCTTTTGTCAATTGGACGACAAGGTGCGCGCACTTGGCACGAGCGGCTGGGCTCCCCGTGAGATAGTTCCAGAGAGTTTGCGGCTCTTTGAGCGCTCTCGACGCGTGAGCGTGGGGTGGCCGCGACGTGACGAAAAAGCGACGTGGAGGGATATTGCCGACCGATTGACGAGCGAGCGGCAGTCTGTATGTATCGTTAACCTGAAGCGGCACGCGGTCGATCTGGCAAGGCAAGTTAACGAACTTGGTGTCGCGACTGTGAAACATATATCCACAAGCATGTGTCCCCGCCACAGGCGGTCTGTGTTGGACGAAGCTAGAAAGTACCTGTCAGTCAACAACCCTGAACGGTTCTGCTTGATTTCAACGCAATGCATCGAAGCTGGAGTAGATGGCATTGATTCACCATTCTTAATGCGGTCGTTCGGCCCTTTGGAGGCAATTGCGCAAGCTGCCGGGAGGTGCAATCGCAGCGGCGCATATGAAATTGGCCGGATGGTGGTGTTTCATCCTGCAGTTGAGGGTGTGCTTTATCCGGGAGACACATATCAGCGTGCCGCTCAGGTTACTCGCGCAATGCTGGACGATATGGGACCAGAGCGGATGGACATCTATTCGCCTGAACTTTTCGAGGGGTATTACCGCCGACTTTATGCGGCGACGGATTTTGCGGAAACGGGGCGAAAGCTCGCGGATGCCATTCGTGCGCAGCATTTCCCAGAAGTAGCGCGGCTCTACCGCCTCATAGAAAACAGCAGCATCAATGTGGTCGTTCCATACAGGGACGAGGTTCTCGGGATGGCGCCATTTGAAGACCTCGTCGCCGAGGTTCGTGCGACCGGACTGACCAGGCAGTGGGTGCGCAAGGCGCGTGAATATACCGTTAGCCTGTTCCGCCCCACGAGTCTTGCCGATTCGGTTTATGAAAATCTCGAGCCGGTGAGCCTGGGAGACAAGCTGTCTACGGAATGGTTTATTTACGGGCAAGCTACGGACTACAGTCTTACCTATGGCCTGGTTCCGACGCCTGGTTCGGGGTTCTGGAATGCGTAGCGGTGCATCACGCAGTTGCTAAGCGAAGGTTCGTAACTGACGGCGGCGCTACGGATTGAAATACTGATTGTGCTCGTGAGGTGTGAATGAGGTACTTCGGTTACGTGCGCTCCCCCGCCCGGTAACCATGCGCGGCGAACCGCGTAGGAAGGCATAGGCTTATGGAACCTAACGAACTATCGTTGACAGTGTGGGGTGACCTTGCAGTGTTTACGCAACCCGCGCTCAAGGTCGAGCGGTTCTCGTATCCGGTCATCACTCCGTCTGCAGCGCGGGGCATTTTTGAGGCAGTCTATTGGAAGCCGGAGTTCCGCTGGCAGGTGACGCGAATCGAAGTGCTCCGAGAGATACGGTACATCGCACTGCGGCGAAACGAGGTAAAGGACAAAGCTCCTGGTATCGACACGATAGTGCAGTGGATGGCAGGTAAGGCTGAGCCGATGCCCTTGCTGGCCGATGCGACGAAAGATGAGGTTGGATCCGATACAAAAGGCAGGACGCAACGGCAGACCATGGCGCTAAAAGACGTCCGGTATCGCCTCTACGCTAAAATCCTGCCGTGGGAAGGGTTGCTGGGCCGGTTGCCCGCAATGCGGTCGCAGTTCATCAGGCGAGCGCGGGCTGGACAGTGTGTAATGCAGCCGTGTTTTGGCTGCAGAGAGTTCCCCGCCTACTTCGAGTTTACCGATGGAGAAGCCGAGCCGCCGATTGAGGTGGATCTTGATGTCGGCTGGATGCTGTATGACGTATTCGACCTCTCCAGAAGAGGCAGTAGTGCCGATCGTGCCAGCATCAGTCTATTTCCTGCTGTGCTCAAAAGCGGCGTACTCCAGGTTCCATCCTACGACAGTGCGGCGGTGCATAAGCCGCAGGGAGGAGCGTGAAATGCTTGACCTCCTCGTAAAATATGCAGCGGAAAATAACCTGGTCGTCGAGCCAGGTTTCGCGCCGAAGTCAGTCAGGTTCGTGCTTCAGTTCGATGCAGCCGGTCGCTACCTCGGACCGCTAAGTTACGAAAGGCACCTCGAGTTTGCACGCGCCCCTGAGATGAGCTTTTCGGACTTGAAGGCCTTGAAGGGGAGCGGGGCGCACTTCCTCGTTGAGACGGCACAAGTTGTGACACTTCACTCTGCCGCAACATCCACTGACGACGAGATTGAAAAAGTGCGAGGCAAGCACGATTTCTTCATCTCGATGCTGCGGGATGCTGCAAGTGTAATTCCAGAACTTCAAGAAGTTGCGGACGCGCTTGATGACGATCCAACGCTTTGCAGCATTCGCGATAGCCTTGCCGCGTTGAGGGCCAAGCCAACTGACAAGTTGACTTTCATGATAAACGGCAACTTTCCAGTGAACAGCGACGCGTGGTACAGCTGGTGGCGGAGTTATCGGCGCAATATCAGAGGAGATGGCGGGGTTTCGGTTGGCAGAGCTATGGTTTGCTTTGCTACCGGAGAGTGCGTTGTACCTGCAGCCACTCATCCGAAGATATCCGGGTTGTCGGACGTCGGCGGCATGGGGGTCGGTTCACCGCTGATTGGGTTCGATAAGGATGCATTCCTGTCGTACGGGCTGGAACAATCGACTAATGCAGCAGTAGGCGATCTTGCAGCTTCTGCGTATCGCGCTGCATTGAACGATCTCATTGAGCGGCACAGCGTTCGCCTGGCGACGGCAAAGGTGGTGTACTGGTACAGGGGTGGTGCAACCGATGCAAGTGACCCGCTCGCGGATCTCTTTAGTGGCGAGGAGCAGGCTGCAGTAGATGCAGCAGGCGCCGAAATTGCAGCAGGCGGACTGGTCCGCAGCTTCGCCACCGGCGAAGGTTCCTCTATCGGCGAACGGCTGTATTACGCGATGACGGTGTCTGGTTCTGCGGGTCGCGTGATGGTGCGTGATTGGGAGACCGGCCAATTCGATTCATTGCGGAGCTGTATCGATAGCTGGTTTGGCGACCTTGGGATTGTACACCGCGAGGGCGGCCGACTGGCTCCGCGGCCGAAGTTTCTTGCGGTATTGGGCGGCCTCGTCCGAGAGCTCGGCGATATCCCGGCTCCTCACGTTACGCAGCTCTGGCGCGTCGCGATTCGCGGCCTGCCTTTTCCGGCGCAGTTTATGGCTGCCGCTCTCCATCGTGCCAAGACGGAAATCATCGCTAACACCGGATTCAATCATGCGCGCATGGGTCTTCTGCGCGCTTACCATGTTCGGAAAGGAGACGATAAATTGGAACCCATCCTCAGTCCAGAACATCCCTCGGCGGCCTATCAATGTGGGCGACTGATGGCTATTCTAGCCTCGCTGCAGAGAAGCGCCCTGGGCGACGTCGGCGCTGGCGTCGTCCAACGATTCTATGCGGCAGCGAGTACCACGCCAGCGCTTGTTCTGGCTCGATTGCTGCGTACCAGTCAATTTCACCTTGGCAAGATACAACAACCCGCGCTCGCAAGCTGGTACGAGGGGCGTATAGCTGAAGTAATGGGCCGCATAGATCACCAGATCCCGCTTACGCTCACACTTGAGCAGCAGAGCCTGTTTGCACTTGGCTATTACCAACAGATCGCTTTTGACCGTGTTAAGAAGGCGCCCGCCGCAGTTGCTGCGTCACCTGTAGAGAATGAGGAGGAGACTGGAAATGAGTGATCCGATAAAGAACCGCTACGAATTTCTATTTATATTTGACGTTGAGAATGGCAATCCAAACGGTGATCCAGACGCTGGTAACGCCCCTCGTATCGATCCCGAAGACATGCATGGGTTGGTTTCCGACGTAGCAATAAAACGGCGCATTCGTAATTATGTGCAGATTGCTCGCGATAATCAGATGCCGAACGCTATCTTCATAGAGCATGCCTCCAACCTGAACAGGCATATTATGCGAGCCCATGAAGAGACACCGGGTGGCTACGACGGAAAGAAGGTCAAGAGCAAGGTCGATGCGGCTCGCGATTGGATGTGTCAACAGTTCTACGATGTACGTACGTTCGGCGCAGTTATGAGCACTGGCCCAAATGCGGGGCAGGTACGTGGACCAGTTCAAATCTCATTTGCCAGGTCGCTCGATCCCGTGTTAGCTTCGGAGATCTCCATCACTCGCCAGGCGGTGGCCGTGGATGTGAAGGGCGCCAAGAGCAGCGCGGATTATTTGGCTGCAGAGGCCCTGGTTCCTGAGGACACGCTGCGCACGATGGGGAGAAAGGCGTTTGTACCGTATGGGCTTTATGCTGCGCGCGGTTTCGTGAGCGCGCATCTCGCAGAACAGACCGGTTTTTGTGAGGAAGATCTGGCCCTCTTGTGGGAAGCGCTAACCAACATGTACGACCATGATCGGTCCGCCAGCAAGGGCGTCATGTCTGCGCGAAAGCTTGTGGTATTCAAGCATGTCGGCACGGACACGGACCTGGAGCAACGGGCGCGTCAGGCGAAGCTCGGGTGCGCACCAGCGCAAAAGCTGCTGGATACGTGCGGCGAGTCGCCGGTCGTGGAGATAACAAAGGGCATACCTGAGGGGCAGGCGCCGCGTTCCTACGCGAACTACAGTGTGTCCGTCCACGCTGACAGGGTTCCAAATGGCGTAGAGGTTATCGAAATTCTATAGGACCGCGCGAAAGGGAGGCGCACTGCCATGTGGCAAGAAGAGGATCTTGTTATGATTTCGGCAATCGAACACTACTCTTATTGCCAGAGGCAGTGCGCCCTGATCCACGTTGAGCAGGTGTTTGAGGAAAACATCTACACTCTGCGTGGCACTCGCGCCCATGAGCGCGCCGACGTTCCCAACTGGGAGATGGATGGTGCAACTCGTATTGAACGCGCGCTGCCTCTATGGTCGGACAGACTTGGGTTAACCGGGCGCGCCGATACGGTCGAATTTCGGGCGGACGGCACGATCTTTCCGGTGGAGTACAAACACGGCCCACGTCGGGAGCAGGTGCACGACGATCTGCAGTTGTGCGCTCAGGCGATGTGCCTGGAGGAGATCTTCGGTAAGCCTATTACGTGCGGTGCGATCTACCACCACAGTTCGCATCGACGCAGAGATGTGAGCTTTACAGAGGATCTCCGAGCTCAGGTGGAGCAGGTCATTAAGGCGATTCGGGAGATGCGTTTCTCGGGACGCATGCCTCCGCCGGTAAATGACAAACGATGTACTAACTGCTCTCTTGTGGATGCATGCGTCCCAGATGTATTGACGAACGCCGGCAAGAACGCTGGCGTTGACCGGCTGTACTCAGTTAGCGATGAATAGAGGAGATATCGAAATGCGACCTTCTGCCTGTTCGGTAGATCCGCCTGAATGGCACCAACCACACGATAATGTCATTTGCGTTAAACTCCGCAACGTCACGCCAATTTTCGGCGGGGGCTATGCGGCCAGGGAGGTCGACCCGGAGTGCCTGATCAGGCCGGCTGCCATCCGGGGCCAACTTCGCTTCTGGTGGAGAGCAACAGCTGGCGCTCAATTTGAGACGCCGGAACAGCTTTTCAAAGAGGAGGAAGCGATTTGGGGCAGCGCTAGAAAGAGAGGCGCTGTGTCAGTTAGCACTCGAGTCTTAACCCGTGCAGCGGATGCCCAATCGGTCCGAATTGACAACTGCCGAGACATACCTAATTACGTACGAGCAATTATTATCCAAGAGCGTGCCTCTAGCGACGCACACAGGGACGCGCTATATCCGCGGGTGTACCTGAACATAGAGTTCGCCGTTACAATTTCAGCAGAGAGCGCAATGGCGATGAGCGAAGCGACCAGAGCGTTGAATGCGTTTGTACTTTATGGTGGGATTGGAGGTCGTACAAGACGCGGATTCGGTTGCCTCGAGGCGTCCTGTGAGCTCCCAGCAGAGACAACTTACGCGGCAGGCGAGCCAGCCGGGCAATTGAGCCCTCCTGTCGGGTTTCCAAGCCTGGTGGGCGCGCGCCTATATGTTGGCCCTCCGGCCGACGCAATCCAATCGTGGGCCACTGCAGTTGCAATGCTGAAACGGTTTCGAGGTGCAGTTGCGCCGGGCTCACGAGACGAAAGGCCGAGGAGCGGAAAGCTCAGCCACTCGCCTTGGCCCGAGGCAGACGCGATTCGGATACTTCGCGGAATCAAGCAGGTCAACGGCTCCGGCGGATCGTCTGACGGCGCCCTTTCATTTCCAAGAGCACAGCTTGGCCTGCCGTTCAAGCTGCAAAGTCTTAGAGATCACACAGGGTCTTTTGGCAAGGCTGATGTGAAGCTGCGATCAGATGGTAAATTAGCGGACCGACTTGCATCGCCCGTGGTGGTCCGCCCGATAATGATTTCCGGGTCGTGGCGGCCAGCTGTGCTCATTTTCAATTGCTCACCGATTCCCGACGATCGCCTGGCCGTAGACATTAGCAGTGACAAATTTATAACCGCAAGCTGCAGCGGATGGCCCGCGTCATTGTATAAGGACGGTACGGAGGTGGCCTTTAACCACGGTTGCCACAACACTCTCGACGCATTGGCTGCGTTCATGATGCTCCCCGGCGCCGGTTGGCAGGAGCAAAGAATCGATGTGATCAAATGAGTTACCTCCTCGCAATTTCAATCGGACCCGTTCAGGATTTCATCGCCGCGGCGCGCCGCACAGACGATCTGTATGCGGGCTCGCAGCTGATCAGTGAGATAACCTGGGAGACGGCCGTCTCGATCGCCACGTCGGGCACGTTACTTTTCCCTACTCTGCCGGGTGAGGGTCCCACGCCCATCACGGGCAACAAGAAGGCTGGTGTTGGCGCAAACAAGATACTGGCAGTTATCAGCGCTTCGGATGCACGAGAAGTGCGCGAGATTGTGAAGTCGGCCGAGGCCGCAGCAAAATGCTGCCTGCGCAGACACTGGGACGCAAGCTGCCAGATACTCAAGAACTACGACATTGAACCGGACGGCAATATTGCGGAGCAGCAACTCTGCACCTTTATAGAGTTCTTTGCCGCATGGTGCAGGTGGGACGACGCAGACACAAGTTATCAACAGGCTCGGGCCGATGTAGACCGCGCGCTTGCGGCGCGAAAATGCTTGCGAGACTTCAAACAGCCACAGAAACACAACGCTGTTAAGAGCTCCCTGGACCCATCTAGGGATACCGTGACCACGCGGATTCCAGACGCAAAACGCGAAACAAGACCGCTGCGTCTCAAAAAGAACGAAAACTTAGATGCCGTTTCTGTGATTAAACGGGTTCTGCCCGGCACTGATGCACCGTCGACCGCTGATCTTGCTGCAGAGAGCTTTCTTGCCGCTCGCTCCAATGTTAGAACAATTCTCGAGAATATCGCTGCGCACAACGGGCTGAATTACAAAACGCTGAGACGAGCCATTTACCCTGGGATTCGACAGGAGATGGTGTTGCAGCTCGATCTTCAGGAGCCCGATGCGTCACTCATCGGCGACGCCGTTGGGAGAAGCGACCCTAACCCTTATTTTGCAATTTTGTTAGCGGATGGCGACGGGATAGGTGAGGCTTTAGGAGAGCTGAAAACGCCGCAGCAGCACATAGACTTCTCACAGAGCCTTGCACGATTTGCCTCAAAAGCCGGGGAACTGGTTAATGGTCAACGCGGCCATTGCGTTTACAGCGGTGGGGACGACGTGCTCGCGTTCCTACCCGTCGACACTTGTATTCAATGCGCTGCGCAACTCGCCAAGGAGTTCGCGGTAGATACGGGCCGAACGCTGAGCGTCGGGATTGCTATCGTGCATTATCACGAGCCCTTGTATGCTTCGCTGGACTTAGCGCGCAGTGTTGAAAAGCTCGCGAAGAACAAGGCGGCTGCGGCAGGCCAACAAGGCAACAGGTTAGCCGTGAAGCTTTTTTCGCGCAGCGGTGAGGCGCGGTCCGCAGTTTGGGATTGGCGCGACGGCTTCGATCTGGCGTCCTGGCGACGGTGGAGCGAAGCGTTCGCCAATGGGTTAACCAGGGGTCTCGCTTACGAATGGGAACGACTTGCAAATGAGATGGAGGGGGCAAGAATACCGCAGGACGTATTGATTGCTGAGGCGGTCCGGGTTTACAAACGCAAGCGCAGCTCAGCGCAAGCAAGCGCCGACGCCGCACAGATTTCCGAGGAATGGGTGCGTAAACAGCTGGAAGATGTCTGTTCGGCACCGGCTGGCGCTAATTCTTCCGCTGATTCAGACCCTGCATGCGGGCTAATGGAGCTGGGGAGACAGCTCATGGTTCTCCAGCGCCTATCTGAGATGAACGTTGTATTGGAGGGCGCATAATGGAACATGTTGTCATTTATATTCGCGGCGTTGACACGCTTCTGTTCCGAGACGGTCGCCCTTTCGATACGTCCGGTGGTGGGCGAGCGGAGAGCCTGTTTCCGCCGTATCCGTCAACTATTGCGGGCTACATCCGGACACAGATCGGGCCGAAGCGTGGAGGTGACTGGACGGGGATTAGCGATCGCGTTCAGGTTGGAGGGCCGATAGTATGCAGAAACAGGCAGGCTGTTTTCGCTGCGCCGGCCGACGCCGTAGTCGTCAACTCGGGCGGAAGAGTTCTTGCAACGCGAATGGAACCGAGCGCTCGCACTGAGGATTTGGGTACCAACCTTCCGGGAGGTATGAGGCCGCTCAGTATCAACGTATCGGCGAAGCCAGCGCCTGGCTACAGCTTCTGGAGCCATAACGACACGATGAACTGGCTAGCCGAAACCTACGACACGGATTTCTGTCCGGAGAAGATATCAGGGCCAGAATCCGATACGCGGGTCCATCTGGAAGTCGGCCAGGAAGGTGTTGCCAGGGAAGGGATGTTGTTCTCGACGACGATGGCAGCATTCGAGAGATATTCGTTCCGGACCAATCCACCATCGGAAACCAGGAACGAGGCATGGGGCCTGTTGTGCCGAGTGTCTATCCAGGATCCAGCGGAGATTTCTTACAGCCCAGGGCTGTTCGGCGGCGAGAACAGGGTTGCCGTTACGGAGCGCGCTGATGCCTGGCCCGAGTGCCCACGAGCGCTAAGGAGCAGGCTTGCGGATGCCATGCACGTGCGCATGGTCCTCGCGACTCCCGCCCTCTTTGAACATGGGTGGAAGCCCGCCTGGATAGATAGGACCAGCCGCAAGGGGTCCCCACCGGGGCTCGACGGCGTTCAGCTTGAGCTTGTATCGGCGGCAGTGCCGCGAAGGGTCGCGGTTAGCGGGTGGGACCTTACAAACAACGACCGACCAAAGGCGGTTAGCGGGTGGGACCTTACAAACAACGGCCGACCAAAGCCCGTTCGGTACGCCGCCCCAGCCGGATCGGTTTACTTTTTCAATGTATTAGAAGGAAGCAACCCGGAAGTTCTGGCCAAACAGGGCTGGCTAGCATCCATCAGCGACACCGAATCCTCAGCAACCACCGGCGACGTAATTAACAACAACAGAAACGATGGCTTTGGCATGGCGTTGTGGGGTACATGGAGCCCCAAGGAGCAGGAATAGTGTTAAACACAGTGGCAACCCCAATCTATCTGCACGCGATTACGCCGATTCATTCCGGGACGGGCAGCTCATCGGACGTCGTTGATCTTCCTATTGCGCGGGAAAAGGCAACGGGCTGGCCCGTAATTCCCGGCAGCAGCCTGAAAGGCGTGCTTGCATGGGAGCACGAAAAGCTCCATGGGCTCGAACAACGCGGAGCGATCTACGGCACGCAAAGGCAGCGCAGCACGCTTGCGTTCACGGATATGCGTATTCTGTGCATGCCTGTTCGAAGTTTTTTCGGGACCTTTGCCTGGGTTACTTCGCCGCTTGCTCTAGATCGTTACGTTCGAGACGCCAGGGCATTGGGCGTCTTGCACGACCGAGATAATCTAACGCCACCGTCGATAGAGGATGGGCTGGATGCGACGGTGTGTACGAATAGTGAAATTGTCCGGGAAAACCGCATCTATCTTGAAGATCTCGATCTGGTCTCAGAACCGCGCGAAGCGACCAGCAAGGCAGCGGAGTTTATCGCGAGGGCTGTCATGGGCGATGAGCATTGGGCGGGTTTCGTAAGCCGGTTTGCCATCGTTTCAAACGACATTTTCGACTATATCTGCGAAACGGCAACTGAGGTCGTTGCGCGAATAGCTCTTGGCGACGACGGAACGACATCGGGCTCCGGCGGCAATCTCTGGTATGAAGAAGCCGTGCCGGCAGAGGCTATCTTTGCGGGATTCATGCTCGGTGTTCCAGGCAGCGGAGACGGTGTTGTAGCCTCTGGCACAGTGCAGATTGGAGGCAACGCGGGCGTTGGCCGAGGGCTGTGCAGACTGGTAGTGGATCGATGAAACAGACACGAAGCCAACAAGATATGCGAACGGCTCTGGACGCAATCTTAGCCATCAATTCGAGCGACAACAAAGAGATCGCGGAGAAATTCGGTCGTCTATGCCACACCTTTCCAATCATGGTGCGTACGTGCGGGCTGTGTCAGGCGGTTGCGTTCTCGGCAGATAAGGCTACCTCGACGAAGCCGGACGGCGCCGCGCACAAATTGCTCTTAGAGCAGGTAGCGGGGCTGATGGGATGCGACCCGGATGTTAATGCGCTGCTGCGCCGATTGCAGCAAGCAGATGTTCGACGATATATGCTGGATACGCGACAGGTGCTGCGCGCGTGGATTTACTGGAAAAGGTTTGCTGTTTCGGTTCTGAAGGTGGAGGGTGCAAACACCCAATCGGAGGACCGGGTATGACTCAGGCGTTCAGATCAAACCTAAAGTCGCTCGTGGATCATGGACAATTTAGCAATGTAGGTCTCGGCCTGGATCGTTACCTCACGAGACACGCCACCGACGACGATAAGCGACAAACCAACCGTCCGGAAGTCTCCTTGCTCGAGGCTGCCTGTAATTCGCAGGCGCCCGAGCCATATCGTGCTGCTTACTGCCAATGGGTATCGCATTGTGACCATTTAAAGGTGCTGCAATTCAGCGCCACACTCTGCAGTTCGCTCGCAATCGGAATAGGCAGATCGTCGCCTCTGGAGGTTGGCATTAACCTGCACCACACATACGGCATGCCAATGATCCCGGGTTCTGCAATAAAGGGTGTTTGTCGCATAGCTGCAAAGACCCAGAAGATAGATATATCCCAAGTCGCCGGCGCCCTGGTCTTTTGGGACGCGTGGTACAACCCGGAAAGCATGGCCGGGAAACCATTTCACAGGGACGTGATAACGGTGCACCACCCGAAGTACTACGGATCGAATGGTAGTGATTGGCCAACCGACTTTGACGACCCGGTACCGGTGAATTTCCTAGTAGTTAAACCCGGCGCGCAGTTCCATTTTGCGGTTTCATGCGCTTCTGAAAGCTGGAAAGCGTTCGCATTTGACGCACTGACTTACAGCCTGACGCATCTGGGCCTTGGTGCGAAGACGAATGCCGGCTACGGGCGATTTGAGGAGATTACAATTCGGCGACCGCCTCCTGTTCCTGAGCGTATGGTATGGCGCAATATCGTGGTAACCCGCAAACCAAGCCCGATGGAGTTCACTTTCACTTCCCCTGAGGGCAGGCTGCTCAGAGTGCGGTCTACCAGAGCAGAACAGATAAACGGGGCGCTCGCACTGGACTTCAGGGCACGCCTGAAGAAAAACAATCGGTTTTCGGCGGATGTTACGGTAACGATTACGGGCGATACTGTCGAAATTGACGCCATTGTGCCAGCACAAAATGCAACTGCAAACTAGGAGGAGACAGCCATGCCGGGTGTACACACATACATTATTAGCACAGTGGGCACAAGTTTGTTGACAAACCGCGCTGACGACGATACGTTGAAACTCCTTCGGCGAACCGCAAATTATTCTCAACAGCGATTTCCACAGGACGAATTTGATCGGGTGGTGCATCGCGCCGACGATACAGCGCGGAACCTTATGGAGGCAACTGACGACCAGGTTCGGGCGATGAGCGCGGAGCTAAACGGAATACTGAAGATGGATGCAGTCGGCAGTGACTGCAGTCATTACCTGCTGCATACGGATACTTATCAGGGCGAACGGGCGGCGAGCGCGGCGGCGCAATACCTGAGGAGCAGGGATTGCCGGTTGGTTGTGACATGCAGGATGGACAGTCTTACGACAGACAGTCAAGAGGCGTTCACAAAAGGAATCGATAATTTATTGCGCTGGTGCGACCAGACGCTTCCAGCGCTAAGGCAACAATCCGCGCAAGTCGTTTTTAATCTATCGGGGAGTTTCAAGAGCCTTCAGGCTTACGCTCAAACGATTGGCATGATCTACGCGGATGAGTTGTGGTATGTGTTTGAAAACAGAGACTCGCCGGTAATACGGATACCACGTTTACCACTTAAGATGGACGATGCGCCGCTGAGGGAGAATGCAGCCACCTTTGCAAGACTCGCAGAAGGTCAGATAATCGAGGCGGGTAACCTTCCCTCTGTACCAGAAGCCTATGTCGAAAGGGACGGCGATCATGTAACTCTCAGCCCATGGGGCTTGCTCACGTGGAACTCATGCAAGCGCAGCATCCTGGCTGCTCGCCTGGCGGACCAGCCTGGACTCAGGTTTAACAGCTCTTTTGAGGCCGACTGGAACAAATGCAGGGACGACGGCATGCGGGTTGACCTGCAGGAGACTCTGGCTAGAGTTGCCATGTTATGGCAGTCGCATGGATTGCAGGGTCTGAGAGCAGACGGAGGCCTGCAATATTCCAACATGGTGGGGCACTCCGGCGTTGGGCACTTCCGCCTGACACAGGGCTGGCGTGTGAGCTGTTCACCGGAGGGCAACGACCTCTTATTACGACATTTCGGGCTTCATGATTATGTAAACGACAACCCTTAACCCGTTGGAAACGGTATTTGCGCTCCCCGTATCTAGACGGCGCGCCGAGGTGTATGCATGAGCAGACAACTACTTAACACACTCTTTATCACAACCCCGGGTGCCTATGCACATCTGGATGGCGATACGGTTCGAGTTGATGCCGAGGGACGCAAGCTGCTGCAGTTGCCACTGCTACATCTCGGCTCGTTAGTGCTGTTCGGCAGTACGTCCATATCGCCACATCTGATGAATCGGTGTGCTGAGGACGGCCGTGAAGTAACGTTTCTTGACTTTGCCGGGAGATTCAAGTGTCGCGTTGTAGGTCCGGTTTCCGGAAACGTGCTCCTACGGAAGGCGCAATACGATGCCCATGCTGACGCATCTCGCACATTGGAGATTGCCAGGCCAATCGTGGCGGGCAAGATTAAGAACTCGCGGCAGACACTGGTTCGCGCAGCCAGGGAGACGAAGAATGCGGAATCCGCCGAGCTCCTAACGTCCCAGGCGGCAGCCATCGCTAAGCTCCTGATCTCGCTCCCGAACATGAAGAACGTGGACGAAGTTCGTGGAATCGAAGGGCAGGCTGCTGCATGTTATTTTAGTGCGTTCGGTGCGATGATCACTCAGCCAAAAGCAGAATTTGCGTTTACAACCAGAACCCGTCGTCCTCCGCGCGACAGAGTAAACGCGTTGTTATCGTTCGTGTACTCGCTGCTCACCTCGGACTGCGTCGCTGCGGCAGAGGGTGTTGGGCTTGACCCGCAATTTGGCTACCTGCATGTGTTGCGACCTGGAAGACCCGCACTTGCGCTGGATCTGATGGAGGAGTTTCGCTCGTATTTTGCGGATAGGCTCGTGCTTACGTTAATTAATCGCCGGCAGATTACTCCATCACATTTTGAGGATCGGCCGGGGGACAGCGTGCTCTTAACTGCTGAAGGGAGAAAGATCGTGCTCGCGGCGTACCAAACTCGCAAGCAAGAGGAGGTCGCGCACCCACTGTTGCAGAATGCTACTCCGATTGGCCTTCTGCCGCATTTGCAGGCAAGGCTGCTTGCCAGGCATTTGCGAGGGGATACGCCTGCGTACACCCCGTTTATTGCGAGGTGAGTTTTGTTGAATATTGTATTGACGTATGACGTGAATACAGGCACGAAAGCCGGCCAGAAGCGATTGAGGCAGGTCGCCAAGGCTTGCGAGGGATACGGTCAGCGGGTTCAAGATTCGGTTTTTGAATGCACCGTTTCCGAGACGGATATGGAGCGGTTTCGGATCAGGCTTTTGAGGATAATCGATGCCGACATGGATAGCCTGCGTATTTACAGGCTGCATCCAGATCGGGGCAGAGTTGTGGAAGTTCACGGGGTTGATTTGTATCGGGACCTCTCTGAACCGATGATTATCTAGAATGCGCGGACTAGAAGCGACGATGGCTCACGAGGAAGGTCCGCGCAATGTATCGAGCGTAAAATTGATGAAGACAATCACCACTCATTTTTGTAAGCCTTCCTCGTTACGCGAGGAAGCGGTCAGTGCGCAGCAATTTGAGCGTGAAAGCGTTCAGATTCTTGCGTTCAGCGACCGTCGCTCCCGCTGGTAACGGCGGGAGAGGATTGAAACCCTTTAACGGTCCGGTGAGAGGCTGTGCATTTGCGGTCGCTCCCGCTGGTAACGGCGGGAGAGGATTGAAACAACGGCTTCAGCGCTGAGCCTGACGCCGATGGAGGTCGCTCCCGCTGGTAACGGCGGGAGAGGATTGAAACGTTGAGGGCGGCGAGAAGGTCCAGAGGGCACTCGAACGTCGCTCCCGCTGGTAACGGCGGGAGAGGATTGAAACTGGAGCTACTACCAGGGAACGCATTGGTGTACTGCTGTCGCTCCCGCTGGTAACGGCGGGAGAGGATTGAAACTTGCGCTCAACATCTAGATCATTCTCTAGCTGAGAAGTCGCTCCCGCTGGTAACGGCGGGAGAGGATTGAAACAGAAAAGTACGGTGGCGGAGGAGGCTGGCATGGGTCGCTCCCGCTGGTAACGGCGGGAGAGGATTGAAACACGTCGCCTACGTGGTCGAGGCTAAAACCTGCGTCGTCGCTCCCGCTGGTAACGGCGGGAGAGGATTGAAACCCTGTTGAAATCGCCGACGAACCCATTGATTTCGATGTCGCTCCCGCTGGTAACGGCGGGAGAGGATTGAAACTTCTGATGTTTCTGTTCAA
>CAIXIX010000065.1 GCA_903919615.1 uncultured Chthonomonas sp.
AGGGCGTGGAGGCGATTAGACGGTTACAAGGCTAATATTTACACCCGCGCTGTAGCTGTGAGCCTGCGAACAGCGTATAACAGCGGCAATAGGAACTCGCCTGAATTGCATTCCAGCTAAATCATCTCGCCGATATTCGGGACCGCGAGCGATTACCAGATAGGTGGCGTAGCTGGCGCCGTTATGCAACTCCCGTACGAACATCGATGCATCGAGTGCGAAATCCGTGGTTACACCGTTCACCACGGAGCGATGCCGAAGTCCATCCGCCGCATAGGTGAACTGGCTGGTCGTCCCGTTATAGACGCATCGCGTCATCCGATTCTCGGAATCCCAGGTGTTGGTTCTGCCGCCGCCTGTCAGGGTTTTGCCGTTGGCATCATTTGTATAGGCGTTGCCGGCGCGGCTAAGAAGCATATTTGCATTATTGTAGGTGTAGTTCTCCGTTCCGTTGATTCCTCCTCCTACATCGGTCTTGCTCAGGCGATTTCCCATCGCATCGAAGGTGTAGGATTGAGTCTGCCCGTCGCCATAGTTCACGGCGACAAGCCGGTTCACGTCGTCGTAGCCATACTGCTCCGTGCGAGAGCCGCCCGATCCGACCGTGATTGTGTTCGTTAGCCGCTGGCCCGAATTGTCGTATGTATAGACATTGCTGCTCAGATTTGAGCCCGGGGAGTTGTTACTCCATGGCCATCCCGTGGTGCGCCAGGTCTGCTGAAGCGTATTGAGAGTCCAATCGGTCTGGCCGTTATTGAGGCTGTTGTAGGTGTAGGCGTATACCGTCTGGACAGCTCCGGTCTGCTGTCCGCCCTGCCCGAACGTCTGGTTCGTGAGCGATTCGTGCAGGTGGCCTGCGATGTCGAAATGGTACTCAACCCTTCTGCCCTGGTCATCGGTAACGGAGATCAGGCTCTGGGCAACGCTGTTCGGGTCGTCTTTTGTCTCCATGTAGGGAACGCTGCAGTTGGGCGATGTGTAGCCGTAGGTCCATGTGCCGCCGCCGGGCAAAGTCATGCTGGTGCTGCAACGCCGATGACGATAGCTGGGATTGCGACCAGTAACGCAAACCATGCGGGGCGACAGGAGGCGCCAATCCGACTTGCTGATAAACTGCTGCAGCAGACTGTAACGTTGCGTAATATTCCTTTGATACCGAACCGGGACACATGGGACATACCGATGCCCTCCGCCAGGACCAGAGTGGTGCGAGATTTACATCGCGACGTAGCTTCATGCAGTTCTTGTGTTTAATTTACTAGTTTTGACTGCAACAGGGAAATTCTAGCAGGTGTGAAAGATCCTGTATATCCCTGAATTTCCGTATTTTTCAGGCGCGATCCGACGTCCGAACGTCGGATTGACCCAGGTCGGGAATCATCCCTGCCTGAATGTAATGCAGCAAAATCTGCGCAATGTTTCGTTTGCAGGACTTGGCGCGCAAATTGTCGATGTGAGTTTCAACCGTGCGAGGAGAGAGTCTCAGAATGAGTGCGGCTTCGCGGACGCTTCCGTTCCAATGACTGTCAGGCCCCAGATCGAGCGGATCGTGCTTTAGAATGTTACAGACAGCGGCGACGGCAGAGCAAACTGATACCAACTACTGGTCGCTAATCAAAAGCCTGATAACCCCCGGCACCCTTGCCGGGGTTATCTCCAGAGACGGCACTTAGATTGAACGATTTCTACATTGTTCGACTGATAGCGGTATTCTTTAAGAGCAGCGCGAATCTTGCGAGATTTTGGGCCGAGCCGAGAACGGGGACCGCAAATTATTTTGACGAGCTCCCAGTCGCTCAGAGGAAGTCCCACATAGTGGCACTCAGGGGGGTCTCGTGTGATCCGCCCTTTGGGAGTCCATTTTCCATTTGTACATCCATCCATTTCCGTTTCAACGCTATCATGGCGCTTCCTCCAGATGACACGCCATTCCTGCTCTGATGAAAACAATGGTTTCTTCAGAGTAAGGATTGACACCAAGGGGAATGTCCAACCAAACAGGTCCTCATGATCGTTGAGCCTTCTGCGTGCCTCTTCAACAGTTTTTCGGACTACAGCATCCTGCTCGATCTCACTGTAGATCACGCGCCTCGGTGCCGCGTGGACAGCGTCAGAAAACAGCGAGCCAGACTGCATCGTATAGCGGAAACCTATCGCATAGCCCGTGCAATTGCGCGTAAACCCGCGCCATAGCGGCAGTGAGTCTTCCTCCGCTGAAAAGCAAGCCACATACCAATCAAACTTAGCATCCTCGACTTTCGGCTTGTACCCAGCGCGCCGGATCATTGGAGAGATAGCAGGCAAATCCCGTGTACCCTTAGCGCATTCTATGAGCTGCCTAGCTTCGGACTCTGTGCTTTGCTTTGCTTCTATCTTGAAACGCTCCGCCACTAGGTCCCTGCCATAGATCAGTTCCGTTTCGTCTGCCTGATTTTGACAACCCGGTTTGGCCCACTTTGATGGAGAATTTTGGCCCACCCTGTCATCATTTTTTGGGGTGGTGGTCTTTCTCCCTTTCGTTCGCTAGTATTGGTTGTAGGCAGGCGTGATTTACGATTTTGCCAT
>CAIXIX010000066.1 GCA_903919615.1 uncultured Chthonomonas sp.
ACGCACGAATTGGTCACGGCGTGCGTGCTGGACCCTCACCCCACCTCTCCCTTCTCCGCTCGCAAGCTCGCAGGGAGAGGGGCCAATGCACCGCCTACCGGACACAGCCCGATTATCTCTAGCGCTATGAAACAAGATAAGCTCCCCGCGAGGTACGAGCAAATGTGGGAGGGGCTCGGGGCTAACTATGATTCATATGTTTTGTAATTACGGTGGCAGCCCGGCATAGCCCTTCTTGGTGGGTTTTACCTGTGATTTGTTATCGGCGTGCGTGCCAGACCCTCACCCTACCTACCCTTTCCGCTTGGGTCCCTCCTCCACGCCCTAGTTGCTTCGCAACGCGCGGAGACCACCGTCGGGCGCGGCAGGGAACCCTCTTCTCCGCTCGCAAGCTCGCTCCTTCCCGCCTTGACTCCCTCGCACGCTCGGGCGCGGGTGGAGACCACGGGAGAGGGGCAAATGCGCGCCTCCGGAACATGGCCGAGATATGATACATAGTTAGGTTCGGGGAGGGGGAACGAATCGTCACCGATTACGCTACCTTGCGATCCCGAAATGTCATCAACTGCATCCGTGTTCATTGCACACGGGGTGAGGGGCCAGTTCAGATTAGCCTTATTTATGGTTTTGCCATGTAAGACTATAGAAGCAATATCATATCCCAGTTGTTTTTGTCGGTGTAGAATTCGCCCACTTTGCGAAAACCGCATTTGCTGTAGAAGTGGATCGCGCGGTCGTTTGTTGCCTGCACCCCTCCCCATAGTACAATTCGTGTGCGGCCCATTAGAGGAGCGCACCTTAGGAGGTGAGATACCATCAGACTTCCTATGCCGGAATTCTGGTAGGCGTCGGCGACTGAAGGTGCAAGGGTACAATCCGTAATTGCGGTGAGATCGATTCCAATCGCGGCGTAACGTGCTTTGTCGCTGTCCCAAACACCCATTTTAAGTAAGATATACGCAATGATGAACTCCTCGCCATCGTTTGTTGTGGTGGCGATATAGCGAAGAACATCATCGCTTTCGATGTCCCGGCATATAGCGCGAGCTGTGTCACCATCGAACGCATGCGGTCCCCATCGTGCTCGTGTTTCCGCCGAAAGCGCATCTAAATAGACCGCGAATCTTTCCGCATCGTCTTTACGCATTGGGCGCAGAGTTGCGGCATCCCCGTTTCTCATCGTTATCGAGGTGGTTAGCTGCTCCGGCCATTTGGCCCCCACGACGTCCTGGTTTTCAGTATTCATTAGCGTAGTAAATATCCATGATTATTAATTCGCATTTGTTTGCGACTTTTGCGTGTTTTTGCGGCAAAGAATCGATGTCACCGCAGCCAATCAACTGCCGATGCTGCAAAGGCGCTGCGATCCGGTGCATGCCCGTGCAGTTTCTTGTACTCCGAAACGAACTCTCTGGCGTGCTCATAGTAAGCGTGGAGTGTGTGCCAGGCTGGCTGTTTCTCGTTATGGTCATCGATTAACCAGAAGCCGCGATGCTCCCCATCCTTCGAAACCTCGTTGTTGTACATCTCCCAGTACAGCACAAACGGACAGCCCCATTTTAGGCCGGCTCTCAATACATCGCGTACCAGTCTGTCCTGAGCCTCGGCGGAGTTGCCCGCCTTCGGCATCCCGTACTCCCCGATAAAGACGCGCTTGCCGTGGATGGAGGGCTTTGGCTTTAGCATCGACGCAATGTAATCCATCGAATCTGCGAATGTCTTCTCGATATCGCCATGCTGTGCGTCGTAGCTAGAGTAGGAGACAAAGTCTGGATTGATCTTAGGCAGGACCCGATTCGTTACCCGCACCTTGCCTTCTTTTGCATCCTGCACGCGGTTGACTTCGATATAGTAGTAGACGCTAACATCCGAATGAGGGGTATCGCGCATTGCCCTGTCGACCGCATCCTGCCGGGCATTTGCCCAGTTAATCATGTTCTGAACTTCGTCGTCGGTTGGAATGTTGGCCGGGTCAATCCGCGTCAGCATCCAATCTCCCTCCCAGTTGCCTAGATAGAAAGATTTGCCGGTGTGGTTGTAAGTCGTCAGCAGGTAGCGCGTCAGTTCGTATATTTCGCTCTTCTCTGAAGGCAGTCTGGCGGGATCGAACGGTCCGCCTCCCGGGGCGCTCACCGGATAGGCCCAGATCAAGTAGTAAGCAAAAGGCATGTTGAGGATAGCCTGCACCGAGGGGTTGCGCTGCGCCGCTTCGGCAAGCGTCGTCGGGCGAGGAGATACTCCCGGCTCAGGCTCTAGGAGAAATTTGATTGTGTTCGAGCCCATTTCGTGAATGGCTTTCGCGGTTTCGACAAGGCGTGTCTCCTTTGTAAACTGGTATGCGGCGCCTATAGTTTGGGTGCCCGCAACATAATTGTATGTTTCCGGAACATGCGGTTTTGTCTGCGCTCTTGAGATGTTTTGAGACATGGTGATAACCGCTAAAATTGCTGAGCCGTGGATGAGCTGAAGTATCGTGTTTGCTAGCTGTTTCAATGATGAACTCATAAATGTCGAATGACAGGCCAAAGGTATAGCATCAATAACGCATCATGCACTGAAAGTCTTCGCATGGCGTATCTATATCTTACTGGATCTGGAAGGCTTAATCGGCTGCCCAATAATGCATCTATCGCGCCTTATAACGTCAAGCCCGTCGTGATCAGGGAAGTACATATGAACATATCAACGCATTGCCGCAGAAAAGCAAGCTTCAAAATATTGCTTTTGGCTTCAGCAGCCCTCGCTGCGCTGGCGCCAGTGCTTGCCCACGCTGATGGGGCATCGTCCGATGCTGTGCAGATGGGGGTAGAGCGCGTTGCACGCTTTGTGCCGGTAGGCTACCGATCGCCGCAAGCCGCGAGCGACACTGTGGAGCAGTGGGTGCAGGTCGATCTTGGCGCGTCTGCAAAGATAGATCGAATTAAGGTTTTTCCTGTTGTGGGATGGGGTGGCGAGGGGGGATCCTTTCCGGTAAGGTTTAAGCTTGCCCTCAGTGATGATCCCAATTTTGCGAGCGAGACAACCCTTCAGGATCAAACCGCTGCCGACTATCCGGATCCGTTGGATCGAGTTGTTGTTGTAAGCGGCATAGGAGCGTATGGCAGATATGTTCGGTTTGTTGCCACACACCTCCGCAATCGCCAGTTTAGCCTTTCCAAGCTCGAAGTCTGGTCAAATGGCAAAGACATCGCCGAACATAAGAGCATCACAGATTCTGCGAAGGGGATTCTCGGCGCCGCACTGCTTACTCGCTCTCCGAGGGCTGGTGGTGAAGAGGTCGTAACCGACCATCCGGAGAATGTGATCCCCTCGTCAAAGTGGCGCCCGGTGCCATACAAGTGGGAAGCGCCGACAAGGGGCATCACTCTGGACGATGGCCTTTTCAAGTCTGCAATGCAGCAGAACATCACCTATCTGCTGACCTCCTTCAGCGTCGATGAGCTGCTGAGGCCCTTTCGCGAGAGAGCGGGCAAACCATCGCCGGCAGGTTTGCGGCCTCCGATTCCGTTCTGGGATACGGATCTGCCCGGTTCAAACGCCGGACGATTTCTCATGGGTGCAGGAAACACACTGCGCTGGATCGATGATCCGGAGCTTCGCTCGAGGGCGAAACGGATAATTGATGGCATTGAGGAGTGTCGCGAGCCAAACGGCTACATCATGGCCTATCGGCCGGATACCATCTTCTACAGTGAGCGAGCCGCCTATACCCGCACATGGGTTACGCGTGGGCTGACCGAAGCTGGCATCGGGGTAGATCCCAAAGCATTTAAACTGCTGCGTGGTTACTACGATTGGTTCGACACTTGCGAATATCTGCCGGAGTTGCTGCGAAGAGCGGGGCAGGGTGTGCAGGGCATGATTGGCAGCACGCGGATGTACTTTACGCCGCTCGGCAAGCCGGAAGATTTGCAGACCGTGCAGCGATATTTCCAGGAGAACTACTGGCTGGATCAGCTCGCCGCACGCGACCCCCAGGCGATCTGGCGTTATCCGTATGATCATCCGCACAACTACCTGATAACATCTCTCGAACCCTATCTGGACCTTTATCGCGCTACGGGAGCCAGGCGATATCTGGATTCGGCGCAAGGTGGATGGGATCTTTACCACGACGACTGGGAGCATGTGGGCGGTTCAATTGCGATTTGTGAGGGTGATACCTACGAGCCAAAGTCCTACTATCTGCACCGGCACACAGGTGAGCTCTGTGGCAGCGTGTTCTGGATGCGCTACAACCAGAGGTTCCATCTGCTCTACCCGGACAAAGAGCGTTACGTGAATGAGATTGAGAAGTCCATCTACAATGTGCTTCTCGCCAATCAGGTGGGTTCGAAAGGGATTCGGTATCACGCAAACCTGGTCGGAACGAAGGACTCCTCGACACCGATCAGCACAAACTCCTGCTGCGAAGGGCAGGGAACAAGCGGGCTTGGATCCATTCCGGAATATCTGTATTCGATTGCGCCAGATGGTTTTTCTGTTGACATGTACGCTGGATCCACAATTAAGTGGCATCAGGGAAATAGAGCTATTAGGGCGCACACGGCAACTAATTTTCCATTTAGCCCGGAGGTAAAGATCTCGATTGATGTGGGCCGGCCAACGGATGCTTCGATTCGAATACGTGTTCCTCAATGGGCAGCAGCGAACATGCCGATTTTGGTGAACGGGACGGAAGCGGTAACTGGGAAGCCAGGGTCCTATGCAGCCGTTAGCCGTACATGGCGCAATGGCGATTCGATTACCTTTACTTTGCCGATGGCGTTTCGAGTTACGCCGTACACCGGCATTGAGCGCAGTTCGGCTCCGCATTATGCGCTGGAGTACGGTCCAATTTTGATGGCGCTGACCGGAGCCGTGGATGCTCAGGGTAACGCGACGCTTGCGGTTCCTATTGAAGAATTTACAAAGCGCCTTCATCCCGTGGACGGAAAACCGCTGCACTTCGCGATCGATGGAGACACACAGCGCCAGTACGTGCCGTACTGGGAAGTTCAGGACGAGCCGTTCACCTGCTATCCTGCGATCGGAACGGGCTCCGCTGTCGCTTCTCCTAAAGTTGAGGAGGGCGATCTCGCACTTGCCAGTAGGGGCGCGGTCGCGACCTCGGACAGTGAGCTTGCTTCTGAGTGGGGCAGCACAGCGAAGGCGATCGACGGGATCATCTCCTCACCGGAGGATTTCAGCAACCGATGGCACTCTTCCATCGAAACGCCGCATCCGCATTGGATTCAGGTCAAGCTGCCGAAGCCGGAGCGCGTGTCGCGGATCGTGATCCGGATTGCCGACCCGGCAGGGCACCCCGTCAGCTTCCAGGGAATCATCACGGTTAACGGCAAGGAGCACGTTGTGTTCGATGTGAAGCATTTCTCGGATTGGCGGGAATATCGAACGTTAATCAATCCTACCGTAACGGATACATTCCGGCTGGTTATTCGTGAATCGGCAAACCCTGCCTATCCCAATGCCGCACAGGTGAGCGAGATCGAGCTGTACAAGGATCGCAAGTGAACCAAATATGAAAACACTAAATACACCCACTCGCCGGGAGGCGATCGCGAGCATCGCAGTCTGCACTGCATTGCCTGCGCTTGCGGCACGTGCAGCGGAACGGAGACATGAACACAAGATGGACCGCAAGATAAAGGTCGGTGTTGTCGGAAATGGTGGACGGGGAGCCTGGATTGCCGGGCTGTTCGCAAAGCACGGCGGCTATGAGATGCATGCCGTTGCGGACTATTTCCAGGAGAAGGCGGATCGCTGCGGCGATGCGATTGGCGTGGATAAGTCTCGTCGGTTCTCGACACTATCTGGTTATAAAAGGCTGCTCGAATCGGGTATTGAAGCGATCGCTATCGAGACGCCTCCTTACTTCATGCCCGAGATTGCGGCTGCTGCGGTGCAGGCAGGAGTGCATATCTACCTGGCAAAACCGGTGGCGACGGATGTTCCCGGCTGTCAGAGCATCCTCGCATCGAGCCATAAATCCACAGCAGCGAAAAGGTGCTTCCTCGTAGATTATCAGATCCCGACAGATCCGGTAAATCAGAGAATTGTAAAGAAGATCCATGATGGCGCCATTGGCAAGGTGGTGCAGGTGAACAGTTGGGGCGGGGGCTCACCCGGCGCAGATCCACCGTTGACCGGTAACTATGAGGATCGCCTTACGGGGCTGATCTGGGTTGCGGATTATGCAATGGGCGGAGATGTGATCGGCAATTTTGATATCCACTCGATCGATACGGCGCTCTGGGTTCTGGGCCAGCGTCCGATCGCTGCCATGGGCGCCTCCTGCATATCGCGGCCGGAGCCGCATGGTGATGCCCGGGAGGTCTGCTCTGTGGTGTACGATTACGCGAATGGAGCGGTGCACAACCACCTCGGTCAATCCAGCCTGGCTACGTCACTCTGCTGCTATGTGTGGGCTCAGAACGGTAAGGCCACTATCATGTACTGGGGTAACTCCGAACTGCACGGCCCGGATCTTGCGGTCAACTCTCCAATTGATAATCTGTATGAGGCAGGAGCGACCCGCAATATTGCGAAGTTCTACACTAACATTGTCGAGGGCCATTACGAGAACGAGACAACACAGAGGGCGGTGGATGGCGCGCTGACCTGTTATCTTGGGCGCGAGGCTGGGATTCGCCGTAAGCGGATAACGATGGCGGAGTTTATTAAAGTGGGCAAGCATGCCGTTATTGATCTCAAAGGCTTGAAGCGATGATGAGAGTCGTGATGCGCACGCCAGTTTTGCTTCTGGCTCTGACCGCAGTACTGGGAGGCTCAGCAATGGCGCATGAAATGGACAGTGTGGTAACGGTCGGTGCGTCGCCACGTGATCTGTTTGCGATGGATACCTGCACGCGTGGAACTGATGAGGCTCGCCTGGATACATTGAAAGCGGCCGGATACTCCGCCACAAACTGGGGGCTGTGCGATGCGAAGGACCTGCAACATGCGGTCGACATGGCAAAACCCCGCGGAATCAAGATCGTCGGCGTCTACTGCACGGCGGAACTTCACAAAGACGGTTTGAAGCTGGATCCGCGCATTCACGATGCGATCCGCATCGTGCATGGCGCAGGGACCTTTATCTGGCTGGCCATTTCAAGCCCCGATTATCCACTCTCCTCCGCCGAAGGCGATGCCGCAGCCGCTGCAGCCCTGAAGGAGTTGGCCGCCGAAGCAGGGAGGCAGCACACGCGGATCGCGCTCTATCCGCACACTGGTATGTGGCAGGAGAAGGTGCAGGATGCCGTCCGGATCGCGGATAGCATCAACTCCCCAAATCTGGGAGTTACGTTCAATCTCTGTCATTGCCTGATGGTGGGCGATGAGGAGAAGATTAGCAGCTTGATTACTCTTGCCAGACCAAGATTGCTCGCTGTTACCATCAATGGCGCAGACTCTCAAGCAGCAAGATCCAGTTGGAACCGACTTATTCAGCCGCTCGGCAAAGGCACTTACAATATAGCCAATCTACTCAAGAATCTAAACGAAGTTCAATACCGTGGCCCGATAGGGCTGCAGGGCTACGGGCTATCCGGCAGCGATCTGGATAATCTGACACAGTCTCACGAGGCATGGAAACAGATGCTTTCGCGGTGAGCGCGTATTCGTGGTTGCGCAGCTTGCTACGCTTTAACACATTCACGCCGCCGCCGCCCGACAGGCGACGCATCTCTGCCCTACGCCCTTCATCGCTCCTCCTTCCCGCTCGATTCCCTCCTTCGTCGGGCCTCTTTCGGCTTGAGTCCCTCATTCTTCGGGCGCAGCAGAGTACACGGTGGAGACCACTCTTCGCGCGGGCGCAGTGAACCCGGGGCGCAGCGATAGTATTGCGCCGCCTATCAATTCGTACCCGCTCAGCTGGGTCCCCCTTTCAGGCGTAAGCCGCTACGATACTCCAAAGTAGCGCCACCGCCCAGTGTCATTTCGAAGTGAGCCTTAGGCGATCGAGAAATCCGGCCCGTTCACTTGCTCAAAGCCCGCGCGCCGCTCACAATTAAAGAACAACGCGTTGTCGGACCGTTCACTACGTCGCAAAAAAATCACGAAAACTGCGAGAGATATGAGCTGCCAGAGCGAACTATAATTGAACAGTTATGATGAGACTTCGAACCTTACACTTACCCTGGAACCCGACTCGGCCCGCAACGGCACCCGACGCGGAAGCGCTGGCACTACTTTGCTATTCGGACATCTATCGGTACGCACTCAGGCGAACGGGACATGTCGAGGATGCAGAAGACGTTGCGGCCGATACCTTTGCCGCAGCGCTTGAAGCTTTGCCTGGCTTTAAGGGCGGCATCGATCCGCGCCTCTGGCTGTTGGGCATAGCGCGCCGCAAGCTTACAGACCGCGTCCGCAAGCGCTGTCGCCGGCCGGAGCAAAGCCTGTCTATTATGCAAGAGCTTCCAGATGAGAGCAGTGGACCGGAAAGTGCTGTCCTCTCAATCGAAGCGAGTGAGACTATGCGGTGCCTGGTGTTGGCTCTGCCTGATGCCCAGTGTGAGGCTCTATTGCTACAAGCAGCTGAAGGCTTGAACGTCGCTGAGATCGCAGTGGTCATGAAACGCTCCTCATCTGCCGTAAACAGTCTCCTCGGACGGGCCAGAGCTACATTGCGCGAGCGAGGAGCGCCATACTTTGGAGATTCTTATGAATGACGAAGAGATTGACCGATGCGTCGCGTCTGCCTTCCGCGTTCAAGCAGTCGGATCAGACGCTTTTCAAGCACGCCTCCAGTCGTTGCACCAAGACCATTTAACTAAAGTTAGAAGAATAAAGCTGGTACCGCGTGTCGTCTGTGGATTCGCGATCACGCTGACGCTTGTGACATGTTTGCTGGTCTACCCTCGTGTGACCCGACCAGTTAACGCAGCTGCGTCTGTATACCAGGCCCTAGCCAAAGTCAATACCTGGCATCTCACAGGATGGAAACTGCAGGACGGTCATCAAGTTGCATGGGAAGTCTGGGGGCGCCGAAAGCCATTTTTCTACCGCGAACAGATAGGGAGCAGTATTGTCCTCGACGATGGCATTCAAAGGCTCAGCATTTACGGACCAAGGCCGGGCATTCAGAGCGGTGGTATATGCTTGATCCATCCGTCGCTGCGGGACGACGATAACGTTCCGTGGTCCTACACGCGGATGGTCTTACAGTGGCGCGATGCGGGCAAGCCGGGGCAACGTACGGCGAAAGGACCGGTGTTCAACTTCAACGCCTGCAACATGGATGGGTTAGGTGTGAACACCGATCATCTCTACTTCGTTGACGGGGGTACCTGGTTACCCACCCGCTATGAAAAGCGGACATACCCTGCCGACCACGAGAAGTCGCGCCATGCCGTTGAAGTACTCGATGCCGAGTATGACGTGTCGATTCCGGCGAGTGCGTCCGCAGCCGTAGCGCCACCCGGCTATCGCACCTTCGATGCCATGAAGACACCAGATAGGGTGCCGCGGGAAGGCACCGTTTCAGCCAACGGCTTGACCCTTCACTGTCAGCCGCTCGCCATGGACAAGCTTGGGAATGTCCTGGTTCAGTTGCGAGGGTGGTTAGGCTCCACTATTGTTCCGTCGTCGGGAGTGGGCGATGTCCACTTCCAGGTTGATACACAACGATGGCTGAGCGAGAGAGCGATGGATCCACCGGTAAACCATGACAACCAGGGGCGCGCTTACGTCGGCGTACACTGGTCGGCACTTGATGAGGGCAACCCGGATCCTAACACCTACCTGATGTTATTCGTTCCGCTCGAGCCGCTGCCAGGCGGATCGGCACCGCCCAAGTTACTAACAGCAAGTTTCGATGCAACGGTATTCGCAGGCTGGGGTGCGCCAAATATGCTCGTACGGGAGAAAATGACCCTTTCCACCTCCCTCCCGCAGATCGGTCCGCCAATTGCGGTGGCCATTGGTCATTTCGGTAAGTTTGACGGACGCCAGCACTCAATCAGATATGGTGGATATGAGAATCTTATGACCGCTATCTATTCGTATCGGGCGAGAAATTATGGGCCTATCGTCGATTTTCTGAAACCAGACGCACCCGAGATGCATCGCTATATCTACTGGAGGGAGCAGGCAATAGCGTCTGGGGTGAGCATGGATGTGCAACTCGATCGGATCTACCTGGCTCATATCTATAAGAGCCTCGGAAACGCTACACGGTCTCGCCGGCTCCTACTCGATGTACTCCATGAGAAGCGCTTTCTCAAGCCGCAGGCATTGCCAGTTGACAGATCACCAGCCGGGTATGCCGACGCCGAGAAGCAGGTGCGCCAGTGGAACCAGCGGTATTTCGGCGAGGCCCGCGAGATGCTAAGAAAGATCGACAAATCCGGCGCTAAGACAAGTGGCAAGCGCTAACATCCCGCGTCGTCGCGCTGCTGGATTCGCTCCGCTTATTTCACAATGATGAGGTGCCCTGTATGATCCCTTTGGAAACTGTGACAACGCCTCACGGCGAACTTCAGATCGCGCAGGCAGAGCCAGAAGACCTTGCTGCCATTCTACACATCTTTGATGATGCGGTTGCCTGGCTAGTGGCGCAGGGTAACGTTAAGCAGTGGGGTACCAAACCCTTCACCGAAATCCCGCGAATGGTGGAGCGTTGCCAGAACCATATCGTCAACGACACGTTTCTTGTCGCTCTGAGGCAAGCGCAGGCCGTCGGCGCCATCTGTCTCAACTGCTCCTATCCGTCGTATTGCTGGCAGGACGCCCCTAACGACTGCGTTTACGTTCATCCCTTCGCGACATCCCCAAGCGTACGCGGCCAGGGTGTCGGAAGCGCGCTACTACGCTGCGCCGAAGATTTTGCCCGCCGCCACCAAAAGCCCTATCTCCGCCTCGACTGCTTCGCGGAAATACCAAAACTCCTCGCCTACTATGAAGGTGAAGGATTCGTCGCTCGTGGAGAATTTATGGTAGGCGATTGGCAAGGCAGAATGTATGAAAAACTGTTGAAAAAACGCCGCTCCCATCCGGCAGGCGCCTAATTACCTCTTTACCGAATCTGCGTCTTAATAACCAACACTGGCCCCATATTGGGGTCCGCATGCGAAGCCGATGCAAACGACTTGTTTCCATGCCCTCCATGGGTGAGCGCGACCATTATTCCGTTATTCGGGCCAGTAACAAGCGCCTTCACAAGATCGGTGACATCCCACTCGATCGCCTCGCCCACTTTCGTGAAGGGTTTTGCTGTCGCAACGGCCCAGGGAGTTGACGCGCCATCCGGCTTATATTGAACATCGTTCGATCCTGTTGCATCTCCGCCAGCATGTACCCACGTTGCTCCGGCGCGTGCCTCATTCCATGAGGCGGCAATCTCATCCCAATCCCGTGCAACTCGATATACGCCAAGCGTCTCGTCGGCAATATCGTCGCTGTAAGTTAAGTAGCGATGCATTACGAGCGTTGCAGACGCGATCCGAGCGGATGGTGGAAGCGCCTCGATAGGAAATTTGAGCAGCATTCGCTGCATCTGACCGTCGCCAACCGCGGCGATCTCAGGGTCGCTTCCTTTGATTACCTCCGGGAAACTGCTCATTAAGCGCGTTGATGCGGTGCAATCCAGTTGCCAGGCATTGTTCGGTTCACGGTGGACAAACGACTCCGCCGAGGCAGCAGGAATGGTCTTGCCAGTTCGATAGAACGTATCAATCATCTTGACGGCGTGCGCAAATCGATTGAACGTGGGGGATGGCGTCGTGCCATCCTTCTCGAACAGCCAGTTGCTCCAGGTAAAGTCGACGCCTCTGAGCCCATACGAGGTGATGACACGCGCCAGCCACTCCGGATTTCGCCCCGCCGTCTCATTGCCTGCATTTTCGCCCCACATCTCGGAGGCGGCTTTGCTGCCCTGATCGCGTAGTTTGCGCGTGATGTTACGAACCTCATCCACATTTTCGACGCCGGTATATTGCAGTTCGCATCCTTTATCAATCGCGGTCTGCATCAGCCAGTCGTTATCCATCATCAGGCGGATGGAAGCCGGACCGGATGCCTCATTTACTGCTGTGCTCCAGTCCTGCTGCGAGTAGGCGTAGCCGGGAAGGTAGACGACGCACCGCGCATCGGGCTGGAGGTATCGCTTCGCCAGATACTGAGTTTGCGCAATTCTGCCCGAGAGCATAACCCGCTTCGAGTCGCGGTACCAGGTGAGCATGTCGTTCCAGAATGGGCCGCGTGCCCATGCCGTGCGTGGAGGAGGTATGGAGAGCGCCTCCCAGGAGGCGAAGCGCTGATTGCCTGAGAGGCTCCATGTATCGCATGCGACTTCGATGCGGCTGTACTTAGCCTGCATGGCGCGCCGAAAGCTCGCCTGAGCGGCCGCCGAGTAGCACCAGTATGCCTCTTCTCCTTGCCGATCGTTCACGGTCCAGTTCGCAGGATATATTCCCTCACCGGCCGGGCCAAGGTCAACGACAAGTTCATCGATATTGCCCGCAATGCCCATATCTCTGGCGCGCTTCAGCTCTGCAGAAGCCGTGTTTAACGTGGTGGCTTCCAGGTCTGGGTTCCAGGGGCCAAGATGCCAGTCTGCAACGCCATGCTCGTCGACCATGCGATCGGCAGGGTGCTCTTTTGCGTATTGAGGATCGATGCCAAGCACGTACAGGATCAGCTTAATGCGGAAGTTACTTTTCCTCAATGCCGATACAAAGGCCGGTTTATCCAGCCATCCGGTTTGCACGCGGATCGTATCGACCCCGAGCTCCCTATAATGTTTAAATCGAACGTTAAATTGTGCTTCAGTACTGTCATAGTAACCAGCCCATTCCGTCATACAGATACGTGCCGGCTGTGGCGCTTTCGGCTGGACAGCCTTTTGTGCTGATGCTGCACATCCGACGATTGCAAGTAGGGCTGCTAAAAGTGAAGGAATCCTACCTGCCCTATGGTGAGCAACAGGCGTTAAGTCCGTAGTCGGAACGGACGTATTTCCTCCCATGTTCTCTGCCGCGCACCGCTTGCGGTGAGGCACGCGGAAAGAGCGACCCGCTTGCGTGGGCCCTACGCACTCCTCCGCTCGTACCTCGCGCGTGCGCAGTGTACCTGGGTCGGGGTGAGGGGCAGATTCAGATGGGCTTTGGTCCTGGTTATGCCAGTTTAGGTGCTTCATATTGATCCAGTCGATTTTGCATCCAACCCAAATTTTGTGCCTTCTGTGTCTTTTTGCGGCAAAGAATCTGAATTCTCTTGCGCGTTTGCTTTACCGCACAATACCCACAACGCAATCCCACAGCAAGGAACCTTGGTGCAGAAACGGGAAGTTCCAGAAGAAGATTACCACGATTAAGGCGGTCACCATGATACAAGGCTATGTCGTTATAGCAACGCTAATACTTCTCGCCGCCACGAGCACTGGCGCTGCCGACCCTCCGCCTGCAGGCAACAAATTCACAGTTGGGATTGAGCTGCAATCGCAGGTTCCTGTTCCAGCTCCGGTGGAGAATGCACTCAAAGACATCGGGATAGGATACGCCGGTTTCTATGTGGCGAACACGCCGAAGTGGGAGAAGTCCGAGGCGGAGACGATGGATGCAATGACGGCGCTGTGCAAGCGGTTGGGGCTGCAGTTTTCTCTGGACTGCCACCATCGCGATCCCGCAGCGGCCAGTATCGCTGCGGCATCATCTCACGGCAGCGCATTCCAGGGCGTCTTGGTCGATGAACTGACCCATATCAGGCTGCTCTATCCCGAGTTTCGCCCGCCAGAAGGCGATGCTATGCTTGCGGATCCCACCACGTTTCACGATTTCGAAGAGGCGGAGGCGAAGACGCTGGCCGGGCTGATAGCCCTCAATGCGAAATACCGAAAGGCAGGAGCCCCGCGGGCGATCGCAACCGAAGTGTGGCCGTCATTGCTTCATCTGGATGCGCGTGCCGGGATGACGCCCTGCCCGAAGATCTGCAAGGAATTCTACTCGCCAGTAAGCCTGGCCATAGGGATGGGAGCCGCTCTGGAATACAATCGGGACCTCTGGGTGGATGTGGATATGTGGTACTTCGCCACAGTTCCCGGGCACACTCCAGAGGAGGTACGCACCAATCTCGAGTTTGCATACTGGATGGGCGCCGACCTGGTCTATCTTGAAGGCTGCGGCTACAATCTCTTCCCCGCTGGCAACCAGGGCATCCCGTTTTCGCTGATGACGCAGGTTGATGCGGAACGGTACCAGTTGACGCCGCATGGAGCGATGCTCAAAGATTTCTGCAGAACCTACCTGCCGTCGCATCCCAGGCCCTGGACGTTCCGCGATGTTCGCCCGGATATCGCAATCGTACGCTTCGACGACACCGATGTGGGGCAGAAATCGTGGGGAGTGCAGCATCTTTACGGTTCGAATAACCTGAAGCCGGATCGTGACACAGCAGCCTGGCTCGGCCTCTGGAATGTGCTGACCCACGGCAAAACGGGAGCAGATGGCCTCGCCTGGTTTAAACCATCCGTGCCGCATCCGGCAGACAACCCGCACTATCACAAGGACATTACACCATCCTATCTATCGGAAAAAGCCTGTGAAGATCACTCTTTCTTTGTACCGCTGAACGGCGCAATCGTATTCGATCATCTTGTGGCATACGACAGGCTCAAGAACATTCCGTTGATCGTTCTTACTGGCAGGATAGTTAGCGAAGCAACTCGGCAGGCAATTGATAGATGCGTTGCAGAAGGAGCAACCTGCGTAGCATGGGGACCACTCGCAGCGAAGGCAGGCATAGCGGATTGGACCAAAGGTATAAAGACATTCAATCACGGTAAGGGCCGATATGTGATCACCGATGATTTCCAATCACCTGAGACCCTTCGTTACTACCATAAGTTCATTGGTAAGCCGGATGAGATTAAATATCGCTTTGGCGACCAGACGCTCACAATGAAACGGATTACCGATAACAGCCTTAAGGTTGATGTGAACCGCGTTGGTCCGAGCTAACGCCCCCATCCGATAGGCTAAGAAGCCTGTCCCCTCCGTGTCCCCTCCGTGTCCCCTCCGTGTCCTCTACTGCGCCCGAAGAATGAGGGACTCAAGCGGAAAGAGGCGAGCTTGCGAGCAAATGTGGGACGGGTTCGGGGCGGGGGATTAAATAAACTCCGCTTCGCCCGTGCTTAAACGCTCTGGCAGAAAGGAAGAGGTCGTCTATCGTGAGATTGCTGAGACATCAGCAGCATGGTTTGATTACAAACTCGCAGGGGGCTCATAGACGAAACCTTCAAAGTCTTAATTTACTCCAAAGACATCATCGACTTTTCTATCATCGCCCCAGGCAATAACCGCATTACCTCCTTACTGCTCCCTTCTTCTGCTCTTTGCAACATATATCTGCACAATGCATCACTTCGGTGCCCATTGCAACATTGGCATTATTGATCTGGATATACTGAATTCGCCTCAACACGATGGGCTAATTGGGCTCCAATTCCATCGAATTACCGGCTATCGCTTCTCCTGCCAATATCCAACTCGCTGTCGATCAGAGTGGCGGAATGCCAGGCTATATGCGGCACGAATCCGGTTGCAAACCATAGACATACCAGGGAGTAAATCACGTGAAACGATTCTGCACACTGTCACTCTACGCCGCTCTGGCCACATGCGTACTGCCAACCTGTGCGTTGGCGCAGGGCACGCCCGTCCTCCAGTATTCAAGCGGTCTTCCCACAAGCACTGGGACAGGTACGTTTTCTGCTGGATGGGAGTTTAATGTAAACAACTCAATCACCGTAGTCGCTCTGGACGATTCTTTCGAAACTCCAGGAAATCAGGTGCGCCTGTACAATTCAAGCGGTCTCATCGCGAGCGCAACGCCCACGGATTCTGATCCGCTGGTTGGCACACCAGGATTTTACGCTCATAGCATCGCTCCTGTCGTGCTGCACCCAGGTACCTACTTTATCGCTGAGGACATCGGGGAATACAGTATTATGAGAACGCAAAGTCTAGGCGTTGCTACTATTCCATCTGTTACCTATGTGGGCTTAGTTGATGAATTAGGGCTAGGTCAAGACCCTGATGGTCCGTTGTATCTAGGGACCTCCTTCGACCCGGGAATGTTTGGCCCGAACTTCGATATAGCGTCGCATCAATCCTCGACGCCCGAACCGGGCGCGACAGCGCTGGCACTCTCCTCTTTGATTGCTGGCATAGGTGCAATGGTGCGGCGGCGGCGAAGCAAGGCAGCAATTGCGCAGGAAAAACGAAGTCTGGCACTGAGCTAATAAGCTACCAGTCCCCATCTGAATGTAAGCTAATAATAGCCCCTCAAACCACGTTCAACCGCACAAAAACTAACAGCGCACACGATGCATAATCACCGCAACGTGTGCGCTGTTTGACATTTACCAGATTTACGCAAAAAGGTGTTGCAATGTAACGCAATTCGGGTAAAGTAGACCTTGCAGCAATCGCCCCGCAGCGCAGCTCCGCAGACAGCTCAACCGTTCAGATCCCCTCATAACGAACTATCCGAGTATTCAGTCGAGGAAGACGATGCTAGGCGACTACCTTAAGTCCCTTCGAATCTCAAGTAGAATATCCTCTAATTCGCTGGCTAAGCAGGCCGGTATCGCTCGCAACACGATATCTCGTTGGGAGAATGGCACCAACGTGCCACATATTCCAGAACTCGAAGCCGTACTCGACGCAATCCAGGCCACACGACAGCAGCGCCAGATGGCCCTGGAACTGCTTCCGGCTGCGCGCGGAACAAAGGCACTAAAGGCAGCGTATGCAGAACCCCATCAACTAACCATGGGTTGGGGCGAGGTGTTGTGGGCTCTGAGACAGCGAAAGGGTTGGAGCCTAGAACAACTGGCTGCCTCACTCGGCATCAGACACTCAACTATTGCACGGTGGGAGCGAGGAGAAACCTGGCCGGGCGAAGCCCAACTGCTGGAACTGTGCAGAAAGTTAGGGGCGCATGAAGATGAGATAGCAGCGCTGATCAGTGGCAGATTCTCGGTCATAGACCCCAGTTGCAGCGCACTGGATCGCAGGCGCGCAATCGAGGCGTTCGACGCAAGGTGGCATGCAATCGACAGACCGCAGCTATCTCCGGATGAGTATGCGCTATTCAATTTACACTGCGTAGCATGCACAGCGCAGGGCCAATTTCTGCTTGGCCGTTACCCCGAGGTTCGCCCGATAGTCTGTAAGATCATGCGCGCGCACTCGCGGCACTTTAGCCTCGCAGAGATACAGCCGGCAGCAGAACGAGTTGCTAGGCGCCTGGTTCAGCTATCAGACGGATATCCGGAACTGAGCAGCCACTGGCTGTATGCAAAGATAATGATTGCGAGGGCAAAGTCCGGCGGCGCGTACGATCTGCTCGGCGTGCAACGCTCCTCGTATCAAAACGTATCTGCCAGAGCTAAGCTTGCGCTGAATATGCTGATGCCGCTGACAAATGTTTCTGCTAGCCATGGGGTTCGCGCATGGTTGCACAGTGAAATCGCAAGGATGCATGCAAGAACTGCAAACCAGGCCGCTTCGCTTGCGTTTGCACAACGTGCCTGTGAAATTGCAAAAAGAGCGGATAACCCGAAAGAATTTGCCGTGCGAATGGGCGATTTAGCTGCAATTCATCTTTATTTCGGTGCGCCTCAAAAAGCGCTGGATGGCATTTCCTACGACACGAGTTATGATCTTGAGACTGGCATGTACACCAGCCTGCTGCATGCGGTTGCGCTATCCAGGCTTGGAAAAGAGGACGAGGCGAAATCGCACTTTTCTAACGCGGAACGCACGATGCAAGTATATCGATTCGATCATCTGCACAGTGATGCATGCAGGCTGCCACAGCGAAATTGAGATTACGCACCGCACGCCGCTATGATACTCCAGAGTAGCGAAACCGTACACCGTCATTTCGAAGTGAGCCCAGCGGCCCACCGTCATTTCGAAGTGAGCATCAGGCGATCGAGAAATCCGGCAGAATTTCACCGCTTGCTGTTTGTTCTTTGATAACATCGTCGCACCTCATTACCTCATTACCCCATTACCCCATTACCCCATTACCCACTTACCCCGCCACCCGGCCATGTCGCACTTAGATGCTAATTGCACACACCTGCAACGGTAAAATAGTATATTAATAGCTATTGACTGATATGATAATTTATTGCTCATTTAATGCCGCTATGATTCGCTAAGATTGCATCGAAATTGCAAGGAAAAGGGAAAAGGGATCAGCGTAAAGGGCACGAGGGTTCACCTAGCATCCTGCAGCCTGTTCTGGACGTTCTAAAGTGTTTACAAAACGTGCCTGATTTTGACAACCCGGTTTGGCCCACTTTGATGGAGAATTTTGGCCCACCCTGTCATCATTTTTTGGGGTGGTGGTCTTTCTCCCTTTCGTTCGCTAGTATTGGTTGTAGGCAGGCGTGATTTACGATTTTGCCAT
>CAIXIX010000067.1 GCA_903919615.1 uncultured Chthonomonas sp.
AGGCGGCAAAGCTTGCCAATCTGCTTACTCCTGAAGAGAGAACGAAATGGTTCGAGCATAACGCCTATTACGCACTCTATACAACGGATGAATATGTGTGGTGCTATAGCGAGCGTATGAACTGGTGGACTGGCCCGGTGCCTCCGGGGGCTGAGGATGCGCTCAAAGACGCAGTTCAGAAGGTAGCAGAAGGTAAGCCACTTGGCTATGCCATCGAGCCCATTCTGACAGAGGCTGCAACACGTCAATCCGCACGGAAGTGAACGCGCAATTACTCGCCCACAGCTCGTACGGTTGTCAGTGATTTGACCAGTTGGTGGTCTGCGTAGGTCCAGACCACCTTCTTCTTGCGGGTGAGCTCGAAGGCGTGCACGCCTTTGCCTTCATGGTTCCGTAGGAAGTTGCCGATGAGCAGGTTTCCATTTTTCAGCACCTGAATGCTCGATACCCACACTATGTTTAGCTCAGGAGCCTCTTCGCCCTTGAACTCCCATACGATCTTGCAGGCTTTATCTACCTCAATGACGCGTTTTTGAGTGCCGCATGATATCAGTGTGTGGCCATTCTTCAATCTTTGGGCGTCGCCTGTATTTTCAACCCCTTTGAATTCCCACACCACCTTGCCGCTCGGATCTACTTCGCGAACGGCGCCTTCGCCCTCGTGCGCGGCCAGAATATTTCCGTTTCGCAGCTTGTGAACGTTGCGCACCTGCAAATGGTACGGCTTTTCTGATGTGGTTAACGGCGTGATGTGAACGACTTTGCCTTTCGGATCTACCTCGACAGCCTGGCATGGACCCTGCTCCGCGATCAGCGTATTGCCATTGCTAAGCCTTTCGCATCCGAGGACTTGTGGACACGAACTGACGTATTTCCACACCACCTCGCCCACACGGTTAACCTCCTGGACCTGCGTGGGTTTACCGCCGCATCCCATAAGAACGTTACCATTTGGAAGCGGCTGAAAGATAACGCAGATAGATGGGGGATGGTACTCCCACGTGACGTTACCGGTAGAATCGACTTCAAGCAGACGGTTTATGGTATTCCCGTACTCGGCAAACAGGAGCTTGCGATCTGATCCATCGGCGTGTGCGGTATAGGATATACCAACGTATAGCAGCATCCAGATTACACTGAGCAACCGGTTCAATTGACCCTCCATCAGTGGATGCGTGAGTCCCGCACCCTACTTCTCCCTTTTCCACTCGCAAGCTCGCTCCTTCCCGCTCGGACCCTCCTCCACGCCCTAGTTGCTTCGCAACGCGCGGAGACCACCCTCGGGCCTCTTTCTGCTCAGGTCCCTCATTCTTCGGGCGCAGCAGAGAACATGGTGGAGACCACGGGAGAGGGGCTAATGCGCGCCTCCGGATGCGAGCGAAACCCTATTTTCCGCTGTGTTCATCGATGATACCCGGATTGGTGAACCATGACTCCAAAAATCGCGTGAGTGTGCCCGGAAAGATGGCTCGCTTGACATTCGCCCAGGTCATCTGATCGCCAGTGGCATAGTACAGGTAGGTATTACCCTTCCACTCAACCAGGTCGGGGTCGGAGGCGTTGATGCCTTCGTCAAGTCCCTCAGGTCGCAGAATTGGGTTGGCAGAACTCAACTCCCACTTTTTAAGATCCGACGAGCGCGCGATGTAGGTTTCAAAAGACCACCGAGGTGACCTCTGCTCGAGATACATCAGGTAGTAGTGTCCCTTTGCATAACGAATGCACGGACATGCGGCATATCGGTCTTTTCCAAACGTGGCATCGGGAAGTTTTGTCCACTTGTCGAGGTCGCGAGATTGCGCGAACTTCACGGTAAAGGTAACGTACTTCGTGTCGTTGGATTCATAAGCCAGTACGAATCCCCGCGGACTGCGGCAAACGGACGTGTTGAACAACTCCTCATTTTCACCTTGAATTACGACTTTACTTTTCCACTCTTTCAGATCCGTGGATCGAAACATCGTAACGTCGTGCCAGCCGTTCTTCTCCCATCGAGAAGCAAACACGAGCAGTTCGTCGCCATTCACTAGCGCCGAACCCAGGCCGTATCCGTGCGCGCACTGGCACAATTCAGTTCCTGTCTCAACATCTTTGACAGATAGATAGAATTGGTCCGCAGTCCCTCCGGATGTTGGCCGAATGCACTCAAGCAGACAAAGCTCGCCTTTCCATACGAACGGTGTAACTTCACACATATCTTTTACCGCCGTCTCACGCGCGGTGTATGGGGTTTTGTATGGTGGCAGGGCAGGGGCTAGCGCCTGAAGCATGTCGATAGGCCAGGCTCCAAGGCGATGAAACCCTGTCGGCATCTCCTGCTGAAACTGAATGTAAGCCTTTACGTCGCCATGCGTGGTGTATGTTATATCTTTGACGGTCTGCTTGTTCTTGATGCATCCGAAGACCTTGTAACCTGCAAGTGTGCAGTCTTCCAGATCCACATGTAACAGCTTTCCCTCCTGAACGCTCTGGATGATGCCGTCAGTAGGCGTTCCGGCAGGCTGAGACATATTCATTGCGAACAATCGGCATCGAGTCAGCCTGATATTGGAAAAGGTGTGAAATCCGAAATTGCTGCTCTTCAGGGCGCACTGTGGACCAACGAGTATGCAGTCTTCAAATACTGCATCAGTCTGCTTGGGCATGCTCTTGTTCTCGACGCGAACATAGGCCCCTGCCGTGTCGCCCCAGAAGTCGAGGGCGATCAGGTGGCATCGGCGATAAGTAATTGGTTCGTCCGGTCGGGAGAGACAGCTTGCAACTCCACCCCCAAAAGCTCGACCGATGCTCACGCAATCTTCAACTACCACACTGAAGGGCTCAACGTGGTCTGTGCCGTCAAAAAAGATTCCTGCGTCTCCACCGGTTGCGTACAGGTGACTAAACTTCCAGCGGTCCCATCCAATCGATGAAAAGGTTTTCTCGGTGTGTTGAGGAGACCAACCTTGCGACGTGGCGCGTATGGTCCCCCACCAATCGTAGCTCTTGAAGCCCTTCTGTGCGGTATCGCCACTATCGACGATTACGGGTCCCTTCGTACCAGAACCGAGTTTGCCATCCGTGTCGCCAACCAGCTCATTGTATGCGCCCTTAGCGCCCCGGTTTGCCGGGAATAGGTTGGCTTCAAAGTAGGTATCTGGCCGGATAAATATTCGGTTGCCGCCACCATTATCTGGTATCGCATCAAGTGCAGCCTGCACAGTCCTGAACGCGTTCTGCCAGTTGGCGCCATCCTTGCCGTTTCCTAGTTTTGAAACATAGAATGTGATACCATGGACAGGAGCGCCATCTGCGGCAGACATCGCAGGAAGAGCGCACACTAAGCAGACAGTAGAGATAAGGGCAGTAACGGGATGCATTCGGACTAACTCCAGGCGAACAAACTTGACTTAGCTAGTCTTAATCTCGGCTCCTTGTTTAACCTCCCTAAATCGCTTTTGGGGAGTTTCAAGGGGTAACATTGCTTTTGTTCAACGGGAATTAATCGCGACCGTCAAATAGATAAAGGCCGGTTCAGGATTTCTGAACCAGCCTTTAACTCGGCGACTAAGATAACAAAGCTCTTTAGTTTGTGTGGTTTTTAGAAGCCACGAAGGAGAGCCCTTTGTTGGCTGCCTGTATTGCATACCCCGCAAAGTTGTACGCTTCCGCCATGTGTCCGGCATTGTCATTTCCAATGGACTGGCACTGTGCCATAGCTTTCTGCAGGAGCACTAGACTCTGTTGGATCTTGATGTTGCTTGCCGCAATCTGCTCAGAGTTGAAATGTGTGAGTTCCGATTCCGTTCCCTTGGGCACTAATGCTGCTCGCTGTGCGTTGGTCTTGCCAGTTATTGCTGAGGTGGCTGGTGTTCCGTTCGCCGCATCTACAATCTGACTAGCTGCAATTCGAGCTAGCTGAATAGCGCGATGGCGGTGACCATCATAGATCGGAAGCGCACTCTCCATCAATTGCGCAGCCTGCAATAGGGTCTGATGCGCGACAACGAGTGGCGACGGCTGGCTGTCGGAACGTGAAGAGTTCTGCCCCGCGCCCCTGCGCGACATCTGTGCATTTGCTCCGCCCATTGTCGCGGCGAAAAAGCATGCAATTACAGCCCATGAGATGGTATGTCTTAATTGTGTGGTTTTCATTTATTGGTGCTCCTGAATAGCTGCGCGAAATTGCGTTCATATCAAATTGATGAATGTCAGTCAATCCTAGGACGACATGTGTCGCAAAACAGTTCAAACTTCACTCGCACTAAAATGCCATCGACCACCATCTTTTATAATCATCCAGATCGAATGCTGGTGAACCGGCAAGATAGTGGTTCTTTCCTGCCAGACCCGATGCCCCGCTCCATTCAATTAGGTAGAACCGTTTATCGGCGGCGCAATACGGTATCGAGCCAATGACTGTTACTTTGTCGTGCGGTGCAGCAATAGCTCCGCGGGCCACAGTTTCCTGAGAGTCTGCATCTGTGATGGTGTACTCAATCTCGCAGTTGGCTCGGGAAGTGTTGCTTATCACGATCTCCTGCCGCCAGTCCTTAGGTTCTCGGAGCATCACGCAGACAGGCTGCTGAACGCGTGTAATCGCATGGAATGCGAGCTTCTTGGTGAAGTAGTAGTCGACAACGGCATCCGAGAACTGTGGCCATCCATCAATTAGATTCCACCACAATATCCCTGTACGCCTCCACATCGTTGAACGAAATAGCTCAATAAAGTGCTTCTTTGCTTCCGCCTGAACTGCCTGGCTGGCGAAGGAATAGTCCTCGAGGTTCTCTGGCACAGTGCCGAACATCTCCCGGATCTGATTCGTCATCAGGGCGATTCGATGGTCGTAGAGATGCGCTTCTGGTATAGGGGAGCTGGCATGCAGCGTCCATTCGTCGTTATTTTCCGGTGGCCACAGCTTATTCGGTGAGATGAAGTTGCGAATAGAATCTGGCGAGGGACAGCCGTGATAGCCTATCTCGCTTGCAAAATGGCAGAGGGAGTTGTGGTAGTAGCTGCTCTTGTAGTAGTCGCGCGGGCCCCAGAGATGGTCTTCGGGCAGATAGTAGTTGCCCTTTTCATAACCCACCTCATCCAGATACGGGGAAGAGGGAAGATAGGGGCGTCGCCCATCCTCCATCCTAAGCAGTTCTGGCAATACTTTGCGGGTGAGTGTGTTGTGGTTGGGGTTGCCCTGCTTCATCCAGCTATAGGCCTGGTCACATTCGTTGTCGCCAGCCCACAGAGCAAGACAGGCATGCTGACGTAAGCGGCGAACTACAGACAACGCTTCTGCATAAATCCTATTCGCAAAGGCTCCATCGCGTGGATAGACAGCGCATGCCATCGCAAAGTCCTGCCAGACCAGGATTCCTAGTTCATCGCATAGATCGAAAAACAGATCGTCTTCATACACGTTGCCGCCCCAGCAGCGCAGCATGTTGCAGCCTGATTCTGCCGCAAGAGCAAGCATTCCGGGGATACGGCTTCTATCGCGCGAGTGATAAGCGTCGGCCGGAACCCAGTTCGACCCGTTAACAAAGAGTCGTTCGCCGTTGACATAGAAGCAGAACTCACCGCTGCCCTGCATGTCTGTAACGCTTGTACGGTTTAGTTCAATAGTTCGTATTCCGTGGCGGAATTCAGTTGCATCGAGTACCTCGCCGTTTTTAAGCAGTGTAATCCTAACGTCGTAGAGAGCGGCTTCGCCCTTCCCACGTGGCCACCAGAGATTAGGATTCTGTAGATTTAGCGTGACATCACCAGCGCTGAAGACGAGGAGCTCTTCGTGATGAAATCGAGAATCTCCGCATGAGCCATCGATCCTGAATGTGAAGCGATCGCGCACAAAATCGGCGCCCGGCAGTACCGCACGGTATCGAAGTCGAAGCTGCGCACTTATTTCCGTTGCCGAAACTGTTTCGAGATAGGTGAAATCGATACGCTGAACAGGGACAAACGCTACTGAGACGGTCCGCCAGATACCAGCAGAAAGCGCCCTGGGCATAATGTCCCAGCCGTACATATGTGGGGCTTTTCGAACATAGAGGCTATCGACCGATTGACGAAAAGCGGAGACGCCCGGGGAATAGCGGTAGAGCTGCGCCTCTGCCGAGGCCGGTTTGATGTGAACGGTCAGCGAATTTACGCCATTCACTATCCGGCTGCGTACCCCGGTCATCGAATGCTCAATGAGCATGTTTTCGGTAAATCCGAGCGTTTTTCCGTTTAGAAATACGGTCGAAAAGCAGTCGATCCCTTCGAATGTCCATACAGGTTTGCATGCTGATTCGTCATACTCAGGCATAACGAAGTCTCGTCCATACCAGACGTGGTAGGACTCGTACTTGCGTAGAGCGTCGATGTTCATGCCGAAGAAAGGCTCTTCGATGAGCCCGGCAACCTGCAGGTCCAATTCGAAGTTTCCAGGCACCGAGCAAGGGTAAGTCGTTAGACCCGCAGTTTCGAGATCTTCTTTCGTTGTCGCACCCTTGATATTGGCTGGGCTGAATGCGAACCACCAACAATCTCCAGAAAGTTCAAGTCGCTTACGAAGAGGAAAACTGGTCATTGGTTACCTCGATTCTGGTTCTTTGAGGTTCCGAAGGCGCGGTTGCGACTCCCGCCCCTGCGAGCTTGCGAGCGAATCAGGGGAGGGTAAACAATCGGCCATCCTGTACCCAGGCCTGTCAGCCTGGGCTAAGGAGATTGCCTCCCCTTCGGGGCTAAATGCGGTCCCGATTCGCTCGCAAGCTCGCATGTGAGGGTAACTCCGACGCGTCGCTATAGGCTCGGCAATGTGTTAGCAAAATGACAGGCGGATAAGTGGCCCGGTTCAACTTCGACCAGAGCAGGCTCTTGGGCGCACTTATCTGTAGCGAAGGAGCAACGCGAGCGAAAGACACATCCTTCGCTCCGAACCGATTGCGCTCCGGGATCTGCTGAGGTCTCGGCAGGCTTTGCATCGGGATCTGGGATAGGGATGGCAGCAAGCAGCGATCTGGTGTAAGGATGTCGTGGGTTGAGGTAGATCTGGCCGCTTTCAGCAATTTCAACGATCTTCCCTAGGTACATAACCGCGATGCGGTCGCTCATATGCCGTACTACGGCAAGATCGTGCGCGATAAACAGCATCGTCAGGTTCAACCTCTGCTGGAGTTCCAGCAGCAGATTAAGCACCTGAGCCTGAATTGAAACATCCAGTGCAGAAACTGGCTCATCCGCAATCAAAAACTCGGGCTTCACAGCGAGCGCTCTGGCGATGCCGATACGCTGGCGCTGACCGCCCGAGAACTCGTGCGGATACCGGTTGCGATGGGTGCTTCGCAGGCCAACGATTTCGAGAAGGCGCGTGATCTCTGCCTCCTCTTCGGTCCGGCTTAGTCCGAGCGGCTCCAAACCTTCGCGCAGAATGTTACTGACCGTCATACGCGGGTTCAGCGATCCATACGGATCCTGAAAGACGATCTGCATCTTGCGCCGAAGCGGTTTCATTTCGGATGCTGAGAGCCCAAACAGCTCCTGGTTTTCGTAGTAGGCCATGCCACTGGTTGGCTCGACAAGCCTCAAGAGCAGTCGGCCAGTTGTCGACTTGCCCGAACCGCTCTCGCCGACTAAACCAAGAGTTTCTCCGCGCAATACCTCGAAACTGATACCGTCAACCGCACGGACCGTAGAGGCAGAGCCGCCCAGAAACCCGCCACCGCTGTGGAAGTGTTTAGTCAGGTTCTCAACTCGGATTAGAGGTTCCGTCACGATGCGGCCCTCGTTTCGGACGGCACAAGAGAGAATTCTGGCTGAACCCAGCATGCAGATACATGTCCGCCGCCTAGTTCCGCTAATGGCGGTTGTTCAGCAGCACATTTATCAATCGCAAAGAGACATCGGGACCTGAACCGGCACCCTGTCGGCAATCTGAGTGGATTAGGAACCATACCTGGAATCGTAGGAAGCGGCTGTTTCGGAGGATGATCGAGCCTAGGCACTGCGCGCAGCAACCCCTGAGTGTAGGGATGGCGCGGATTCTTGAAAAGTGTGCGGACAGGAGCCTTCTCGACCACCTTACCAGCATACATCACGGCGACGGTTTGGCAGTTCTCTGCAACAAGCCCCAGGTTGTGGGTGATCATAAGAATTGCAGTACCGGTCTCTTTTTGCAGATCTCGTAGCAGCGCGAGTATCTGTGCCTGCACCGTAACGTCAAGAGCCGTTGTCGGTTCGTCAGCGATCAAGACCGCTGGTTTGCAGGAGAGCGCCACGGCGATCATTACTCGTTGCCGCATGCCTCCCGAAAGTTCATGTGGGTAGCTGTTGACTCTTTTTTCGGGATTAGGGATTCCGACTGCGCCAAGGAGCCTAATCGACTCTTGAAGCGCCTCCTGTTTCGTCATCGCTGTGTGAGCAAGGAGCGCCTCCATCAGAGGATCTCGAACTGGGTAGAGCGGATCGAGGCTCGTCATGGGCTCCTGGAAAATCATCCCAAGGTCGCGGCCGCGACGCTGTTGCATCTCTTTCTCAGTTAGAGTTAGCAGGTTTTCATCGCGCAGTAAGATCTCACCGCTAACAATCTTGCCGGGAGGCGCGACAAGCCTCATGGCTGAAAGACCCGTAACACTCTTACCGCAGCCAGATTCGCCAACGACGCCCAGAGTCTGCCCGGCGAACACCTCCAAATCGACCCCGTCGACGGCAGGAACTACCCCCAGATCTGTAAAGAAATGGGTCTTCAGGTTACGTATGGATAGAACAGGAGAAGCAGCCTCCAGTGATTCGGTCAATGCTATTTCCTCAGCTTGGGATCCAGCGCATCGCGCAGCCCATCTCCCAGAAAGTTGAACGCTAGTACAGTTACGAAAATCATCACACCGGGTGTAAGCATCCAAAATTTGGACGTTAGAACATCGGTGTCCATTGCGGCGCTAAGCATATTTCCCCAGCTTGGTATCGGGATTTTTATCCCCAAGCCGAGGAAGCTGAGCCCGGATTCTGCCAGGATGTAACCCGGAATGGCGAGAGTTGCGGAAACGGTGGCATACGTGAATGCGCTTGGCAGTATATGCCTGCGTATGATCTTAACGTCGGATACGCCAAGCGCCCGCGCAGCCTGTACATACTCGAGCTCACGAGTAGAGAGCGAGATGCCACGAATTACCCTTGCTAGCCCTGCCCATCCCACAAAACTCAGAATAACGATGATGAGAAGAAATGTCAGTCGCGGATCAAGTGTCGCTGGCAGCAGCCCAGATAGCGCGATAAGCAGATAGAACTGCGGGATCGACATGATCACTTCGCAGACTCTCATCAGGATATTGTCGATCGTCCCGCCATAGTATCCAGCAATGCCGCCAACTGAAAGCCCAACCGAGAACGTGATCATAATTGCCACGATGCCGATGGAGAGCGATATCTGGGAACCGATGAGGAGCCTGCTGAACACGTCGCGCCCATCGCTGTCTGTTCCAAGAAGATGGAAGGGCGCAGAGCCGTGCGTACCAACAATATGAAAACTAAGCGGGAGGATGCCAAGCAGATGGTAGGACTCGCCATGAACCAGAAACTGCAGCGGCGTTGCCGTGCCCGCAGCCACATGATATGTTTGGGTTGACTGATCGAGATCAAGCCGCGCAGTATAGGGGCGCAGACTGAAGTGACCTTCACCATCGTGAAACAGTACAGGAGATGGGGGCTGATAGACTCTGTCAGATCGTTCCGTCATTGCATATGGGGACAGAAAGTTTGCAAGGATAGCTGCCGAATAGAGGAATATAAGGATTACGCCGCCAGCTACCGCAAACCGGTTCTTGCGAAGCTGCCGCCAGGCAAGCTGGAATGGAGTCTCTGAAGGCGCCTCTTCGAGAGCCAGGAGCGCTTCGGTATCGAGATTGGTGGTAACGTTGGTCATTGCCTTATTACCTCCCCAGCCTTATGCGCGGATCCGTCACTGCAAGGAGAACATCACTAATCAGGTTGCCAAGCATCAGCATCGTCGCACCCATGGTAAAGCTACCCATAACCATGTAAACGTCTTTGCTTTGAACAGACTCTAGGATTAACCTGCCCAGACCCGGCCATGCCATAACGTTCTCAACCAGCGCTGCACCCGAGAGAAGGCCCGCCAGGCTGAAGCCAAACAGTGTAATCAGAGGGTTGATCGCGTTGCGGACAGCATGTTTCAGCACCACTTTGCTCTCAGACAAACCTCTGGCCCTTGCTGCAGTGATGTAATTCTCACGCAGAGTATCGAGGAGGCTTCCTCGCATCTGTCGCATAATGCTCGCGCATCCTGCGACTCCAAGCACGATGGAAGGCAACACCAGATGGTGAAGAAGGTCCAGTATCCGCTGTGGGCCGGTGAGGTCGTCAATATAGGCGCGATGCATGCCGCCGACAGGAAACCAGCCCGTTTTCTGCGCGAAAAGTATAGCAAGGAGCGCGAGGAAGAACCCGGGGATGGAGATGCCGCTGAACGCAAAGAGCGAACTTGCTCGGTCTATCCAACTGTTGCGTTTAACTGCAGACAGTATTCCAAGCGGTATCGCCAACCCCCAAGCAAGCGAGAACGAGCAGAGGGAGAGGATAAGCGTGTTGCCCATTCGCTCCCAAAGCATATCGGCAACCGGCTGTCGCGTTGCAAGTGAGACACCAAAGTTGAGCCTGCAGGCATTGCCAAGCCATAGCATGTACTGGACAGGCCAGGGCTTGTCCAGTCCAAACTGATGCGTGACCTGCTTGCGAAGCTCATCGGAGAACTGATCGCCGCTTAGCAGCGACTGAACGTAATCACCCGGTGCAAGCTGCAGAACGGCAAAGCAGAGAAACGAGATGCCGATAAGCAGCGGGATCATCGTTAGCAATCGCTTCGCGATGAATCTAATCATGCCTGTGTTTTGCTCCCGATCTTTATCGCTCTGAGAACTCGTCGAGGTTCCATCGAACGTTTCTTGCGAGAGCATTCGGGCGCACGTTCGTAAGGCGGTTGTGAACGGCGTACAGCGAATCGCCGGTCACAAGCATGATGAGTGGCTGCTGATCATAGATGACCTCCTGCCATCGGTCATACAGCTTCTTGCGCTTTGCTTCATCCGTCTCGCGGGCAGCAGCGTTAAAGATCCCGTCGATCTCCGCCTCCCAAACGGTTGCAGGCTTGTCCTGTTTTGGCCACCACACATGCGCCATGCCAGAACTGTTCCAGATATTCTTGCCGTTTAGTGGCTCAACCCCGCCCGTAAATGCGAGGACATTGGCCTCCCAATCGAAGGTCTTGCGCATGCGCTCCACAAGTGAGTTAAACTCAACTGGAGTGATGATAACCTTGACGCCAATCTTCTTTAGGTCGTCCTGAATTGCAGTGCAGATCTGTAGGTTGACCGTGTTGCCGGTGTTAGTCATCAGCGTGAACTCAACCGGATGGCCAGCAGAATCGGTAAGTATGCCTTCGGCGTTCTTTGTGGATAGGCCGATTGATGCGAGCTGAGCGCTTGCCTTAGCAGGATCACATTTGTACGGTTGAAGCGCAGAGTCGTAGAACAGTTTGTTGGCGACAGATACTGGCGAGCAGAGTGGGTGGCCAATTCCGCGTAGCGCGGTGGTGACCATGTTGTCGCGATTGAGTGCAGACGAGATCGCCTGCCGGAACTCCTTCTTGCTAAACCAGGCGCGCTTGTACTCCGGCATCTTGGTGTTTGCCGGATTAACATTAAAGCCCAGGTAGCTGAAACCCCAGGCTGGACCAGCGTCAACGGCCTTGTAGTCGCCAGCGGCCTCTTCGTTCTTAACGGTGACCCAGTCCTGGGAGCGGACTGCGGTATAGTCGCTCTCCTTAGATTTGAAGCGCGCGAGAACCGTATTAAGATCGGGCACGATCTGCGTGACGCCACCCTCAAGGAACGGCTGCTGTTTGCCATCCGCGGCAACGCGCCAGTAGTATGGATTGCGTTTATACGCGATCGATTGGCCCGGGGTGTACTTCGAAATGGAGAAGGGGCCGGTGCCAACAATATCGGCGCCAGGCGTGCTTAAAGCCCATGCAGTGTTAAATCCACCGGACTTCCAGATAGGTTCGAGCTTGTGTTTCGGGATGATCGTGATGCCGACCAGATCGAGGAAAGGGCCGATTGGATAAGGCAGTGTCAAGGCGACCGTCATGTCGTCGATCTTCGTGTAGATCAGTGGCTTGCCATCAAAAGTGATAATGCTGCGTGTCGCACTGGCGATGTTTTTGTCGTACACAACGTCAAAGCTGAAGATAACATCATCGGCAGTGAACGGCTGGCCATCATTCCACTTCACGCCTTTTCGCAGCTTGAAAGTCCACGTCTTCTTATCGTCGGAGGTCGTCCAGGACGAGGCTAAAGCCCCCTCAAACTCTAGAGTTTCCGGGTTTCTGGCAACGAGGCTGTCGAAGACGGGACCGAGTGCATCCGTGCTTGATGTTTCATTTGCAAGGACCGGATTGAAAGTCTTGGGGTCGGCAAATGTTGCATCAGTAAATCGCCCACCCGATTTACCACTGACCTTCGTCTTGAAGAAATCGGACATTTCTCCCGTCGATAGTTTCGGAGTGGGGCCACCGCCCGTGCCTCCGCCATTCCCCTTCGGAGAACAGCCCGCAATGGCGGCGCTAAGCCCCAAGACGCTGAAACCAATTAATCGAACCTTCAATCCTCGTCGCATGTTTACCTCTCAACTCCTGAATAAGGAGACCTATATACATATAGAATCGCTAACGGCTGTATTCTGTGACAGGCATTCTGAATCCTGCCGTTAAGGCTTGAACTTAGGATCCCGACTGATGATTGGTCGTGGCAGTAGGGCGCACCAAGTGTGGGTGGTCTTGATGCGAAGTGAATGGGGACCTTTTGAAAGCGCTATGTTTGGGATTCTCGCCCATCCGAAGTAGCCGTTGCCAGTTGACCAGACGTTCAACCGATCCCACTTAATCTCGTGCTGCTGCCCGTCGATAAACACCTGATACTGATCGCAAAGATCTCGCCCCTCCGGCCCCCGCTCGCTGTGGCGAAGCTGCAGCCAGACGTCCCAGGTGCCGTCCGCGCTGAGGTTCAGGTTCTGCCAGTTTACCTCGTTGGGATCAATCAGCCAGATCCGATCATCCTGATGCTTCTGGCCGTCGCCAATCGACATGCGGGCCGACAGCGAACTTATCGGCACTGGATCTAGCTGTCGGCGCAGTTCGCTGCGCGTTGCCGCCGTCATAGTGAATGAGAGAACGAGCCTCTGCGGCAGTGGCGGAGTCCACGGGTTGGGGCGTTCATCCCAGTCATTGCGATATCCTGGCTGCCATTCAGGGTTGAGCATGGGATCGCTTGGAAGGAACGCGAGCGTCAGTCTGGAGGGTGCGCAGCCTGGAATCTCGGACTTGTCGGTAAGAACGAGATTAACACAATTTGACTTTATATTCGTTAGGCGTAAGCCCGTGCCTCCAGTACCCTCAAAGGTTATCGCGCCGTTGCCTGGAGTGAGAGGAGCTACCGCGGATTGCCACTGCCTGCCTGCGGGCAGAGAGCCATTGTATAGGTGATAAGGCTCGTAGCCCCACACGTCGTTGGGGGTCCAGCGGTACAGCTTCTCGGACCAGGGATTGTGCCGCCTGAGAACCAGATCGTCATACTCACCGGTGATGGTGTTCACCTGCCATCGATGGACGCCATCGAGGTTGAGCTCGGGACCGCGGCTATCCGTAGATACAGGTCCGGAAATATCCACGTGCAGCGAACTATCGGTATTTTTCTGGTACGTTAACATGAAACCCGGGCTTGCGAGTATCCCTTTGAGCTCCTTTGTCGCAAACTCGATTGCCTCGTCGGCGCCGTTACCAAAAATCAATGTCCTATCATCTCTCTTGATGCGGGAACTGCCGATTACATCTGAGAGAGTTAGGGTACTGAACCGTTCCGCAAGAATGGTCCCTTCAGGCCTGGCGCCAATCCTTAAAATTGCGAAGCCGTAGGAAGGTAGATGAATGTGGAGGGTTCGTCCGTTAGCCTTGAACGGGTGGTCGGTTACTGCATCAAAAAATAGTGAGTTTGGAGACATGCTACTGGGAAGGACGATATCGCCAGTGGACGCTTGTGGCGAGAGATTTACGACACCAATAGCTCTGCTGACGTTTGCGCCGGATCCGATGCTTCGCAGAACCGTGAACCATTGCGGTTTTGCACGAACAGACAGATAGTTTGCATCGCCTCTTCGCATCTCAGGAACACGTTTGCGCGATTGGAATAGATTGCGGAAGTAGGTGTAGGAGCCGACCTCCTGCTCCTGATAGATCATAGGAACACCCGGCACTACTGCGCATACCGCCGTCAGGGCGCGCTGAAGGCCGACGCCAAAGCGACGATCCGCGCGTCCCCATGAGACGATACTATCGTGGTTGTTTAAGGTTCGAATGGATTGCATTCCCCGAGGCAGAGACAGGCGCTCCCGTTCGAAGTACTCGGTAAGATCTTTCTGCAGTTCCGCTGGAGCCAACCCCGCAGGGTGAATTCCCTCGAGGTGAAAGATTAGATCAAAGCCATATCCAAGCTGGCCCCATCGCGCCTGCTCGGGGCGATTGGTGATGCTCTCTGGCAGGATAATCGGAGCAGCCCCTGATTTAAGATGGCCTTCTCGAATCGCCTTGAGCATGCCGAGCGAACCGCCCATTGTCGAAGCAGAGACGTGAGGATAGTGAGACTCCGTCCAGTTGACCCCGTAGCCATCTGCAACGTCGACGCGCCAGCCATCAAAGCGCCAACGAGATGCCATCCAGGCGATTGTCTCCTTACAATACTGCTCCCAACCGGGTGACGAGTAGTCTAATCCCTGCCCAAATCCCTGACTTCTGCTGCCGTCCCGGTCGTAGGTATGCCAGTCCGCGTGCTGCACGCAGACGTCTGCATGTCCGCCGGACGGGACTAATTCCGAGATAATACGGAAGCCGCGGCTGCGCATTTGAGTCACGAGGTCCGTTAGTCCCGCTTCACCACCGTATGCAGGGTCGATCTGCCGATAGTCGACCGGGTCGTACAGGTTCCAGCCCGATTTCGGCGACACGGGATCCTTGTGTTTCAGTACGCTCATCAGCCAGATTGCGTTAAAGCCAAGATCATGAATGTAGTCGAGCTGTTTGCTAAACGGAGCAAATCCACCCGTGTCTGAGAAGCCTGAGTCGACGCTGCCACCGGCACAGGCCTGATACAGGGACAGGTCTCCGATGTTTGGGGTGGAGCTAGCAGCCACGGTGAGCCCAACGGCATCATACCAGTCCTGGGCCGATCTCCGGGCTGCTTCCATTCCCGCAGGTACAACCCAAATGTACTGTGTGCCGATAGTTGCAGATTGCTCCGGATTGAGCCGCCATGCGGCATGAACAGAGTGAGTAACCAGACCTTCTGAAGATAAATTCGTAGAGTAGAAATCGTCATCGCTGGTGAAGGCTGTGCATGCTGTCTGCTTCCCCGGTACGCATTCGCTCATAGCGAACGACTGACATTGCCATGAATGCGATCCCTTGACAGACGCCTCTTTCAGGCGAAGCTCAACGCCATCAAGATCTTCACGGGAAGAGGTCGAATTGCGAAATGTAACCGTTCGGCGCCAGCAGTTCTTGAACGCCAGGTAGCGAGACCAGGTATCCGTTATCGTTCCCGCGCGCGTATGGTAAACGGTTGCGGTGGCTGCGGAACTCAATGAGGTGGCGGGGGCTGACTTACCATCAGCGAGCAGCCACCGATCGTCCACGCGGATGTCTAGTGCACTTCCAATGCCCGACTCGAAGGTCGGCCAGCCGTGGTGCAAAGCGAACGTGGGCTGTGCGCACGCGGAGGCCGAGCCGATAACTGATGCTAAGACGAGCAAGATTAAGTTACGGAGCATAATCAGCATTTCTTTACCTGAGTCGGAGCGAGCACGCTCATTTCTCCCTCTCCCGATTCGCTTGTTCGTCGCAGGTGAGGTAGGTTCAGCTTCAACGACTCGGTCCTTGAACGATCACTGCTTTGCTCTCTGATTTTGCTTGAACCAGCGCTGCAGTAGAAGTTTTCGCGCGGTTGGTGTCGTAGTGGGCTGCTCTTCGCCCTTTACATCGCTATGCTCCACACTCCAGCCAGACCATTCGCGGTAGGCATGGTAGCTCCAATCCCAGCCATTCTCCTCGAAGATATCGATCAAATCAGACAAGTATCTCTCTCCGCCTGGAGCCCATCGTATCGCACTGAACTCACCCACATACATATTCACCCGATAACGTTTTGCGAACTGAATAGCGGGCGCAAGCGACTTCTCCAGGGCAGATTTGTCCCATACTACCCCACTGATTTTGCCGGGATACTGAACTGGAACGCTCGGCGAGAAAACGCCTTGATGCGTAAACTCGCCCGGGTTATACATATGAACGCTGTAGACAACATGCGGCAAAGGGATCGGCTGAAAGCCAGTGAAGCCATCGGGGCTGCCCCAGGATGGGCACTCTACGATGAGCACGCGGGCAGGATCGATCTCCTGTACGGCGCGTCCTGCACGGAGAGCTAGCCCCTGCCAGTCGTCGCAGCCATCAGAAGCGGTGTCATCAACGGGTTCGTTCACCAGGTCGAAGCCCCAGATTTGCTTCTCGCCCTTGTATCGGTTCGTAATCTTCTTCCACACGTCTACAAAACGCGATTGTGCCCTTGGATCGCTAAAGATGCCGCCCATGGCCGCCTGATAGCCTCCAGCCGAGTTCTTGCCGCCGGGAGGTGAGTGCAGGTCGACCACCACCATTATTCCCATCGACCGTGCCCAATCAAGTCCCTGATCCAGACGGTGCAACTGGTCGTCCAGCCATCGATCATACGCTTCAGGAATGTTCTGGTCATCGGGCATGTTTGAGCGTATTAGCTGCCATCGGATCAGGTTGCCTCCCCAGTCTGCAAATGTTTGTAGGTCCGACCGAGTAAGACTGCCAGGGCTTACCATTGCGCCTCGTAGACGCGAAAGGTTGTGGCCCCGGAAGATTGGCTGATTGGCTGGCGCTGGCGCAGCAAGTTGAATCGATTTCACAAAGGTGATCCTTGCGTTATCAAACCATGCCTTGCCAGTCACACTCTCCAACCCGAGAACAAGGGTGACCGCAGTGGCTTCGGCAGGAATAAGCAGGCGCGATGCGAAGTGGGTCCAGTCGAAGCTGCCGATGCCAATTTGTGGTTGAGGCCACTGCGTGCCAGCGGGAGTATCGATCTTTACCATCAGCTTCACGCCGTTCCATGGTTGAGGCTTAGCGCTCACGTTCTCCGCTTTTACGTCGGCCGATACCGAAATGTACCTTGCGCGAAGGCGTTCGACGGGCAGGATGAAGTTTCGGGTGGCGGAGCCTCCTGCGTTAGGGCTCACGAGTGCAAGGACACTGCCGCGGCCAAGAACGGGAGCCAGGCTGCCTGAGCCACTGCCAGCATCAAGATCGGCCTGGGTTTTGAAGCTGTTCGACCAGAGCAGCGTGCCGAAGGCAGGCGTCTGCGCGTGTGACCAAGACGTCATTGACATCAGCCAGGCAAACATTACGAATATCACCATCTTCATCGAGATAGCCCTCACAGTTGCGTCGAGACTACGAGCATTATTGCAATTCTGAATGAAATCATTTCACCAGGCTGTTGTCGGATAGTTCATGTGCGATTTTGGTCTACGGGTAGTGGCCTGTTGTTGAGCTTACTGTGATGTTGGTGCCTCCTAGAATAGACGCAGCGTACCCTGCAGAATTGTTGGTGTTGCCACCGCTTACGGATGAGTAAATGGCCGATGCCTGGTTATTCAGGCCACCGCTTACGGCAGAATAGCCGATGGCCGCCAGGTTGCCATAGCCACCCGACACCGTAGTTGCGGTCCCTGATGAAGTGTTTTCAGAACCACCGCCTGTAACTGCGAATGAGCCTGTTGCCGCGTTGGTGTTGCCGCCGGCAGCAAAAGCGTAATTCCCCGACGCTAGATTGTGGTATCCGCCGACAACGGACGCGTATACTGCCTTAGCTGTATTGTAGGTGCCTCCGCCAATGAACGCATACTCTGCCAGTGCCTGATTATAGTATCCGCCAGCAACGCCTGAGTAGGCTCCTGCGATGTAATTGGCGAGGCCGAATGCAAAACCGCCATATCCGATGTAATTGTTGGCGTCGCCGATTATCAGGTTATGGCATCCGATGCGCGCATCACCCGCCGGGTTTCCATTTGCGTTGTAGCCAATGATTAAGTTTCCAAGGCCGCTAGGCGCCGCGCCATTGTCGTTTGTAGATCCCGACCCGTCCTGAACCCAGACGTTGCATCCGGTGAGAAACATTGCCGGAAAGCCGTTTAAGTCGGTACCCGTCGTAATGAACTTGGTAGCAGACTGGAGGGCTGTTATGTTCGTGACGTTCGTGGTGTTTGCAGCTTGGAGCGCAGTGATTGCGGTTGCGTCATTACCGAGTGTCGTGTTGATCGCCGCAAGGCTCGTCGTAATTCCGCCAAGCGAGGTGTTTATTGTACTGATGTTGCTGTTAATGGTTGTGATCGAAGAGGCAGCCGCATCTAGAGGGACAACAGCATAGGATGCCGAAGCTGTATTGCCGTTGCCACCGAGAACAATCGAGTTGGCACCGCTCGTGATGTTGCTGGCGCCGCCCGTAATAGCAGAGGATGATCCGTTCGTCTGATTACCATAACCGCCCGTGATGGAACTTGCGCCGCCAATCGCAGTGTTGTTTTCGCCGCCACCCACATAGGTGGAGCTACCCGTTGCGGTATTGGCATATCCGCCAGAGATTGCAGACGATCCTCCGCTCGCGATATTCGAGTTACCGCCGGTTATCGACGCTCCGGGACCACTCGCCGTATTCTGACCGCCACCACCGACGTACGTAGAGTTCGCAGAGGCCACATTCTGGTAACCTCCTCCGATATTCGCATAAGCGCCTGAGGCCGTGTTCCCAAAGCCGCCTTCAACGCACGCGTATGTGCCTGAGATAGTGTTGCCGCTTCCCGCAACGATCCCGCCCCAACTCGAAAATGAGTTCTGCGATCCGAGGATAAGGTTGTGGCTGCCTGTTCGCACATCCGAATTAGGAGTATCGTTTCGCAGTTCGTTGTAACCAATAACAAGATTGCCGAGGCCGTTGGCCGTTGACGTCTGGTTGGCGCCATTGTTAATGACTAGATTCGCCCCGGAAATTGTCATCGTGGTTCCACTGGTCGTCACGAACTTAAGTGTCGCCTGGATCGCAGCAATCTCGGCCTGTAGTTGCGAAGCAGTCTGTGAGATGGCAGCAGGACGGGTCGCAAAGAAGGCGCCCGCTACGAGAGAAAGAAGCAGCAGACCAGCAGTTGTCTGTTGACGCTTTTCTGCTCGCGCGAGGCGATATTCCGAAGCTTCTGCTTGCCGCTCAGAAAGTACTGCCCTCTGCTCAGACTGCTCAATTCGCTTGAGCAGTTCGTCAAATCCAGGGAGGTTGGTTTGCATAGTTCGTTGTTACTTCCGTTCAGCAGGTTGATTGAAAAGACTTGCCATTACTGTAATTGGCTCGACAGACTTGATGTCTTTCAAAGCCGATGGTTGCAATACCTTCTGTGATACACACTATCCGTATATTGCGGAAATATTGCACGAAGTGTGTTGACAAGCCCCAAGCGAAAGCAGGAGTAACGATAGTTCGAATCTAAACCGGATAGGGAATTCACACTCTGTTCGTCATTTTGAAAACATCGAATGAGCTCATTACGAAACAACGACACTATTCGCTGTGCCCCAAACTGTGATCCCATATTTGCGTCCTTTTGTGTCTTTACGCGGCCGAAGGTGCATTTCTCCACGGCCTGGCGATTTTGCGTTGTTCTCCTTCTCGTTGCCAGTTGCACGCGATCATTGGCGCAAACTCCAGCAAAGCCGATCATCGGCGCAATTCGGTGGGACGGATGGTGGTCTGGCGCAAAGTACGAAACGAACCTTAATGATGAACAGTGGCGCGATCGACTGCCGTTCTACGCTAAGGTGAAGCTGGATGCCAGCGTTGAGGTTCGATCGGATACACCGAAGGTAATGGACAAGGAGATAGACTACGCCCGTCACGGAGGCATCGACTTCTGGGCGTTTTGCTACTACCACCCGAGATCCTGGCGAGAAGCGGATCGCTTCAACTATGGTTGGCAGCTGTACCTTTCCAGCAAGAAACGCTTGAAGCCCAACTTCTGCTTTATTCTGCAAGGCGGTTCGCACATGGGGCCGAAGGAGGAGTGGCCTCAAACTGCTGATCAGTTTGTAAGGATGTTCCAGATGACCAGTTATCAGAAGGTGTGCGGCAACAGACCGCTGCTCTTTGTATTCTCCTGCGAGAACATCGCCCCAATGTTTGGCTCGGAGATCGAAGCACACAAAGCCTTCGATCTGCTGCGATCAAAGAGCCGCGCCGCAGGCGCAGGCGACCCATATGTCGTGGCGCAGGTGTTTTCCGCCTCAGATGGCGCGAAGTATCTCGACGCTTTCGGCTGGAATGCTATCAGCAGTTACAGTGCTCCGGGAGGTGGAGAGCATCGCGAATACCCGTACAGTTCACTGGCAGAGGCAAACCATGGTTACTGGGAGCGCTTTCGTGCCACAGGCAAACAGGTTATCCCCACCGTAAATGCAGGGTGGGATGGCAGACCCAGGCTTACTGAGCTTTCTATAGCGAAGTACTATTCCGGACCCTGGTACACCATGCCCACTCCCGCAGAACTAGCCGATAACTTGCGTTCCGCAGTCGCCTGGAATAGAGCGAACCAGGCGAACGCGGAAGCGAATATGGTGCTCATTTATGCGTGGAATGAGACTGACGAAGGCGGCTGGCTCGTGCCAACGCGCAAAGAGGGGACAAAGCGGCTGGATGCGATAAGGATGGAACTCGACAGGCGTCGGAGGTAGGACTGCACAGACTCCGGCAAATCATAACTGCGGCAGGAGAAATCCTAAAGCGCCCCGAAATTCTGCAAAATTACAATTAGTGCGATCCCACCCGGAATTTGCGAGAGTAAACTAGAGGAGATCAGCAAGATCATGAACTATCCCACACCTACCATAGATGATCTGATATTCAGGATTGAGCAGTCGGAGGTGCACGCAAGAACTTCCTCCGAGCGATTGGCCAGGGCTGAACAGCGACAGAGGTCGATGGGATTTCTAATGCTTGCCACCGTAGTCGCTGGCGCTTTTCTCGTCACTCGGACTCCAGCCATTTCGCAAACTTCAGCCCAATTGCAGGCAGAGATCACGGCTCTCCAGAGCACGCTGAAATATGTTACGACTGCTGGCACAACCATGACGATCTCCGGCGCCAACCTTGTAATTAACAATGGGGCTGGAACTACTGCGACAGCAAATGGCCTCGGAAACGTTGTAATCGGCTATAACGAACTTCGCAACGATACCCCCAATACCGATATCCGAACGGGTAGCCACAACCTAATACTTGGCTCTCAGAACTCATTTTCTAGCTGGAGCGGTATCGTCGCTGGAAGTGACAATACGATTACAGGCACCTTCGCCTGTGTTGAAGGCGGCTTCGGAAATGTAGCGAGTGGAGCCTACGCCAATATTGGCGGAGGCTACCAGAACGTCGCATCTGCAAACTCCACCTACGTCGGGGGAGGCGGACAGAATACCGCAAGTGGACCGGGTGCATCCATCACGGGCAGAAACTCCAACTTAGCCAGTGGCGGCTCAGCCGCCATAAGCGGCGGATATGCCAATATCGCGTCTGGCAGTTCCACCTATGTTGGCGGTGGGGAGAACAACACGGCATCGGGATCGGCCAGTTCGGTGACGGGCGGCTACGGAAATCAGGCGCTGGCAGCTTCATCGGCTATTGCCGGTGGAGCGAGCAATACGGCGAATGGCACAACCTCGATCGTCCTCGGCGGGAACGGCAATACATCAACCGATTCCTATGCGGTGGTCCCACTCGATGGAGTGACAACAATCATCGCAAACCTGACAACTACCGTTAACGGAAACAATAGCACGATCACAGACCTACAGAATGCGATCGCAAGTATCGATAATTCGATATCTTCATTGAATTCGCAGATGCACGATACGGGGGTGACGCTGGGAGTGGTATTTAACCAGACAAAGTACATTTCATCTGGCACAGATATGAATGGGTTCCCTGCAACGTTCATTTCAGGATGCAACGTATGGGTTCAGGATGGCTCTGGTAGCACCAACGATGGTGGAGGCGCGTTACGAGGTCTTGGTAATTTGATCGTTGGGTACAACGAAACATCCAACTTTACTAACACGCGGTCGGGAAGTCACAACCTGATAGTCGGAACCCAGAACAATTATTCATCGTACGGGGGATTCATAGCGGGAACCTCCAATGGAATTTCTGCACCTTTTGCAATGATTACTGGCGGTTTTTTCAATCTTGCCACTGCCAGTAGCAGCAGCGTTAGCGGCGGTTATTCAAATTCCGCATATGGTAATTGCAGCAGCGTCTCAGGGGGATCCGCCAACTATGCGAGCGGGCAATACAGCTCCGTCACAGGCGGTTTTTCCAATTTGGCATCCAATTACTACTCATCTGTTTCCGGTGGCTTTAATAACGTAGCATCGGGTGTCGATACAGTTGTCAGTGGTGGAAACAGTTTGACTCAGAGTAATGTGTATGGATGGTCAGGCGGCTCGTATCATACTCCTTGACCACGACGGCAGGATTTCGGTTGCATCAAGCATAAACGGAATTGCGGATACCGTAGCGATTATGTATGTGGAGGAGACAATTGATACATCTGCGAACCGCTTTGTTGCGGACGATCCTGCTAGGCGCGGGATTGGCATCGGTACTTGCTGGGAAACCTGCCAGCGCACAACTTGCGAAGCGTAACGATCGTGCTTCCGAGAAGCTTGGCATAAAGCTTTCGCTTCAGTGCTACACGTTTCGTGCGCTAACCTTTTTCGAGACCGTCGATGAGGCGGCGAAGATGGGCATCCGCTATCTGGAAATCTACCCAGGGCAGAAGATCCAACCTAGCTCCAACGACACGATGAGCTGGCGAATGAGCGCGGAAGACATCGCTGCCGTCAAGAAGAAATTGGCGGATGCCGGGGGCTTAAAACTGATTGGTTACGGTGTCGATGGTATCCCGGCGGAAGAAGCTGAGGCCCGCAAGATGTTCGAATGGGCTAAGCTTATGGGCATTACAGTCCTCGTTACAGAGACGGTTCCCACCGAGATGCACGATAAGCTATGCACCGAATACAATATTCGGATGGCACTGCACAACCACCCATCAAGCTGGCCTCCCGATGATGTAATTAAGGCAACGAAGGACCACGTGAAGCTGATAGGTTCCTGCTCCGATACAGGACACTGGATGCGGCGCAATTTGGTCCCAGCGGATCAGCTCAAGAAGCTGCAGGGCCGTGTTGAACATCTGCACTTCAAGGACCTGAACCAGTACGGAAACGGCGAAGATCTGCCATGGGGAACAGGGCAAGGCGATGCGAAAGGCATGCTGACTGAACTGAAGCGCCAGGGCTATAAGGGTTATGCGTCCATTGAGTACGAGGTGGGTTCTGTTTCCGACCTCGAGAGCAACCTGCCGAAGTGTGTTGCATTCTTCGACGCGACGTTGACGGAGTTGTCGAAGAAGTAGGGGACGAAGGTAAGGGGCAAAGGTCTTTGAAGGAGTATGTCTTTGAGGGAGGGGCGGAGGCATATAAGGTAGGGCACTGCCGTTTTTCGGATGTTCGTCCGCTCCCAACCCCTTATCTTGTTTCGCATCTCGGTGTGACGGCAGCTTAACAACCGGCAGGCGACGGAAGTCCCTCTCCGTGAGCCCTAGCGAGCAAATGTGGGAGGGGGCGGGGCTAACTATGTATCATATCTCGGCCATGTTCCGGAGGCGCGCATTTGCCCCTCTCCCTGCGAGCTTGCGAGCGGAGAAGGGAGAGGTAGGGTGAGGGTCTGGCACGCACGCC
>CAIXIX010000068.1 GCA_903919615.1 uncultured Chthonomonas sp.
ACGTCGCTCATGTCGAAATGACGGAGTGGGAGGCGCGGCGCGTTTGATGGGAGGCGGTCTGTCTGATGGCTGGGGGATTTGTCAATCGCGAGACAGCGGCACTAGACCGCAAACGTCACATCGCTCATGTCGAAATGACGGGTTGGGAGGCGCGGCGCGTTTGATGGGAGGCGGTCTGTCTGATGGCAGGGGGATTTGTCAATCGCGAGACAGCGGTTACAAACCGCAAACATGACGTCGCTCATGTCGAAATGACGGAGTGGGAGGCGCGGCGCGTTTGATGGGAGGCGGTCTGTCTGTTAGCTGGGGGATTTCTCAATCGCGAGACAGCGGTTCTAAACCGCCAACATGCAGTCGCTCATTTCGAAATGACGGATTGGGAGGCGGTGTCTTCCCTTGCCGCTTGTGACATACTTCCCTGCGGCCCGCCGCTAGTTCGCTGTGCGCTTGCGCGCACTTCCCTCTGGCCGATAGCGAGCCTCATCCATCGCATGTAGTGTAATTTCTGCCGCCGCGTGTTACAATCGCTTTAATTCTAAACAGGACGCGTTCCTTATGAAAACGCTTTCGATTTCAATTCTTTCCGCTTTCGCAGCAATGGCAGGTACCCTGCCCGCCTCGGCGCAGCAAGTCCCACTTCGGTACACCGACTATCCGAAGTTAAGCGCGGGAGCGATGCGCAACCGCCTGCTTCCCGGCACGAACCACTTTACCTACACCATGTATGGAGCGCCGGGCGAACCAGGGCCACTCCATGCAATGATGGATGAGATGAACAGAGATCATCTCGGAAACGGCTTTGATCCTGTCGGTGGAACGCCCCAAACTGCCGGGCCAATCTCGGAGCTACTGGCACAGGCTGGTTGGCCCGCGGTCTTTTACTCCGGTGGGGAGATGCAGATCAAAGGCGGTCGAGCCGTCTTTGGGGACGATAGCCTGAAGGCTCTGGCACCCCTTCGATCCAAGGGGCTATTTTCTCCGGTTCAGCTTGGTGAATGGGGCTACTACTTTCATAACCTAGCATGCAACGAAGGATGGTGGCGCGACGTTTACGGCGCAGATTTCGACAAGTACAAACATCTGATGAAACCTGCCGGGCTTGCAGGCTACGATCACAAGCCAACCAGCAAGCAGGAGTGTTTCGATATCGTAAGGGACTACTTTACGAGCAGAAAACACGATCTTACAGATCACGTCATCAGCGTCACCGGTCATTCGCACTACGAGGCTTATGCGGGCGAATGGGGAGCCGAATGCATTGGTCTTGAGGTCGGCGAGAACATCGCATTCACGCAATCTAAATTTGCATTTACACGTGGAGCGTCGCGCCAATGGGAGCGTCCCTGGTCGGTTCAGATCAGCCCCTGGTTTGGCCCTGCCGTTACCACGTCTGGTCCGCTGCATACCGACGGCGGAATCATGCGCGGACTGGATGCCGGCCATTCACTTAGTCTCTACGAACGCATGTGGCTCCACGCCTGGTTTGCCGGAGCAGCGATGGTGACACCGGAAAACAGCATCGCTACGAGTTTTGAGAAACCAGAGGCGCCATGGACCTTAACGCCCTACGGCAAACTTCAGGCCCGCACCTTTCCGTTCATGCTGAACCACGACCGCGGCATCCCTTTCACTCCTGTAGCGATCGTCATCGACCACCTTGCCGGATATAACGGCTATATGGATAAGCCCTGGGGCATTCTGGAGCCCACACCGGGCGATCGACAGTTGCGAGACCTGTTCGACTTCCAACTTTATCCCGGCGCCGACCATATTCATGCGCGTCCAGACCCTGCGAACCCTGAGGGAAGCTACCTCCGCCCTACTCCTTTTGGCGAGATCTTCGACGTGCACCTGACGAATGTATCCGCAAACACGCTGCGTCTCTATCCTGTTATTGTGCTTGCTGGCGACATCGTTTTCACTCCTGATTTTGTTCTTTGCCTCAAGGCTTGCCTTCACAGCGGCACGCACGTGCTCGTATCGAAGACGCATCGCAAACAGCTTGGTTCGCAGTATGCCGAAATCGCGAAGTGTGGTTATATCGAAACCGCGGAGGAGTGGGTCAACCCTACGACGGGCAGATCTGCTGCGATACCGGACAGCCGCCTCATTAGACTGAAGCAACTGCTGCCGATTGAGGTTAGCGGAGACCCAATTGAGTACGAGATTAACAGAATCGCCGATGGCTGGGTGATCGAGCTGATCAACAATCGAGGAGTTACAAAGTCCGGTGACAAGCCGGCGATCGTGGATCCGAATGCCGTTGCGTACGTGCATCTGCATTCGAGATTCCGTGCCCGCTCTGCCATGTTATGGAAGGCGGGAGCAAGCTTCAAGGCACCACGCGACCTAGACGTTGCAATAGGGCCAGGAGCAACAGAATTTGTACAGTATAACGCCACCGCCGGTGCTCGATAATTTGCTCGCCAGGTACCCGGATTTGCCGCGTGAGAGCTTGTAAGGTAATATGCCGAAGAATAAGTGAATACAGGCTCCAGGGGGAGTTCGTTATAGAGGAGTTTGCTTTGATCACGAGACAGAGTAGTTTTCGCGCTGCGGTGACAACATTCGCAGCGCTCTCAGCGCTGGCGCCAGCCGCGCATGCCGATACGTTCCGCCCTCCGGCAGTGCCGCTGGTTACATCCAACCCGTACCTAAGCATCTGGTCCGAAGCCGACCGCCTTACCGACGACGTGACACGTCACTGGACGCATCATCCTCATCCTCTTTCCGGACTAATCAGGATCGATGGAACCACTTTGCGCATCATCGGCCCCACGCCTAAAACGCTGGATGCAATTCCGCAGACAGACCTCGTTGTCCAGCCAACCCGAACGATCTACCAGTTCGCAAACGCGCAGGTAAAGGTGACGCTCAGCTTTGTGACACCGGTTCTGCCGGATAACCTGGAGGTACTCACACGTCCGGTAACCTACGTCACGTGGAGCGTCAAATCTGCGGACGGAGCTGCACACGAAGTCAGCGTCTTCTTTGGCGCGTCTTCGCTGCTGACCGTCAATGACTCGAAGCAGGCTATAGTTTGCAAGTCGGAGCGTTTCGGAGCGCTTAATGCGCTTAGCACGGGAACTGAAGAGCAGGCGATACTCCAGAAGTCCGGAGACGATATGCGGATCGACTGGGGCTATGCCTACCTCGTAGCGCCAGCCACCCAGTCGACAGTTGGTTTCGGCTCAGCAGACCTGCTGCTATCTGAGTTTAGCAAGAGCGGCAATGTACCGCAAACTTCGGACCTGCAGTTTCCGAGGCCGGCGGATGCCGGAGCGCCAACAATTGGGGTTGCTATTGCTCTCGGAAAAGTCGGCGACGAGATGGTATCTCGCCACCTGATGATCGGATACGACGAGATCTACAGTATCAACTACTTTGGCAAGAAGCTTCGACCTTTCTGGCGGCGAAATGGAGCAACGCCATCGAGCCTGTTCCAGACCGCGGAAAAAGATTACGCCTTGTTGATGAAGAAGTGTGAGGCCTTTGACAAAGAGGTTGTGACCGATACAACCAAGGTTGGTGGTGAACGGTATTCCCACATCGCATCGCTTGCCTATCGGCAATGTCTAGCAGGAACAGGGATTGCGGCCGACGCCAAAGGCCAGCCGCTGCTGTTTACAAAGGAGAATACGAGTAACGGTGACATCGCAACAGTCGACGTGATCTTCCCGATGGATCCAATGCTCATCTTCTTCAGCCCCACCCTTGCCAAGGCTTCTGTTGTGCCGATACTGGAGTATGCGGCATCCAGTCACTGGAAATTCCCGAACGCACCGCACGATCTCGGCACCTACCCGATTGCTCGTGGTACCGATGATGGTGGCGAAGGCATGCCGGTTGAGGAGAGCGGAAACCTGCTGATCCTTTGCGATGCGATTGCTAGAGCTGAGGGTAATGCCAATTTTGTTGGGCCGTGGTGGCATAAGCTCACTCAGTGGGAGCAGTATCTCGAAAAGTATGGCAACGACCCAGAGGATCAGCTCTGCACAGATGACTTTATGGGCCATCTGGCGCACAACTCTAACCTCTCCATTAAGGCCATTCTCGGTATCGCATCCTATGCCGACCTCTGCAAAATGCGAGGCGACACGGCAACAGCAAACAGGCTTACGGCAGATGCAAAGCAGTATGCGGCTCACTGGGTAATAGCTGCTCAGGATGGCAACCACTCCCGGCTGGCATTCGATCAGGCGAAAACCTGGAGCCAGAAGTACAACCTTGTTTGGGATCATATCCTTGGCCTGAACGTGTTTCCGCCCACGGTTGCAGCACGCGAAATCGCGTACTACAAGTCGGTTATGCAGCGTTATGGCGTACCGCTCGATTCCAGAACGCATCTAACCAAGACCGACTGGTCCTTGTGGAGCGCAACGCTCGCGACGAACAACGATGACTTTGAGGCGATCGTCTCGCCGATCTACGATTATCTGAACACAACCAGTGCGCGGTCTCCTCTGGCCGATTCTTATGAGACCGATAAGATCGAAAGCGATGGTATGCATGCCAGACCCGTCGTCGGTGGGCTCTTTATCAAGATGCTTACGGATGCATCGATCTGGAAAAAGTATGCGTCAAGAGACAAGGTAGCAGCAGGCCCCTGGGCGCCAATGCCAACTCCACCTGTCGTTACTGAGCTTGTTCCGACCTCAAGAGTCACACCCCAAGTTTGGAGCTACACGATCTCAACGCCGCCGGCAAATTGGACAGCTCCCGGTTTTGATGCATCTGGATGGAAGACGGGCAATGGCGGTTTCGGCTCCAAAGGCACGCCAGGAATTGAGGTTCGTACGGAGTGGACCACGGACGATATCTGGCTGCGACGTGAGCTTACGGTACCTGATTTCGGCAAGGGAAAACCGGTCTTTATTGTCTATCACGATGAGGACGTGGAGATCTATGTGAACGGCATTCGCGCTTCCAGTGAAGGCGGTTTTGTTACCACCTACTCAAACCTCGAGATCGTTCCAGCCGCGCTTATGGAGCTTAAACCCGGCACGAAAGTCACCATCGCGGTACATTGCCACCAGACAACAGGAGGCCAAGGGGTCGACGTTGGGCTTGGAACGGTTGTGGAGAAATAGGGACGATCGTGTGTTCTAGACGATACAGGGTTGTGGTAATGAAGGCGAACGTAGTGAGCACAACTGATCGGCAACCTGACAGGGTCCGGTTTTACTCCGTATAACTGAATAGCGTAAGTCCGCCTTTTCCGTGTTGATCGGTTGCGAGCGCGGCAATGATAATTGTTGGATGACCACGCAGCCTGCAACCAACAGCCGCTAACGCTGCGCAACTGCCTTCGTTCGGTTGATATGGCGCCATTCTTAATGTGCCGCTATGCGTCACAACGGCGGCAAACGCCTCCAGACCGCCGTTGGTGGGGCTGCCATCCGTGCCGACTGCCCAGACGTGATCATGGGTAAGAATCTCATTTGGATCAAGGTCCAGAGCGACCGGAATATTACCCATCGGATGAAACCGGGCAAATAGGTCACGAACAAAAACAACGCTGCCATCGGCGCCTCGTTGTTCAACCCTGTACATGCTTGCACCGTTCGCATCAAGGGTTGCCCCGGCAATGGCGACGCATCCATCCTTCCAGAAGGTGGCCACGGATATATGCTGCAGCCTGTCTGCTTCTCGCGAGGTTCCTCTGGCCCACAGCAGTTCACCCTGAGGCGAGTATTTAACCATAATTGCACCTGTTCGCGTCTCATCGAGCGATCCGGATGCACCGCGACCTTCACCAATCACATAAACATTATCATCTTGATCGATTGACACACCGCGGGCATAGTCATCTGCCCCGTTGCCCTCACCGTAGCGCCGAATCCACGACCGATCTCCATTGGCGGTATAGCGTATGGTTACGTAATCATATTCTGGCCCCGAGCGATAAAGCCCGCGCGAATATCCGCACACGCAAACACCGTGATCTTGATAAGCGAGAACCATATCCGTCGGAACATCATCATTGTTCGCATCACCATCGTATCGCCGTTTCCAAAGCATCTTGCCTGAGCCATCATACTTTAATAGGACGAAATCGCATCCTGCATCGACATTGTTCTTGAGCCTGCGGCAGGCAGCCAGGATATAGGCATTTCCGGATGTGTCTACTAACAGTTTTACGGGACGATCGTCTCCATTATCAATGTCGTTGTAACATCTCACCCATTGCTGGTTTCCATTGCGGTCATACTTGATCGTCACAACGTCAAGTCCTGATAGATGTGTCGAGCCGTTTCCTTTTCCATTGTCAGATTCACCCGTTACGTAGACATTGCCATCCTTGTCGACGGCAATGCATTTTAGCCGGTCTACGTCGTTGCCAATACCGTTGTATTCTCTCCGCCATAGCTCGTGGCCCGACGAATCGTATTTCAGGGTCAGGTAATCGGTATCATTGTGCTTGGTTTGAACGAAGCCTGCGACATACAGGTTGCCATCATCATCGGTTGTTAGTGCATTCGGTTGACTGCCAATTTCATCCGACCCGTGCACATACCTGGCTAGTACATGGGGTTGATGAAGCTCAGTTACTCCTGTCGAATTATCAGCGGGCGGCGGTGCAATTAAGTGCGGCTTATGATGAAGACGCTCAGCGACAAAGCACAACAGAATTGCAATAGCAGATACTACACACCATGCATACCGTGCCCTAACCGAAAAAGGCGGATCAATCTGTCCTGCTGGCGTCACGACGACTGGTGGAGATTCGTCACTATCAAAATCGTCGTTTCGCGGGGCAATATCTCTACGCGGAGCATCATAAACTGCTTCCGGATTTGCGCCGGACGAACTCATTGGGCGATCCACCGCATTTGCCTGCGCCATAGCGCGCCAGACCTCCATGCTGCGCCGCGCCGCTTCGCCTGGCTCCTCATTCAGCTCCTCATTGAGCGTGCGCTCCAGCTGTTGATACTGCTTTAAGACCGCAGAGGGCTGCCCTACCTGAGCGTAAAGGCGCATCAACGCAAAGTGCGCCTCCTCGCTGAGAGGATTCATCGAAACGAGCTTCCTCGCGGCTTCGATCGCCATGTCGTAAAGTCGCGCCTCTTCATATAGCGCTGCCAGCGATTTCAGCGCGTCATGATATGCATCCGCCAATCTGGTCTTCTCGGACAGCAACTTCTCCTGGTAAAAACCAGGAAGCAGCTCCCCGCGGTAGAGATTCAATGCAGTTAGGAGATTCTGGAGGCGTTTTGAAGAGCTGAGATCCAGTGTTGCCTCGCGCATTGCAGACTCGAAATTCGCGACGTCAATGACCACGCGCTCACTTCTCAGTTGAAGTGATGATCGAGATGCTATGAGTACGCTATCCGGCTCGACATTCAGGGCTTCCAGCATTCGCCGTACGTCATACAATGTCTGCCGAAGCTTGTGCTTCGCCTCGTCTACGTCGTCTTCCGGCCACAACGCGTCTACGATCTCTTCACGCGCCCACGTCCGTGATTTTGATGCATCCAGTGCTAGGAGAGCGATCAAGGCCCCCGCGCGAGAAGGAGCAACTACGGTAACGATGCCATCCGGCCCGCTGATACTAAGGCTGCCGAACAGGCTGATGTTGAGTATGGGATCTGCAGCCATAAGGCCCTGTTCTAGGAGTGGTTGTTGATGCGGCAATTTCACCGCAATAACATTCTATACCCAAATCATCCATATTCAAGAATACAATGGACGCTAAATGGACGTTATCTGGACGGTAATTGGATATCTCGCTGTTATGATGTCGGAGTTATGGACAATTCCACGCGCAATTTTAGGATTGTCTATCTGAACGGATTTAGTAACCTCGACGATTTTTGAAAGGACTTGAAGCATGACGCTTATCCGTAGGGCAGCCAGACTATTAGGGGCAGCGATTGCCCTGGCGCTTCCATTATCTTGCATCATGGCAGACGCACAGTCATTCCGTTCCCTTCACAGCTTTCAGGGCGGAGCCGACGGGGCTTCACCTCTTGGAAATCTTATCCAGGGGCAGGACGGAAATCTGTATGGCACTACCATCGACAATTCAGTATTCAGGATTGGCCTGGACGGTTCTGGTTATGCAGCGTATTCACTATTGACTGTGCCCGGATGCGGTGGACCATGGTCTGGTGTAACGCAGGGATCTGACGGGAGCCTATATGGAGCCTCTATTTCTGGAGGCATGTTCGGATACGGCGGGATATGGAAGATACAACCCGATGGATCAGAGCTAACCCTGCTGCACTCCTTTGCGGGCTTCGATGGCGATCTTCCGCACTCTGCCCCTATTGCACCTGGAGATGGCTTTATCTACGGTGCTACTATGGCTGGTGGACCACTCTGGATTGCTGGAGTTGCATATGGAGACGGAGTTGTTTACAAGATCGCAGAGGACGGCAGCTCATTCACTATCCTTCATGAGTTTGACTACAGTGATGGCGATAGCGGGATTTCTCAGCTTACGTTGGGACAGGATGGCTATCTCTACGGGACGACGCAATCCGGCGGATCAGGCCCCAGTATCGGAACGATTTATAAGATCAGTCGGGATGGCAGCGTTTTTCAAACCGTATATACTCCTGATGACTATGATCTTGTATTCGGTGTCATTCAGGCTCCGAATGGAACCCTCTATGGAACCATCGACGGATCCAGCGATGGAACTGTCGGCCTGGACCTTTTCAGCGTACAGCCGGACGGAACCGGATACACGGTTCTGGCATCCTTTGGACCGTACAACACAAACAACCCGATTGCTGGTATAGCCGATCAATTTCCGCGTGTAACCGTAGCCATTGGTCAGGACGGATATCTATATGGTTCAAGCGTTGCCGGGGGACCAAGCGGAATTCTGTACCGCATCAAACCAGACGGCACAGGCCTTACGACGTTATACTCATTCAGTCAGTACAGCGCCACAAACACAAATACCGATGGCGCATTCCCCTTGGAAGTAATTGTCGCGTCGAACGGAAAACTATACGGCACGACCCTCGGTGGCGGAACATACGGTCTGGGAACCATCTTTGAACTCGATCCACACCCGACGCCTCCGGTCACATCCATCGCTCTCGCCGGACCTGCCGGAACAAACGGCTGGTTCGTCGGCCCGGTGAGTGTGACACTGACTGCGACCGACGCAGCTGGCCCATCGACACAGATCACGACAGAGTACAGCCTCGATGGCGGTCCCTTGACACCGTACGCTTCCAGTTTCACGGTTATTGGGGACGCGATTCACACGCTGGTCTACTATAGCGTTGATCAGTTTGGAAACTCAGAGTCGCCACATAGCCAAACCATAGAAATCGACTCAACAGCCCCTGTTATTACTTACTCAGGCGATACCGGTACTTACACTGTGGATGAAACTGTCAACATCACGGCTACGGTAACGGACAATCTTTCCGGCGTTGTTTCGACAACGGCTAAACCGATTAGCGGTCCTGCCTACACATTCAACATCGGAGCCAATCTGATCAGCGCAACAGCTACCGACGCAGCAGGAAACGTAGGGACTGGCAGCACACATTTCAACGTTGTGGTAACCTACACAGGCCTGATCAACCTAACCAACCGGTTCGTAACCAACGCGCCAATTGCTGATCTGCTGGATCGAACTCTCGAGTCTGCGAAAGATGCGAGCTCGCACGGGAACAGATTGCTGAAGGATCTGCTCATCGATCTGTACCAGGTCGAAGCCGAACTTGCAGCAGACCTTAAGTTAACGACAGAAGCCGATGAGGAGATACTCGAGAGGCTATCTGAAGACCTGTAGAGCCTGCAGTGAATGCATCACAACAGATGCAAATCGGGCTGTTCCGGTAGTTGTCGGAACAGCCCATTTTATTTCGTTGCTCTGTTTACATACCAGGCACGCTAATCAAAATACCACGTCGGATAGCGTATTATTATTGGAACTCACGAGGTTCGTAAGCGAGCAAGTCCATCCCCTCAGCTGAGAAGGAGACGCTATGCCTTCTGTACAGATCCATGTGTGCGATGAAACCGTCGGTGGAGACCGCAGTCCGGGATTTACTCTCGATTTCTTGAACGAACGGATTACCGTTCGAGAGCTGATACGCGAACGCGTTTACCAGGAGGTGCGCGAGTACAACGCGCAATCTCCCACATATCTCCGCAGTCTGGTTCAGCCAACGGATGCTGAAGCAACACTTAACGGCTACAGACTTCGCAAGGCTCGAAAAATCGATTGGGAAGAGCAATACCGGCTTGCTTTGGACGCATTTACGCGAAATGGTTTCTTTATGCTTGTGGATGACAGGCAGGCGGAATCGCTCGACGACGAGATATTGGTTACACCCCAAACGATAGTCAGTTTTGTAAAGCTAACGCCGCTAGTTGGTGGATAGCGTCTTAAACACGCAGCGGGAGCCAACCAATCTTGAGAATATCCGATATACTCGGCCGGCTTATAGGCAATGCTACCAAAGAACAATCTAAGGCTGACGCAGATTCCGATTTAGTTGCGTCGGCGAACTCAACAATTAGCTCTTCGATTGCCTTAGAACCATCAGTCGCTGATTTTGACGCCAAACTATACATTGAGCAGTACATAGCCGAGGCGTCTGCGCTCCAAATTGGATACCACTTCGACATAAAAAATCTGGGAACAGCCCGCGCCATTCTTGAGCTGGATCCAGGACTGAAGATCCGGGTGCTTCTCGAAGCTCTCAAGGGATACCAGAATGTCTACCTGAACCGCAAATTACGATTACACGTCGATGGTGATGTATCGTCCAGATATAGTGCGCTTATTCAGGCGATAATGCGGAAAAGTCTGCCTTTTGACGAGAATAACCTGACAGCGCTATTGAGGCTGTTGGTAACTGGCGAGGGCGCAAATAGACCGTCCATCCTGACATCAACGTACATCCACGACTTGCCGCTGTCGGCCTTTTACACCGCCATTGAACGGCATATCGCGCAACACGGCATCTCGGATACGCTGCGAGGCCTCGTGATTGAACTAAAAAAGTTCAACGACAGAGGTCAGTATGCAACGGCATCGGATCATAAGTTGGCTCGCCGGTTCGATGCGATGCTGGGTATCGTGCCCGAATTTCCGCTGAAGTCTGGTGAGGCTTGGGCTGATGACGCTCGATCCCGCGTCGCCGGAATGGAGCCTGAACGGAAAGCGGCCTGGCTCGCGCTGCTGAACTACGCGGCGGAGTTAAGCGGCGGAAAACCATCCCGAAAGTGGCGAGCAGAAGCGCAGAAACGAATTGAAGCATGCGGCGTTGAAGAGTTCAACCGCAATATAACCGAATGGCTCGATCGGTGCGCTTCTCGAAACGATGAGCCAATGGCAGATTGTAACAGTAGTACGCTGAAGGGATTGATCTGGTGCTGCGCTATCGCAGGAACCAGCTCACTCAGCCGCCAGCTTGCAGGTGCGGCAGAGGGCTGCTATCGCAAACTGCCCGGCATAGGGGCCCGAGCACAGGCGCCTGGTAACGCTTGTATCGCAGTTCTGAGCGAGCTAGATGGAATAGAGCCAATTGCGCAGTTGGCGCGGTTGCGATTGCGCGTAACGAACGGACAGGGACTATTCCTGATTGGCAAGGCAATAGACGCGGCTGCAGCCAGGATGAACCTTAGCCCTAATGAGCTGGAAGAGCTTGTTACCCCAACCTACGGTTTAGACGATAATGGTCATTTGCGCTGCGAGTTCGGAGAGTGCGCAGTTGAGATCGAAGTCAACGGAGGGCGATCCGTTGATGTGCGCTGGTTCGGAGCAGACGGGAAACCACGCAAAGCAATCCCTGCCGAAGTGAAGCGCGACAACGGTGCTGAGTTAAAGGCGTTTACGGCTTTGTGCGCTGATATCAACAAGTCGCTGCCTGCCCAGCGCGACCGGTTGGACCGGATTCTTGCGACAGACCGACACTGGCCCATTACGATTTGGCGAGAGAGATATCTAAAGCACCCGCTTATCGGCGGCCTCAGCAGGAAATTGATCTGGCACTTCAGCAGTGGCGAGCTAGCATGCACTGCAATCTGGAAGGCCGGAGAGATGGTGGATAGCGAAAACAGGCCCGTTCACTGGCTAAATGATCAACGCGAAGATGTAACGGTCCGGCTGTGGCATCCGATAGGCTTCTCGGCGAAGGAGGTGCTTCTCTGGCGGACGTATCTCGAAAACAACCTGGTTGCGCAGCCTTTCAAACAGGCACATCGCGAGGTGTACATCCTAACCGACGCAGAAATCAACACCGGCACCTATTCCAACCGATTTGCAGCACATATCCTGAAACAACACCAGTTCGCCGCTCTAGGGAAAGAACGAGGTTGGAGGTACACACTCCAGGGTGGATGGGACGGTGGCACCGACAGCCGGGCAACCATTGATCTGCCTGAGTGGAAAATGCGCGCAGAGTTCTGGGTCGAAGGGGTAGATCCTGAAGCCTTGTCGGAGGCTGGAATCTTCCTCTATGTCAGTACGGACCAGGTTCGCTTCTACGATCGCGACAACACTCTACTCTCTCTTGCGGACGTTCCCGCCACAGTTTTTACCGAGGTAATGCGAGATTGCGATCTGTTTGTTGGAGTAACCAGCATCGGCAACGACCCGGCGTGGCAGGATAACCCGGCAGGCCACCAGCACGTTGACTATTGGCACAGTTTCTCATTTGGAGACCTGACGGAGTCTGCAACCACGAGGAAGGATCTCCTTACCCGATTACTACCACGCCTTAAGATAGCTGATCGATGCTTACTGGACGGCAAGTTCCTAACCGTCCGTGGCGACATTAGAAGCTACAAGATACATCTCGGCAGCGGTAACATTCTTATGTCTCCAAACGATCAATACCTTTGCATCGTGCCAGATCGTTCAAGCGCAGGGCAAGCCAACAATGAAAAGCTGTTTCTGCCCTTTGATGGCGATCGTACCCTTTCGGTTATCATAAGTAAGGCGTTTATGCTGGCAGATGACAAAAAGATCAAAGACCCTACGATCATAATGCAGATTGGCAGAGCGTAGGACTATTGCGCGAACGATTCGCGAACTGCCCTGCGCGCTCGGTCCTCGCGATCTCAGTTCGCGAAGTGTACCTGGGTCGCCGATTGCTGAGACCGCGCATTTCGCGTTTCAAGAATTGCCCGGCTTACCACGTAAATTTTTTCAGGGAGTAGTTGATGATTGATCTCGATATGAACTATGTTATGGACGCGTTAGGCAAGGGCTTGATTAAGGGACCCTGTCTGGAACTTGGCGCAGCGCTTGAGGGTAACAGCCTGAGATCTAGAATATCGGACCAGGGAATTGAGTACTATTCAACCGACCTGTACGAAGGCGTTGGTGTTGACTTTGTAATAGACTTTGAGAAGCCGGTTGAGGAGATTAGACAACAAGTCTCACGCGTCGGATCGTTCGGAACGATCATAATTATGAACGTGCTGGAGCATACTTTCGATCCCGTATGTGTGCTGGATAACGTGATGGCGCTTGTCGCAGATGGCGGAACATGCATCGTGACGACTCCCACCGTATTCTGTCTTCATGACTATCCGATTGACTGCTGGCGCCTGATGCCAGGTTTCTATATCGAGTATGCGAAGAGGCGAGGATTCGAGCTGGTTGATGGATCGCTTCAGTATCTGGGGTACGGCCCGGTGGAGCAGTACAAACGCGGCGACCAGATCATCTTCCCACGCCCTTATAACGGCAACGCGAAGGATCGCTACTCCCAGCTAATACATAAATATTTCCGCACATGGGGTCGTTGGATCTGCTATCCGGATGGCATTCTTACCGGAGCCATTCTCCGCAAACCATTGTGAGCAGACTTAGTTAATGCGAGGCTGTGCTTGCGTAGGGCAGTTTAGTTGGCGATTTTCACTTGCACCGTGTGTTTTCCTGCCTTCCATACTGGTACTGGCGCACCGCCCGGCAGCCTTACTTCGGCAGTTAGTCCAGGTGGAATCGAAGCGGTCAACTCGAGCGAATCGCCAGAGCGTTTCCATGCAACACGAATGTCGCCATGCGGCGTAGGTACGACTCCATTGGCCCATGTGAGCCCCATGAGATGAGGCTCGATGGATATCTTAGCCCATCCCGGAGAAATCGGCCTGACTCCCAATACGGTCGACGATAGCTGAATGAGGGGTGCACTGCCCCAGGCATGGCTCAAATCACCTTCGTTCCACATTTCGTGGAACGTATGCGTGTCAGTCAGGATCTTCCATCGTGCGATTAACCCAGGAGCGTGTTTCTCGAAGCTATCGCAATGGGCTAACGCCTCAAACACAAAGTAGGTAAAGTACGGCTCGCAATTGACTGGGTTTGTTTCGAAAACGCGGTCCATAATCTTCTGCTGACGATCCGCCGGCGCAAGGTTGTATAGAACGGCAAGCGTATTAACATGTGGGCTGAAGGTCTCAATATCTTTGTCTGCAGGCAGCCATTGGCCGGGTGCCACATGCGTCTGATGCGGCTTGCCGTCTCGATACAGGCCGCGATCAGCTGACCAGAGTTCTCGATTAAATGCGTCGCGAACCTCCTGCCTCAATCTCCCGTACTTCTCCTCAGCTGGCTTGTTTCCAGTTAATCGTGCTGCTCGAATGCCATCCAGTAGCCCACGGTAGTAGAAGGCGGTCATGTATCCCTGGCCGATAACTGCCGGTGGATGATGGCACTCAAAACCTTCGATCACAACCCAATCCATAAACATAAAGTTAGGCGCTTCACTGATCAGGCCGTTTGGCCCCCGCCATGAAGTAAACGTATCCAACAATGCGCTGACTTCTGGCGCCATCTCCTTTACAAGTGCAGCATCTCCGGTATGGTCATAATATGCCATCAGCATCTGCAGCCACAGAAGAGAGTAGCTTGTGTGGAAGTTTCGGTAGTTGAGGTCCTTTAAAAGCAGCCCAAACTTGCGGATGTCCTGACGTGCAAGCCAGGGCGAACCGAAGGTGTAGTAGTTAGCGTGAGACTCGATCAGGTAGTCGCCGGGATCGCAGATCGGCTCCTGGTGATTAGGGGAATCAAGATGATGCGTCTGCATGCAGATTTGAGTGAGCCAGCGACAGGTAGCCCAGAGATCGTTCAGATGCGGATCGCTGCATGCAAAACTACCCGCGTAGCTAACCGGCATCGAGCTGAAGTTAGCGCCCGCATCGAGCACGGTAACCTTGTGGCCAGTTGGAACGCCTTTCACCTCCAATTTCAGCGCCGAGAAACTATCGAGATACGGATACTCCACACACTGAACACCGTCGCGCAGTTTGATGTTCATCGTGCGAGACTGATGTCCAATCTGCTCGCCTGGAACCACTCGGAGCGTCGCTCCTTCCGCGCCATCTATTTTGAGTGTTGGATATGCAGCCAAAACACGGTCATAGATAAGCTCCGCAATCCCATCGTGATCAAATGAAATTGGCGCGAAATGAGCTTTGAGTACCTGCTCTGTCCCGTTTACTCGAACATGGGATATTGGATAACGAGCCTCCATCAATTGTGGTAGTTCGCTGGCAGCAAGCGGCGTCCAGACAGATTCAATCTCCTGGCACGGTGACCAATCGGCCGCGGCGAATGTTAAATCCATCCAGCCGTCGATCTGTGCCGTCGCGTCATATTCGCTGCCTCGGATCCACGATCGATCGGCATGAGCACGCCAGGTTGCGTCGCTTGCAACTACAGTTTCGTGATCCGCATTCGTAATTCTAGCTTCGAACAGCAGCCCGCGCTTGTTCCGTGTAACGCGAGAGCCAACAAATCTCTCACGAAACACTTCGATCGCAATGATGTTGTCGCCGGCATGAAAGAGGCCATTGAGATCGTGAAAATCGTAAAGCCAGCGCGGTCCACGCTCTTCGCGATCGTAATCGCGTCCGATATCTGCCGGTCCTCTGCCCACCAATCTGCCATTAACATAGAGCCGATAACAGACGTCTGCGCTGGCCCACGCGACAACTCTTGTCGGCGCGGCATTTAGCTTTACCGTTTTGCGAAACAGCATCGCCGTCACGTCGGGCTGCCCGGTCGGCCAAATCCACTTTGCATGCCAGGCGTCTGGCTTAATACACTGGTTATTGAATCGATATCCAGGCGATTGAACTGCGCCTGCAGATGCGACCACGTGCATTCCTCGGACCTGAACAGGCCCTCTTGGGTCCACCTGTGCGAATGCAGCAATGCTAACTGCAAGAAAACAAAAGAAGCAGAAAAATTTCACAGAGCCTGGTCTCCACGATGCAATCAACTGGTCAAGCAAAACCTAGCCTCGCTCCTGCTCTTCGGTGAGTAGCGGATTGCCGTCCTTGACTGATGCGGCAAAATCCTGTGTCTGCCGATTCTGAATATCCCAGAGCTTTCGAGCAAGAACCCGGCGCACTTCTGCAAGCTGGTAGGCCACCTCAGCATATTCATTCTGCGCCGAGTGGTGCTCCACGCCCCAGCAGCCACGGTATCCAGCGTGCAGCAAAATATCCATGCGCGTCGCAAGATCGTTTCGCGTCACATTGGCGTCTACATGCGTGTGCACAGCCCATCGGGCCAGTCGTCGGTCTCCGTCATCTGGCGAGCAATCTTCCCAATGTCCCATATGCAGCAGAATTCCATAAGACGGATGATCCACCGCGAGCGCAAGCTTCTCCATCGTGTCGGCATAAAGTGACAGCCCCCAATGGTTCTCAGGACCGACCAAGAAGCCATACTCTTCGCCAAATCTGGCGTACTCCTGGTACCGCGTTGCCAGATAGTCCATCTGTTCGTTGCTGATTGGTCCGACTCCGCCACCTGTGTCAAAACGAACTGTCTTTGCTCTGAGCAGGGCAGCAAGATGCAGATGTTTTATAGCGCCTTGATAGTTACGCTCACGCGCCTCGGGATCATCCTCCCAAAGGTGAACGCCGTCGACGTGGTAATTCACAACCTCAATGCCGCGGGCGTCCGCCTCCTGACGCAGCTTGATGATGTAGTTCTCATCTGCGGTGCCTATTAAACCATTCCAGAAATCTGCCGTGTTCAGATCATAACGGTATTTGCAGCTCTCAAGATAGCCAAATGCGTCGATCTTGCCCTCAGCGAGGAGGCCATGAAAACTGTAGGATGCGATGGAAATTGAATTTTGCACAACGATAATCCCCTCATATTTCGAAGGTACGGTTAGAACGGTGCTGCATCAGCGCAGCGTTACCTTCTTGGTTATTGCTCCCGGTTGCGCCACAAACCTGCACGTACACTCGCCGGTATCGGTGTTCCAGATGCGTACTTCGCCGTTAAATGCGCCGCTCGCTAAGCGATGATCTCCTGCATTGTAGTCCAGTGAATAGACCCAGTCTTTATGCCCCGTGTAGGTCTTAACTTCCTTAAGCCCGTTTATATCGAACTCGCGGACTGCTCCGTCTCCACTCGCGGCGAACAGGCTATTACCGCTCATCGCGAGCGCAAACACAGGAAGCGGCGAATTGTGAGGCAGATAACGAGTGTGCCCCTGCTTCGCGAAGCGCTCCTCCATATCCGCTGCGGATCCTGAGTCCTCTTTCGCCTTCTCGGCATTCCAGACCTGTATCCATTTGCCGCCGCCGGCACTTAATGCGTCACAGCCGGTAGATAGAAAACGAACGCTGTATACGGGGTCCTGACCTTTGTACTGCCCAAGCTGTTTGCAATGGCCGGAGTACGTGGTGTAGAGACTGCCGTCGGCGGCATTATGGAGCTTGACCGTCATATCCCTGCTCGCGCTAGCTACAAAGTTTCCATCTGCACTGAAGCTGATGCTGGTAACCCAATCGGAGTGCAGGCTGCTGGTCCACATCTTCTTAAGCGTAGAGGCATCAAAAACGCTTACCGCGCCATCTGCCCCGCCAACTCCAATTCGCGTCGCGTCCTGGCTGTAGACGGCTGTAAGAAGTACATCCGTCGCGGTGCAGATAACGGTTGGCTTGCCGCCGGAATGAAGATCTACAAGCGATGCTTCGCCGTACTCGCCCGGCGTTCCCCCTGCTACCAAGAGATACTTGCCGTCTGCGCTGCAGGACAGGGCCTGAATGCGCTGCGGAAGATCACCAATGCGCCGGAGAAGCGAACCGCTGGATGCATCCCACAGCGTGACTTCGTTGTAACCACCCACGGCGACAACAGGCGCCCCTGCGGCGCTACCACTTATCAACGATAACGCGAGCACCGGAGGTGCGGATCTATAAATCGTGGGAGCGGCAGGATGCTGGCGTGGGCCCATCGCAGATCGAAGCGACGCTGCAGGATCGGTTCCATCAAATTTCGCCCCTTCACTGATCCACTTCTTAATCACCAGAACTTGAGCCGTGGTTAGTGGATCGTCACCCTTAGGCATCCGCATGGACGGGAGTGAGGTGGAGATCAACCTGAAAATCGTTGAACCCTCCGGCTTGCCCGGCGTTACGGCCGCCTGGCCCGAGGCGCCTTTTTTCATCAGGTAGTTGAAGCTGCTCACCCGATATCCGCCAAGATTGATCTTCTCGCCATGGCATCCGGAACAGCGCTTTAGCAGAACAGGCGCAACGTCTCGAACAAAGCTGACATCGGATCGAGATTTCGCGCTGAGCGATGAGAACACAACCGTTGGAAGCAAGAGGCAAAACAGAAATTTCAATTTCAAAGACCCTACTCCAATGAATTTAGTGCTGGAAAATGAATTCACGCGTGTTAAGCAGGCTCCAGACCAGATCGGTAATCTCCGAATTTCGATTGACAGATCGCTTCAAGAAGCCTCTAGCGATGCTCGCTTCTTTCTCCGTCGGCTTCCTGCTGAGAGCGGCAAGATAGAGATCTTCAACCAGCTTATCATCGGGCAGGTTGAAATAGTAGCCTGTCGACTGCCCCGCCATAGTGTAAAGGGTGCCGCCGTTCAACAGTTCGAGAGCCTGAAGCAGTGTGGGCGCAGTCTGCCGTTCACATGCGCAGGACGACGTGCGCTCCGGCTGCCCGAACGTCTGCGTAAAAGTCGAATTCTCCGGGAACGATGCCTCGGTAGCGTAGCGATGCCGTGCCACGGTCGGTGAAGGCAAGGTGTGTGTAACCTGGCCAACTGCGTCCTTTAACTGCTCCGCCGTCAACATACGAACACGGGCATGCGAGAAGAGCTGATCCTCCATGCGGTTGGACGCGTTCGTTCCGGCGCTGCGCTGATACGTTTTGCTGGAACAGATGTACTGAATGAGGGCTTTGCAATCATAACCACTGTGAATGAACTCAGTTGCAAGGTGATCGAGCAAAGGTCCGTTAGAGGGCGGGTTTGACGATCTAAAATCGTCGATGGGTTCTACGATGCCGCGCCCCATGAGCGAAGCCCAGATGCGGTTCACGGCTACGCGCGCAAAGTACGGATTGGACGGCTGCACCAGCCAATCTGCAAAGGTAACGCGACGGTCATCGCCATCCCCAAGTTTAACGCCCTTCTGAACGCCAAACGGCGCCATCACTTCGCCCGTTGTCGGGTTGGTGGCTTCCCCTGTCGATGCCAGGCGCACCATTTTGTCATCGGCCTGGGTTCGCGCAAAAACGGCGCCAATGCTGTAGTAATCGCGCATGGTCCAGTTTTCGAACGGATGGTTATGACAGCGTGCGCACTCCACACGTGAGCCCATAAATATCTCCGCTGTCATCTCAGTTCGCTCTTCCTGCGTTGGAATTGCAACGAAATAACAGGCGGCTGGCGATTTCTTGGTGTCCCCGGACGCCGTGACCAGGCTGCGCGCAAACCGATCGTAGGGCATATTCTGCCTGATCGAATCGACGATCCAGTCCGAATAGAGCTCGGCCCGCCCCTCTTTCAAACGGTTTGGCGTTACACGCATCAAATCTGCCCGCTTCAATGCCCAGAAGCGCGCATACTCCTCAGAATTCAGCAGCTTATCAACAACTCTGACGCGCTTGTCGGGCGAATTGTCGGCAAGAAAATCACGTGTCTGGTCCGCACTCGGCAGCAGGCCCGTCAGATCCAGGTAGACACGGCGAACAAATTCAGAGTCGGAACAGACGGGGGATGGCAGGTACTGGAGCTGTTGCAGCTTCTCATTTACAAGTCGGTCAATATCGTTCGTCGGCCGGGGTTCATTCCATTTAAAGCCTGGCGTCGGCTCGGTCATCGTGAAATGCACAGACAGAAGCTTATCGAGGTAGCGCACGCTAATTGCAGTTTGACCGCGCGAATGTCCCGTTACGTATCCCAGTGAGTCTACGGTTGCTGCTGAAGCGCTCGAGGTATCAAACGCACAGATACGGGTGACGTCGCGGATCTGCCCATTCGAGTAGTGTGCGAGGACGCTGATCTGTCGTGTCGCCGCATCCGGACCTAGCCTCTGCTCGCCTTTCGGATACACCTCAATGGAGGAGCACTCGGTAGCTGGAAGCTCCGCGTATGCTCCTTCTGAGATCCAGTTGAACAGCACACGATACCCCTCATCTTGCCGGTGTAAACGCTTGCCACCGACATGGGGCAGCTCTAGCATGGGCTTCTTGATGATGAGGCTATCGGCTGGCTGCATCAAATCTACTCGGCGCGTTAGGCCATCACGAGTGAGCGAAACACGATCCATTTGCGGGTTGTACCCGAAAAGGGAGAGAACAAAGCCGCCTTTGCCATGCGGAGCGCCATGGCACGATCCTGTCGAACAGCCCTGACGCGTGAGCACGGGAAGCGTTTCGAACTTAAAGCTAACGGGATCGGGATCCTGAACACCAGATACAGAAACAGGCAGATCGATCGTGCGCCCAGATGCTGTTATTCGGATGTGTTCAGTGCCATTTGCCGCAGCACGCATCATGCCATTGTCGATGGTCACCAAATCTCGTGGCCGATTTGAAAACACAGCCGTCCTCGTGAGGTCCCTCGGCAATCCATGGAAGTAGCCTGTTACCACGACCTGTCTGCAGTCTCGCTTACTGCGAAGGGCGACGGTTTGCGGATATACTTCAATTTTATCGGCGATGGCTGCAGTTGTTCCGGATGCAAGCACGGGTGCAGCCAGCGAGGACGCGAGCCCCATCGATAATACAAAAGCGAATGCATTCAATTTCATGCGAACAGCTCCGGTATCGGTTTCCCTTTCGAGGCCAGGTAGGAAGGCTTGCCGATAGGCGTCTGCAATGGAATACTGCGGTCGATACCCAGCTTCTCGTACACGGTGGCCGCGTAGTCTTCAATCGTGTAGGCATTGGAGCTCGTAATATATCCGCCATCGCGATCTGTCGCGCCAACAACCTGACCACCAGGTACGCCTGCGCCAGCGAACGCAAAGCTGAACGCGCTTGTCCAGTGATCGCGCCCTTGCCTGTCGTTGACGCGAGGTGTACGCCCGAACTCTGTAACAAAACAGACAAGCGTATCGGCCAACAGTCCGCGCTGATGCATGTCTTCAATAAGAGCGGAAAATGCCTGATCCGTCGAGCCCATCATCGGCCAGGTCCCAATACCAAACCGACCTGCTCCCGGTCCGCCATTAGGAATATTCGTGTGCGACGTGGAGTAGATGGCATCGTGATGATCCCAGTTCATATTGCTGCCACCCGAATAGGATATGGGGCGCCCGTCTCGATACGAGTTCATTGGCTCGCGCACATCAACGGTAACAGCGCGCACACCAGATTCAATCAGCTTCCGTGCGAGCAGATAACACTGCCCGCGATGCCCCAGGCCATAACGCTCCTTAGTGGCAGCCGTTTCGGTAGACAAGTCGAAGGCTCTGCGTGTCTGCGGGTTCGTAAGCATATCCGCTGCCTGCTCCATCAGCGCATGCATGGCATCCGCATCGCGCGCGTGCGCCGCGCCCAGATACCCCACATCCAGAGAGTTAAGCAGATCGTGCCTGTCTTTGAACCGACGTTCATCGATCCCTGCGGCGAGGCCCAGGTTTGGAACGCGCCATCCAGGGTCGGCGGGGCTTCCACCCGTCTTGAAGACTGCGAAACCAGGAGGCAGAAAACCAATTCTCGAGGCGCCAGCCTGCTCATCGGTGCCAGGAACCAGAATATTTGAAGGCAGGTACGGCGCCAAAGTGCCCATGCGAGCAGCAATAATCGAGCTCATGTCCGGCAGTTCAACGGGACCGCCGGGAGCCTCTCCTGAGTAGATATACTGAGACCCAAGCGGGTGCGAGTTACCTATGCCCGGAGTTGGCTGAGTCATGCAGCGTACGACGGTGAGGTGGTTGGCAACTTTCGCAGTTCTGCTCAGCAGCTCTGTGAAGTACATTCCGTCCGCAGCAGTGCCTATCTGCTTGAAGGGGGATCGGTGCTCGACAGGCGCTTCGGGCTTGGGATCCCACGTATCGATTTGCGATACTCCCCCCTGCTCAAACAGAACAAGAACTCGCTTCGCACGCGCATTTGCCGAAACAGGCGCCACTCCCGCTGCTGCGGGATTAAGCCCGGTAACGGCGGTTAGGACACCCCCAAGACCGATACCCAGAAAGTTTCGGCGGTTTATTTCCCGATGATCATGGCGCATAATTTCTGCCCCTATGGACGTGCCCACATATTGAACGCGTCGAAGAAGAACTCAACCATCCTATCATGATCCAGCGCTGTGTGGCCGAGATCCGGACCAACCTGGACTTCGAACCCCTTGCGAGCGCGCTGGAGAGCGGAGATCAACTGAAAAGCATTGGACGGGTGAACATTGTCGTCCGCAGTGCCGTAGTAGATCATCAGCTTGCCCTTCAGCTTCTCAGCATAGGTCATAGCAGATCCCGCTTCGTAACCAGACTGGTTGTCCTGTGGAAGGCTCATGTATCGCTCTGTATAAACGGTATCGTAGTTGCGCCAATCTGTTACGGCCGACATCGCAGATGCCGCAGTATACACTTCCGGGTGTCGCAGCAGAGCCATGGCCGACGCGTATCCACCGTAAGAGGTACCGAAAATACCGATCCTCGCGGCATCGACGTAGGGCCTCTGTTTCAGGTACGCAGCGCCTGCCGCCTGGTCGTCGATATCCACAATGCCTAGCTTCTGGTAGGTCGCCTGTTCGAACGCAATTCCGCGCCCTGGAGTGCCACGATTATCGAAGGAGGCTACAAGAAAGCCTAGTCCGGTTAATGAGTTGGGCGTTCCATATCGTTCGCTGAGGACTGAGACAGTGGGGCCGCCATAAACAGAGATCAGAAGTGGATACTTCTTTGAAGGATCGAAGCCTTTCGGCTTGTAGAGCAATCCGTAAAGATCGGTTTTCCCGTCTGCAGCCTTGCAGATGATCAGCTCTGCAGGCGGAATCTTTAGCGCGTCCATTTTCGAGCTATCTGGCTTGAAGATCAGCGCAACACGCTTGCCGGCGGTATCGATAACCTGATTGAGAGCCGGATGATCGTGGCTCTCAGCCGTATCGACGAAGTACTTTCCATCTGCCGACAGATTAATTGAGTGCGTAAGAGTCGGATCGGTGAGGCGCTTGTCGTCAGCGCCGTTCAGGCTGACGCTATGCAACTGCAGCTTCATTGCGTTGTCGCCATCGCGCGCCGTGTAGTAGACTTTGCCAGCCTCTTCGTCCACACGAATGATCTCGCCAAGATCGGCCGGATTTGCCGTCACTGCGTTAATTAGTTTGCCAGTGATATCATAAAGATAAAGATTTTTGTACCCATTGCGTGACGAGACAAATAGAAATCGCTTGCCATCCTTTAAGAAGGTAACGCCCGGCAGATTCTCGGTGTAGCCTTCGGGATGCGTTTCACGAAGTACCACCCGCGACGTGCCAGTAACAGGATCCGCAGCGGCAATTTCCAGCGTCTTCTGCTTGCGGTCGGTTCGATTGTAGAGCAGCTCTTTACCATCAGGAGACCAACGCACGTTGTAGACATAGTAGCCAACGGCGGCATCTTCAAATGGCTTGCCATCTCGTGTATCAACCTTCACCGATTTCTTGGTGGCAAGGCTGTAGACGAAGATCTCCGCTACAGGGTTAATGCCACCTGCTTTTGGATAGGCCTCCGCATCGTAACCATCCTGAATGTTGACCTGCGAGTTAAGCGTGATGTAGTCTGGAACTTTGCTTTCGTCGAAACGATAGTAAGCGATCTGAGAACTGTCTGGCGCCCACCAGAATGCAGAGCGTTGTTCTAGCTCTTCGCCATACACCCAGCTCGCGCTGCCATATTTGATGCGCGATTGTGCGCTGCCGTCGGTAGTAATCTGATGGTTATTGCGGTCATTGTCGGCATCGCCAATCAAGAGGTTGCGGTCCTTAAAGATCGCTTTAAGCTTGTGATCCGGGGATTCGGCCTGGGTCGCCTGCCGACCGCGCGCCGGCCCACCTCCGCGAAATCGGCCACCGCCTCGGCCATCGGGCTGGCTTGCCGGTACATCCGCTGCGGTCGGATCGGAAACGGCTCCCGTTGCGAGGTCGAGCCGTCGCGTCTTGTCATCCTGATGAAACAGCAGCGCCTTACCGTCGGCCGTCCATTGAAACTGACTCGGAGAGGACTGCATCATCGCACTCCGTGCATCGCGAACGAGCTTGTTAAACTCGCGATATGAGTCGTATCCCGGAGCAGTTGGCAGCCTGTCCTGAGCGAATGCAGTAGCGGTGGCTGCCGCGAGTCCCAGGACGAAAAGGTGAAGATGAGAGTGGCGTAGATGCATGCGCTTATCCCTATCGCGAAGTGCTCAACAGAGCAGGAGATGAAAAGGATCAGGCGCACGCTTGAATCGTGCGCCTGAGTTTGAGTACTCGCTAACTACAGTGGATCGACATCTATCCAGCGCCTTTCAGCGCTGGCTTTGATTACCGCATCGATTACGAGTTGCGCTCGCAATCCGTCCACTAGATCCGGAGTGATCGTCGTCGCTCCGTTTTTGATCGCTTCAATCCAACGATAGGTGTTGTTGGTAGCGTTATGACGCCCTGGCCGGAAGTAGTCTTCGTCGTCGTCGCCATTTTCATCGTGAAGCACCGTGCCGCCAACGTTGAACGTTTCCCAGCGGTTTGAGCCCACCTTCAGCCCTTTTAAGTACGTGCCAGTATGAGTAGCCAGGAATCTCAAACGCCCCTCGGTGCCATAAACTTCCAGCTCCTGGTGCTGCGTATAGGCGCCCTGGTGTGCAATCCAGCTCGTGTGGAAGATACCCTGTGCGCCCGAATTGAACTCTGCCAGAAAAGCGCAGGAATCATCATTTCGATCGCCAACTCGAGGGTCTTCGGAGCGAAACAGGTGCAGTGCAGACGGATTCTCCGGGTCGAGATCTCGCAGCACTGTCAGCGAAGAAGCAGTGACGGCGGAGAACTCGTCCTGCATCGTATACCTGGCGAGGTCAATCAAGTGAGATCCGAGATCACCGAGAATACCAGAGCCACTGTGCTCGCGTGAACCACGCCATCCGGGGCGATTGTGCAGACCAAAACCGCCGTGATATTGGCCAGAAACATGCAGAATTTTTCCGACGTAACCCGCCGCTATCTGTGCTTTCAGTTCGGTGGCCGCCGGATTGGCGCGATAAGGGAAGTTGCTCATGCCAATCAACTGCTTCTCTTCAGCGGTTTTCGCCATTTCGCGAGCCTGAGCAGCATTCAGAGCAACTGGCTTCTCGCAGGTTACGTGGATGCCCCGCGAAAGCGCAGCCATGGTTGCTGGATGGTGAACATCGTTTGGCGTACATACGATAACGCCGTCCGGCTTGATCTCATCCATCATCAATTCGTAATCTGTATAGAGCGGAACCTCTTTGCCGGCGCCGTATTTCTGCGCAATCTCTGAAGCCTCGCGTGGTTTAGAACCACAAAGCGCAACGATCTCAGCATCCGGATGGCTGATCAGCGCAGGCAGATGCCAGTAGTCCACCCACCAGCTCGGACCGATAACGCCTACGCGTACCTGTTTCACAAGCGATATTCCTTTCGATAAACATTGCGGCTGCAAAAACACAATCGCACTCGAGTAGATTGCGACACGTGGCTCGCTGCCACACTCTTAACCGTAGAGATTATACACTGCAGGGCCCAGCGAAGATATAAACGGAAGCGGCTAAATCGATTTGACCTCCGTGGACCTTAGGGGTGTGAAATAGTGCACACCTCCTGTAAATTCCGAACCGAGCTGAGCGTGGACCAGTAGATGGTATTTAGATATCAACTAACACTCATAATTGACGAATCACTTTGATAGAGCTATAATGGGCATGCCCTGCGAGGGATTGCCGATGTCCATGGTGAGGTCGGGTCTGCAAAGGATACTTAGAACCGAATGCGAATAGCCCTCTTCTCAGAATGCTATAGCCCCGTAGCAAACGGGGTCGTTACTTCGGTCGCCACGCTGAGATCTGCGTTGCGTGCGCAGGGACATCGTGTTTTCCTGTTTGCCCCCGGGACTCCTCAGGCCGACGATGACGAAGATATCATCAGGCTTCCTGAACTGCCGTTTCCGCGTCATCCTTATCACCTGGCCCGGCCATTTCCACGTTTGCATTTCGACTTTGGCGCGCTAGATCTCGA
>CAIXIX010000069.1 GCA_903919615.1 uncultured Chthonomonas sp.
AGGGATGCAGGGAAGAGGGATGCAGGGAAGAGGGATGCAGGGAAGAGGGATGCAGGGAAGAGGGATGCAGGGAAGAGGGATGCAGGGAAGAGGGATGCAGGGAAGAGGGATTAGTTAATTGCGAGGCGCCAGATGCGTTGCTCGCGGTGTGAACGTGGCCTGACATCAATATTGTATTTAACGAAAATGTTGCAATCCGTCCGAATCGATGGTATAAAGAGATTAGGGTGCGTTTAAGTTTTGCACCTTTGCCTTATTTTGCTCCCACGACGGCGCGCTACCCATGTAGGTTCATACCCCTTTAATTGGATTGCGCACGGCTGCCGTAAACGGCCGCGTATACGTGGAGAACAACATTGCACAAGAGGCCACTATCCTTTTCCGTTGCATTTAGCGCATTTGCTGCCGCCGCGCTTTTAAGTGGCGCACTGGTAGGAGCGAAGGCTCAGATACCAGATACCCGCATAAGTCTTCCGAGCAACTACCTTAATTCTGTTGGTACCCTGTTTTCAGATCCTACCACTAACCTGCTATTCGGGACCTACGAGGGTGACGGCGCGACGAATTTCGGTTCCGTGTTCAGTGTAAATCCTCATGTGGGCGCTAGCTCGCTGCAAACCGTTTACACATTTAGTGGCGGTACAGATGGCGGTGTGCCTGGCGGCGGCGTCATCTCCGACGTATCCGGAAATCTTTACGGCACCACCACGTATGGCGGCACAAATAACACCGGCGGAATCTATGAACTCGTCAAGTCCGGGCCTTCCTATACATACAAGGACGTTTACGATTTCACGCTGACCTATCCTAACCTTGCGATGGTCGGTGAACTAAAGTCGGATGCCTATGGAAATCTGTACGGTACCACCGTCAACGGCGGAACCTACGGAAATGGCAATGTGTTCGAGATTCAGGGTGCAGCGGGCGCTACGCCAACCTATACTGATCTGTACGATTTTCCAACTAGCCCTATCAGTGGTGTGTCACCTTCTGGAGGCGTCACACTCGTTAATAACCCGGGCGGTAGTGTAACCCTCTACGGCGCGCTAAGCCAGGGTGGCACCTACGGTTATGGAGATGTCTACTCGCTCCTTGTAGCGAATCCGGCAGCTCCGTCGGCTGTGGCAACGGACCTGTACGATTTTGCGAATAATGGAACGGATGGCAATGGCCCCGTAGCCGCACCGCTCATCGCATACGGAGATCTGTTCGGAGCGACCTCTGCCGGGGGAATTGGCAGCGCAGGCGTCCTTTATGAAATCTCGGATCTTAATGGCACCCCGACTTATCAGACCCTTTATGGGTTCACTGGTGGGGCCGATGGCGCCTATCCACTCGGCACTTTGGTAGCAGATGGGGCTTATTTACTAGGCACCACAAGCTCAGGTGGTACCGGCAGCGCTGGCGTAGCGTGGTCGTATAACTTAGGAAGCGGTCAACTCACTCCCTTGATCTCCTTCGATGGTGGCACCACACTGGGTGGCAATCCCCAGGTTGGGCTTACACAGATCCAGCCTGGAGTCTTCGCAGGGGTCAACATTAGTGGTGGAGCAAATGGCGCCGGAGTTCTCTTCATTATCACCCCTGAGCCAGGCAGCTATGCGACGATGCTGATTGGAGCTGTCACTTTTGGCGGTATCCTTGCACGAAAGCGTAAGAAGCGAGCCTAGCATTTGCGATTTGTGAACTAATCGTGTTGGAAAAGTGTCCCCTGCAGAGCGCTTGCGCTGCAGGGGATTTATTTTGTCGCCTGCCTAATCGTGGAGATGACTGCATTCACGACAAATGTTTCATTGTTAATAATATAAACATTACGATATCTGAGAATTATTTATCAAAGGGTATAGTAATTCGGTAAGTTAGGATGTTCCCGGTTCCCGGTTTAGGAGCAAGAAAGTAGCCGGTACCAGATTTGCATACGGCCCCGCGCGCCGTAAAAAACGCAGCCCCTGTCAGGCTGCCAAAACGAGGAGACTAAATGTTTAAAAGGCCCACTTCACTCAAGATGGTGTTCGGCGCCGGCATTGCCGCAGCGCTTTTCGCCTCTCTGCTCCCGGTAGCCCAGGCGCAGATTCCCGATACCCGCATTTTCCTTCCTACGACACCAATAACGCCCACTGGCAATCTTTTGTTCGATCCAGTGACGAATCTGCTCTTTGGCACGACTCAAGGTGACGGTGCGAGCAGCTTTGGCAATGTGTACAGTGTCAATCCTCACGTGGGCACAAGTTCTCTAAGTACCGTCTATACCTTTAGCGGCGGAACAAGTGATGGGGGCATTCCGGGTGGCGGCGTTATCTCGGACGTCTCTGGAAATCTCTTCGGAACCACTACGACTGGCGGCGCGAATACTTTCGGCGATGTGTTTGAGCTGGCGAAAACCAACACGGGTTATGCGTACCATGACCTGTATGATTTCGCTGCAAATGAAGTTGCCGCGGGTGAGCTAAGTCTCTATGGTGGACATCTGTATGGCGTGGCCAATACGGGTGGCGCTGGCGGCGCAGGTGCGCCAGGTACCGTCTTTGAAGTTTTGGACCCGTATGCATCAACCGCGTCTCCTTCTAACGGAGTCACGTTATACGATTTCTCACCTACCAGCGCTACCGGCCCTGGTGGTGGCATTGGCGGTGGGGTTGCGGTCACGAGCAACCCTGGTGGTGGCGTCACGCTCTTTGGCACACTACAAACCGGATTGAATGGGTCAGGGAACGGAGGAATCTTTTCCCTAACGGTAACTAATCCTGATAGTCCCGTGGGCACTGTTAGTATCAACGACGTGTACGATTTCACGGGGCAGGGAAGTGGCGACGGCACCGGACCAACCGGCACGCCAGTGCTTGCCTATGGCAACCTGTACGGCAGCACCTACTCTGGCGGTGTGAATGGTACTGGCTCTATCTACCAAATATCCAACGCAACTGGGCTCACGCCCACCGAACAGACGCTGTACTCGTTCTCGGCAAGCGGGGCATATGATGGCTCGGCGCCAGCTAATTCGCTGATACTCGGAGATGCTCTCACCCTGATGGGTACCACGAGTCAGGGAGGCAATGGGTATGGAACGGCATGGTCGTATTTTATCCCCGGTGGTCAGTTTAGTACGCTCCTGGGATTCAATGGCACGACAGATGGTGGAGCGTCTTACTCGGGCCTCACCGAGATTCAACCGGGCATTTTCGCCGGCGTTAATACTTCCGGTGGCAATGGCAACGGCGTGCTCTTTATCATCACCCCGGAGCCAGGCAGCTACGCGACCATGTTGATCGGCGCTTTGTCTCTTGGCGGATTTGCTGCGCGCCGCCGCAGACGACAAGCAAAGTAGAATGTGTTGTTAGTCGGAATCCCTGCGACGTATGTCTAATAAAATCCCCTGCAGAGGCGTCTCTGCAGGGGATTTTTCATTTTTTTTAACTTTTTTTCGGGCTAGCGGTAAAAAGGTGCCTTGGGAACGTACAATATAATGTAGACGTATGTATTCTACAATAAGCGACGAGACGGATCGCTCCATTTACTCGGCCGGTCGTACAGGCCGCGCCAGCGGTTCCCAGCCTAACAGGCGCTTTGCGCGCCCCATGTTCATTAGCTTCTGCTCGTAGTCGCCAGAGATCATAAAGGGCTGAAACCCTGCGCCGCGAAATTCAAGCGCGGCAATCACGGCTCGCGCAACATCCTCGGCTGTCGTCATTATTGTCGGTGTGCCGACGCATGTCTCCTGCATCCACCGCTCTTCGGAAGTCGGCAGGCATAACCTCAGCGCGTTGATCGACATTTCCCACTCGCGGCTAGCCAGTCGGCAGCACTCTTCACCCAGCAGTTTCGTGAATCCGTAAACATGCCGTGAATCTGGAGTGATCTCCTCGTCTGGGAAGTACCTCTTGTACAGGTCGCCGTTGTACACAGACATACTGCTGGTGTACACAGCATGCGGAATACCGGCCTCATGGGCGGCATGCAGCGCAAGATAGACTCCCTTGATGTTCACATCGAACGAGGCGCCGATAAAGGTTGGCAGAGTCCAGTTATTGGGCCCCATCGCCATGTAGAGCAGCAGTTCCATGCCTTCCGCGGCACTTCGTAAGGCATCCGGATCGCACACATCACCTTCGATAAATTCAACAGGTATCGACGGATCCGCAGGCGCTTTCAGATCGAACACGCGGAGCGAATATCGCTGCGCCAGGAAGGGCAGCAAGAGGGAGGCGACATATCCGCCACCGCCAACGACGAGCAGGCGCGGAACAGGTTTATTGGTGGGCATTTTTTGCTGCAACTCTCCATACATGGGCTGATCCGAGATTCTACACATCCGTCGGTTATCCTGCATGTTTGGAGAAGGTTGATGAAGTCGATGACATTGGATGCGTGCCGGTCGGATGGAGAGTGGGCTTGCCTTTTGGTGTAGTAAGGAAACGGAGGGGCTAATGGCGAGAGCTACAAGGAGACCTGACCGTCCCGCAGAGCTTACGCCCGATCAAAAAATCGAACAGGCACTCCCGGGTCTCATCGATGGTCTCATCAATTTGTCGAGAGGAACGAAGATACTTGAACCAACAGCAGACGATCCCCTGGCTACCTATAAGGTGCCCCCTAATCGTCAGGCCGCGGAATACCTCATAAACCGCGTGCTAGGCAGGCCAACCGAAGCGGTGGCAAAAGATGGAGCAGGCGGACCAGGATATGATGAGATCGAAACGGCATTGAAGGATCTGAGGAGTATCACGCTCGATGACCTTATTCAACTCCATCGCAAGACGCTTGGAGATCACTGCTAGCATTGGCACTGATCCTGCGAAGATCGCGTTTGAGCTGGAGATGTGCCGACGGGACCCCGTGTTCTGGATAGGACGTTGGGCATGGACCTTTGATCCGAGAGAGCAAGTATCGTCGCTTCCGTTCGATCTATTTCCGCGCCAGGCGGAGTTCATTCAGTGGCTTTCGGAGCGCGATACACTCCAGGAGTGCGGGCTTGCAGAAAAGAGCAGAGATGTGGGATTCACCTGGCTGTGCTCAGCCTATGCCGTTCACTGCTGGCTGTTTAACGATGGCGATAGCACAGGCTTTGGCAGCAGAAAGCTCGACCTGGTTGACGATCGTGACAATCCGGATTGCATCTTTGAAAAGATTCGCTATCTCATCCGTAATCTTCCGCACTGGATGCTGCCTCGCAGCTTTAATCGCGCAAAGCACGATAAGTACTGCACCCTGCTCAACCCGAATAGGGGCAATACGATAACAGGTGAGGGCGGCGCCGAGCTCGGCCGAGGTGGCAGAAAATCGCGCTACTTTGTGGACGAGGCTGCCTTTTTGCCGAACCCGAAAGCCGTAGAAGCGGCGCTCAGCCAAACAACGCGAGTCCGCATCGATGTCTCCACTCCAAACGGTACAGGCAACCCCTTCTATACGCGCCGCTATAGCGGCACCGTGCCCGTGTTCACCTTTCACTGGCGAGATGATCCGCGAAAGGATGAGGACTGGTACGAGCGTGAGAAGCGCCGCATTGGCGATCCGGTGATCATCGCACAGGAGCTGGATATCGATTACTCAGCTTCCATAGAAGGCGTGTGCATTCCAGGACGATGGGTTCAAGCTGCTGTCAATCTGGCTCTAAAAACATCTGGCCAGCCGGTGGCAGGATGGGATATTGCCGATGAGGGCAGATGTTCGAATGTGCTGATATGCAGGTTTGGGCCGAAAGTAACTGAGATCCGGAGTTGGGCTCAGATGGACTTGCTTCAGTCCGCATCCATTGCGAGCAGCGCATGCGTCGAAATGCAGGCCGTCGCCCTTAATTACGACTGTGTTGGCATCGGCGCCGGCGTTCGAGGGGAGTTCAACCGCACCGAAAGGTCACTCTCATTCCGTCCAAACGCCATCAACGCAGGACAGTCTCCGGGAGATGCCATCTGGCCAGATGGCAAGACGAGCAAGGAGCGCTTTCGAAACCTCAGAGCAGAACTCTACTGGCGGCTGCGCGTCCGGTTTGAAAAGACCTATGCCCATGTTCGCCACCTGGCCGATCCACTCGATCCAACGGGCGCCGCCTATCCCGAAGAGGAGTTAATCTCCATCCCCAATCACACGGAGTTGATCCAACAGCTCGCTTTACCACTCTACCGATATACGGATACCGGCAAGATTCAGCTCGAGAGCAAGGAGGAGATGCGCCGACGCGGAGTTCCCTCTCCGGACTATGCGGATGCGCTTGCCCTCGCGTTTGCGGACCCGCCGGGCTCATGGGCAGAGGCGCTGATTGCCATAAAGGAGATACCTTCCAAGTACGGAGTGTGGTGATACCGGGGCTGCAGGGCCTGAAACCTAATAATGATTCATATCTTTTGTGATGATGGTTGCGCTCCTGCATAGCCCTGTTTCATGGGTTTTGCGTGTGATTTGTTATCGGCGTGCGTGACGGGACCCTCACC
>CAIXIX010000070.1 GCA_903919615.1 uncultured Chthonomonas sp.
CCCCACGGGATAGTGATGAGCCCATGCATGCGCATAGGCGACAGCCAGCTCTGTTTTGCCCTGGCCGCCCAGCCCATGTACTGCCGTTACCACACCGACCGCGCCGGTCGCCAGCCCCTCGTGCAGGCGGCGCAGTTCGGGTTGCCTGCCAACAAAGTAAGGAGTCACGCGGCGCACGTTGCCCGGCACCTGCTGCACGCTGCGCGCGCGCTGAATGCGCTCCCAAAGGCTGCCGCCAAGCGCGGCGATTCGCTCCTTCACCTCCTGCCGCTGAAGGGCAGCCGCGCCCTCGGGGAACCAGGGCCGGATATCGGTGTAGTTGTGGCGCAGCAGCTCATCCAGCCAGCGGGCGTTATCGGCCTCTTTTGAATCTGGCGCCTCTACAAAGTAGACCGGTGCGACACTATCCGAACCGATCTGATGCCGCGCCTGTCGCGCACGGTACTCGTCCCACTCCCAGCGGCACGGCTTGCTGGCGAAATAGGCGGGTGAAAGGCAGACAAGCAGGATCTTCGAACTGCGCAGCGCCGCCTGGATCCGATGCCGCCAGTCGTCCAGATCCTTGATTTCGTCGATATCGAAGAAGATCTGAAGCGGTTCCGTGGAAAACCGGCGATGATCTTCGAGGATGTGATCTCGCAAAGCCGTGACCCAACCGACCGAAGCGCCTTCTGGAATGGGCGCGTTATCCACGCGGGCATAGGAGATGAAGATTTCGTACTGGGTGTGTTGGGTGGTCATTGCTCGTTAGTTCGGCAGGAGCGGAAGGGAGTCCTTCGGGGAAGCGGTCACTCCAATGAAGTCGATGAGGCCATTCAGGTTCTTTCGGGACCAACTATTTCTGTATTCTCCGCGTTCATTCTTGCGCGCCAGCGGCACGCAAGGAAGAACGAGGAGGATAGAATGATTGGTGTGGTGGGTGGGGCGCGTTCGATTCCCAGTGCCCTCGACCCTGAGCTATCCTCTCACGCCCCTTCAGGGCTAAATCCGACGTATGCCGGACGCCGATTACCGTCCCTATTTCTTTCCTGCTGCGGCAATGTCATATCGCATTTTGAGATAGAGAGTGAACTGTACCGGAGGATCCATCACAAGAGGATTGATCACCTGATCGAAGAGGCGTGCGTTCAATCCGCTGAAGTAGAACGTGCGGCTTTTGCGAGCGCCCTGTACGATGTACTTCTGATGGTAATAACCACTGTTAACCTCTTCCGTTTCCAGAGCCGAAAACGAGTCGTACATCTCGCTGGGAGAGTAGGTAGTGTACTTTTCTGCGAGTAACTGAGGGGACGACTTAAGCGCTACTCCGAAAAGGCGTCCGTGTGCAGCGGCTTTTCGTTTGATGATAGCGGCGGCAGCGTCTATCAAGCGCGAATGAACTGCGGCGATATCGGTCACGATGTAGTCCACCTTTATAAGGTCATAAACATCCAAGACTGCTGCCGCGGCAATTAACTTGTCCAGCATCGCTTTGTTCGTATAGTGAACCATGACATTTTTCTTAAGGTCGAAGCCAACCAGTTTCTCTTTAGCGATATCGCTGGTCACTTCGTAACCGTAGGACTTGCTTAAAGCGACATAATCCACGGATACGTCGTGGGTTCCGACGCCCAGCGCCTTCAGGCTGGACGAGAACTTCTCAATCGTAGCGTCCATCTTTTGCAGGCACTCTTGAGGGGTGGTTCCCTCCTGGTTTACGCCGAATGTCGCGACATACTCATCTGCCTGCACATTTATCAAAACACTTGCATCGAGAACAAAGGAGGTTGGGCTTGCAGGCTTTTCGTCTGGTGAAACTACCCGTTTCTGCCTTTCGTTCTGTTCCGCAGCGGCTCTCCCGCCTGCCTGGCCCTGGTTGTAGATGCTGCCCCCTCCGACCTGTGCCATGCAGGCTTGCGATAGGAACGCTGCCATCACTAAGAATGTTATTCGTCGGATCATGTTTGGTCCTCTCCTGCTATCTATCTTGAGTGTCGATTGATCCCAGTAGGTGTTCGGGGTGTGGCAGGGCTTTGCTTGCCAGTGAGTTCGCAGCCGCAACGTCGAAACATAACAAGGCGGGTATTAGGCGTTTGGTTTGCACTCCGCGTTACATCGCTCATTCTTCACGCGTCCGCAGTGAACCCGGTGTCTTGACGGATTAACAGCCTCCCGAACTTGCCGGGCACACACTCACAGCGAACGCGAAGCCGAAACCAGAACAGGGAAAAGGCAAGAGGGATGAGGGACCAGTGATCACCTACGCGCTCTTCCCTCGTCCATGATGCCTCTTCCCTGTGTTTGGCCCTTTATCAAATAGCCGAGGGGTTTTAGGGCAGGCGGCCTGAGCCTTCCCTAGCGGGATCGCCCCTACCGCCTTGATTCCTTGCTGCGCGGCGGCGGCAGGGAACCCGGGCGGAGCCCTGCAAAAGTACTATCACGGGGCAAGAGCTTCCTACGAAGCGCAAACCCATCGGCGACAAAAAAAGCACAAACACCAACACCCCAAAAACCCAAAACCGGGAGTTTCAGAGGCTACGCCTCTGAGCCTCAATTCGCTGCAAGCGTCACTATCGTCACGCCATCGCCGCCTTCGCCCTCTTCGCCCAGTCTGCACCCTTTAACTGCCGGATGGCCGGTCAAGAACTCCCACACGACTCGACGCAGAGCCCCTGTACCCTTGCCATGAACGATCCGCACCTGATGCATCCCAGCAGCATAGGCATCGTCCATGTACTTATCGAGCATAGACTGCGCCTCTTCAGCACGCAGCGCCCGCAGCATCAGCTCACTAGAAACCTGCATCGCCTTGCGCGTCGCAATTTCGCTTGCTCCAGAGGATGGCGCAGGTTTCTTCGTGGCCAAACCGCCTTTTGCGGTATCGGCGGTGGTGTGAGGCCGAAACTGCACTACCGGGAGCGTCACGCGCATCGCGCCGACCTGCACGGGAGCCACACCATCTTTTGGCGCTTCGAGCAACTGACCATCCATATTTAGTGAGATCACGCGAACGGTATCCCCTGCCCTGTAGACATGGTTGGGGTCGATGGGGGCGAGCGCGATTGGCTCTGGCTCCGGCTCTTTGAGTGCGGTGAATGTTTCGGTGCGTAGAGTATTTATCTTCTGGCGAACCGCGGGCGCTTTGCGTGCTCCCTTGTTCAAGCGATCCAGATCGCGCAGGATGTTCTCTGCCTTATCCGAAGCGCGCCGTAAAATGTCGCGTGCCTCCTCCTGGGCCTGAAGCCTCACCGTCCGCTGCGCTTCCGTAATCTGTTGGACACGCTTCTGGTACTCATCTCGCGCGGCATAAGCATCGTCGCGGGCTCGCTTCGCCTCGGCCTCTGCCTCTGCCGCGATCTTGCGGCTCTTCTCGATCTGTTGAAGCAGTTCACCGGTCTCCAACTCACGACGAGAGAGGTAGGAGCGCGCATCGTCGATGATCTCAGCGCGAAGGCCCAATCTCGAGGCGATATAGAACGCGTTGGAGCTTCCAGGCACGCCTACCAGGACCCGATAGGTCGGTGAGAGAGTCTCTGTATTGAACTCGACCGATGAGTTCTCCACCCCTGCGCGCGAGTAGGCGTACTCTTTTAACTCGCCGTAGTGGGTGGTCGCAACCACCCGCGCTCCGATTGAGCTTAGATGATCGAGGAGGCTCTTGGCGAGAGCAGCGCCTTCTGCAGGATCGGTGCCAGATCCAACCTCATCCATCAACACGAGGGCGTTAGATCCGGAGGTCTCAACAATCCTGACGATGTTTTTGAGGTGAGCGCTGAAGGTAGAGAGGCTCTGCTGAATATCCTGCTCATCGCCGATATCGGCAAAAACCTGATCGAAGAGTGAGATCGTGCTGTCGGCGCCAGCGGGTATCTGAAGGCCGGCTTGCGTCATCAGCGTCAGCAAGCCAATTGTCTTGAGGGTAACTGTCTTGCCGCCGGTATTCGGACCCGTGATAAGCAGCGTTGTAAAGCGATCGCCGACCTCAATATCGATGGGGACGACATTCCCTGGAAGCAGTGGATGCCGGGCTGAGTAGAGCCTGACGATTCCTTTCCGGTTCAGCCCCGGCTCGATTCCGCCCATCTCCTCGGCGAGTACGGCCTTGGCATGAATGACATCGATATGGCCAAGCAGTGTGGTCATCTGCTGCAGTTCGTTGTAGTAAGATCCAACCAGCGCCGAGAGCTCTCGAAGTATCCGCGATACCTCCTGCTCCTCACGGACGGAGAGCTGTTTCAGCTCGTTCCCAAGTTCAACAGTTTGCGCTGGTTCAATGAATACAGTCGCGCCAGACTGGCTGCTGTCGTGAACAATGCCACCAAAAGCTCTGGCATGCTCGGCCTTAACCGGGATGCAGTATCTGCCCTCGCGCACAGTTACAACAAAATCCTGAATATGCGTTCCGGAGCGCTCACTTCCAAGCAGGCCCTGTAAGCGGTCCGTCAGCCGAGCCGATGTGATCTTAATCTGACTCCGAATTTTCCCTAGCTCGGGCGACGCGTTGTCTTTCACTTCGCCACCATCGCCGATGCAGTTTTCAATTCTGGATTCGACCGCTTGAAGGACCGGCAGATTGGAGCCCATCTCGGCCAGGAGCGGAACGCTCTCCTTCCGGTTTAGCAGAAACATACGGATCCTGCGCGCCGCCGAGGCTGTGTACATAATCTCGACAAGTTCGAAACCGGTGAGCTGCGTTTGAATACGCGCACGCTCAAGCGTTTCTCGGATGTCTCGAATTCCACCGAGTGGTATGCCGCTGTCATTATCTCGAAGAAGGCGCGCCTCACGTGTCTCTTGCAGACGGCGCGTTACCGTCTCCGGATAGGGCAGCGGTTCGAGAGCAAGTGCATAGTCACGCCCGATCCCATTGGAGGTGTACGCCACAAGCTTATCAATTACTTTTCTATATTCCAGCACATGCAGCGTGTGCGCATCGAGCATAAACCTGATCTCCCGGTTAGCCGCCTTGGGCGAGCAATCGACTCACATCGTTCATTATATCCGACTGTCCTGCAGCCTGCTCCTGTACCCTTTCGCTTCGGAGGTCGGAATTGCTAAATTAGGGGTGTGATTTGGAACCTGGACACAGCTTCGATGCAATAACTTATGTCGCCCTTTCAGGGCTCAGCGAAAGCTTCGCACGACTGCTTTCCAGGCCTTGCAGCCTGGGCTAACGAAATGTCGCACCTTCGGCTCGGGTGCGAAGTCACTGATTGTCGGCTGGGGTTGCGGGTAAACTGAAATCTACGTTTCGGTTTACTGCCTGTGTCGTCGGATAAAGAGGTCAAAATTGAAGCTGCTAATACTTGGTGGAACGCTATTTCTGGGGCGGCATGTAGCGGAGATTGCGCTTTCTCGTGGACACGAAGTCACGCTTTTCAATCGAGGCAAGCGCAATCCGGAACTATTTCCGGATGCAGAGCATCTTGTAGGCGATCGAAATGGTGACCTGGGGGCGCTTACTGGCAGATCGTGGGACTGCGTTATCGATACCTGCGGCTATGTCCCACGGATCGTCGCGCTCTCGGCAGAGCTCCTGAAGGATTCGGCCGATTACTACATGTTCGTCTCCAGTGTGTCGGTATATTCCGAACTGAGCAAAGAGAATGTGGATGAAACCGGCGCAGTTGGAGTGCTTGATGACCCAACGATTGAGGTGATCGATGGCGAAACCTACGGCCCGCTTAAGGCGCTATGTGAAGAGGCTGCCCTATCGCGATTTGAGGGCAGGTCGTGTGTCATTCGCCCCGGCCTTATTGTCGGTCCGCACGACCCGACCGATCGCTACACCTACTGGCCCGTGCGAATCCATCGAGGCGGTGAGGTGTTGGTTCCAGCGGATGGCTCCGTCCCCGTGCAGATCATAGACGTACGAGATCTCGCGCACTGGATGGTGGACTTGGCCGAAACGAAGACGACTGGGATCTTCAATGCGGTAGGGCCTGCTGAAACGCTCAGCTTCGATGCGATGATTTCAGCATGTGTAGCGGACGGCCAATCGATGCCCGCGCTCGCGCGCGTTAAAGAGGATTGGCTGGAAGCCAACGAAGTTCAGGCCTGGTCGGATTTGCCGGTGTGGATTCCGGACACTGCGGATGTGCGTGGAGTTTCGAGAATCGACGGGAGCCGCGCGATTGGGGCCGGACTAAAATTGCGGCCGGTTTCAGAAACCGCAGCCGACACCTTGTCGTGGGCTTTAAGCCGACCTATCGATTATGTATTAAAGGCCGGGCTGCCGTCGGTGCGCGAAGCCGAGCTATTAAAACTCTGGCATGCTGAGGCAGACGCACACCGCTAACGCCTCTCATTGGGGATCCAGATCGGGATCGTGCCACTCTTTTTGCTGGAGCACTCGCTGATGCAGCTTTTGTAGCTCTTCCTGGTGAATTGCCGAATCTGCGGGTGACTCCACATCCTCTTCGCGCTCCATCTCAACGATATTGCGCGCAAAGATAACACCCGCCAGTGCTGCTACTCCTGTAACAAGCATGATAATTGCCTGCCAGGACCTGTATGCGATATAGGTGTTGAACCCAGCGCCGAGAAAGTAGAGAGACGCACCGGCAAAGTAGCATCGTCGTGCCCACACCGTCCCGGGGCGAAGCGTTTCGGCCAATGCTGCAAGCATGCTTAGGGCCGAAATCATACCCAACGCTATTATACGCAGGTAGTGATAGGTTCCAGCACGAAGCTCTACGGGCATACCCAGCGTGTAGATGATATCCCGGGCGGCAAGAAACCCTACGCCATAGCAAAGGGTAGTAATTACGGAGTGGCGAAGTTGTGGATGTAAGAGGGAGCCGACGAGTGCGAACAGCAGGATCAGCAGTGTCGTCTCATGCCGTCCTGACCAGTTGGTTAGCCACGCACTGTAATGTACGCATGCAAATGCTGCAAGCGGTGGTAGGATTTTGAATAGGATGCCGGCATTTCGGCTTGATAGCATGGTTCCCAGATACTCAGGACAAACCGATTTGGGTTGCGATAACCAGCGAGTGTTGCCAGTATACCAGTGCCAACATGCCCTGTCAATGTAGCAAATGCGTGCGTTACGGTAGAATAGTGGTTACGAACCGGATGCTATGTACGCATCAGGTTGGGCCAATAAAAGCGGAATACTCACGAAAGCGAAACCAGATGTCTCAAAGTCAATCCGATGCGCATGATTCTCCGCAGCAGCTAACCGCTACACCCGAATTTCGGTCCGCATCGCCTTCGGGTTTATTGCGCCCGACAGATGGTGTAAGTTTTGTAATCTTTGGCGCATCTGGAGATCTAACGAAGCGTAAGCTCATCCCAGCTCTGTACAATCTTGCCTGCAACAATCTGCTTCCGGAAGACTTCTCCGTCTTCGGTTATGCCGTTACTCCGATGACGGACGAATCGTTCCGCGACGCGATGAAAACCGCCGTCCAGGAGAGCAAAGAGGCCAATCCGTTCGATGCTCGTATATGGGATAGTTTTGTTAAGGGGCTTCACTATATTACAGCGGATTTCGTTGCTCCGGACGGTTACAAGACGCTTGCTGCAAGGTTAGATGAGATTGAAAAACAGCGAGGTCGTGCGGGCAACAGGCTCTTCTACTTAGCCACTCCGCCCAGCTTTATGGCGGATATCGTAGCCAGGCTTGGAGCGCATAAACTTACCACAGAGTCTTATAAGCCCGGAGATGGCTGGTCCCGGGTCGTCCTCGAAAAGCCGTTTGGTCGCGATTTGAAGTCGGCAATCGATCTGAATGCCTCTATCCATCGCACTTTAAAAGAAGAACAGATCTACCGGATCGATCACTATCTTGGCAAAGAGACGGTACAGAATATCCTCGCCTTTCGATTCGCCAATTCAATTATTGAGCCCATCTGGAACCGCCGGTACATTGACCAGGTGCAGATTACTGCAGCTGAGACACTCGGCGTTGAACACCGTGGAGGTTATTACGAGCAGGCAGGCTGCCTTCGGGACATGTTCCAGAATCACCTGCTTCAGCTTCTTGCCACCGTCGCGATGGAAGCGCCTGTACGCTACGGCGGCACCAGCGTGCGAGACAGAAAGGCCGATGTGCTCCACGCGATCGTACCGATCAATCCGGAGAATCTGGCCGAAACTGCGGTCCGTGGCCAGTACGGTCCCGGCATGGTGGACGACCAAAGTGTTATCGGTTATCGCCAGGAAGATAGCGTAAGACCCGATTCCAACACGGAGACATTCGCGGCGCTGAGGCTCTACGTGGACAACTGGCGCTGGGCAGATGTCCCGTTCTACCTGAGGTCCGGCAAGCGCCTGCCCTCGAAGACCACAGAGATAATGATTCAGTTCAAGCGTGTTCCCCATCTGTTTTTCCATCTTGGCCCGGATGATCAAATGGAGCCGAACATTCTTACCATCCGCATTCAGCCAGACGAGGGTATTGCGCTGCGATTTGGCGCCAAGGCTCCGGGGCCGGAGGTGCACCTCCGGCAGGTGCAGATGAACTTCTCGTATACAGATTCTTTCAGGGTCGATCCCGCCACTGCCTACGAGACACTGTTGCTCGATGCCATGGATGGTGACCCTACGCTATTCAATCGTGCCGATCAAGTGGAGACTGCGTGGACCGTTATTGAACCTCTGATTGATATCTGGAGCGCAACCGGGCCGTTTACTCCCTTCCCGAACTATAGCGCTGGCACCTGGGGACCCGCCGCTTCGGATGCTTTGCTAGCTCGCGATGGAAGAGCATGGCGCAACACGCCAACTTCTTCGCCGGGATCCACGGTACATCTGGAACATAACGCACACGTTGATGCACAGTCCGCACCTGGTGGCACAACACGTTGACGGCCGCCGGTTTCGGACAGCAAGCGCGAACGATCTCTGTGATTACTCCCGAGAACGTCGAAGTTAACTATCAGCTCGCTGGCGTAATCACAAGATCGATGGCGCTAATCGTCGATCTTGTGATTCAGGCTCTGCTGTTACTATGCGTTGTATGGTTTTTGAACGTAACCAGCCATATCGGGTTCGGTTTGAACCACATTCTAACCTTCATTGGTCTGATTGCCAGCTTCTGCGTACTTCTCGTCTACAACATCTTTTTTGAAATGATGTGGGGAGGCAGGACTCCGGGCAAGAGGCTGTTCAGACTGCGCGTGCTGCGCGACGGCGGGTATCCGATCAATCTCATCTCTAGCTGTATCCGGAACATACTTCGATTTATCGACCTGGGCATCCTGATCGCGCCATCTGCAAACGCAACCTGTATTTTATTCGGTACACCGGGCCTGGTGTGCGTAGTCTGCAGCCCACTTTACAAACGAATTGGAGACTACGCCGCTGGAACGATTGTGATCCATGAGCAGACGTCATTCCTCGCTCAGTCGGACGTCACGTCCGCGCAAGACGTGTCACGGGCGGGAGGCATTGGAGACATCCTGCCAAAGGTTAGCAATATCGACCGTGTGACGCCTCACGATTACCAGGTCATCAGGCGCTTTACGGCTCGCCGCGCGTCGCTTGAGCCTATCGTGCAGGCGGCAGTGGCAGAGGCGATTGCCAGGCCACTCCTTATTCGAATGGAAATTAAAGTGACGATAGGTCATCAAATTCAGTACGCTGACGTACTTGCAGCCATTGAACAGCGATATGTTGAGGAGAATGGCCTTCTTTGAATCAAGACACTAAATCCGCAAGCGGCCCCGATAACGCAAGACTTGCTCAACTGATCAATGGAGTCCTTACAGGAATCACCTTCTGGATCGTAGGGCTCATTGTAAATATGAGGAGTTTCGCCGAAGCGATCTTTCCGCACATATCTACCAGCAGCACCAGTGTTGAACTGAAATACCTTTCTCAGTCCCGGCCCATTCCCCACTTACTGGACTGGAGTTACGGCACGCTTGAACGGCTACTGGATCTAAAAGAGATGAGCGCACCGCTGCTTCTGTTTGGGACGCTGGTACTCGCCTTCATTCTGCTTATTACAGCGATCACGGTGATTAACCCGACGTTTCATCCGTTCTCGCGCCGACACGATTCGTCACCGATCGAGGAAACTGCGCCAGCCGATAGTGAGACGACGTTAGATCCGCCGAACGATGAGGCTGCTGTACTTGATGATGCAGCATCTGAGGAGACCGTTCCCGAAGTTGATGTGCCCGATCACGAAGTACCTGTGGAGGCGACACCCGATAAGGCCACTGCCCAACAGGCAAAGCTATCGCAGGCGCTGGCTGGCAGCCTTCACCTAGATGGCGTCCATGTAGAGCAGGCCATTCGTATTTTTGCCATCGTTGGAATTCCTTTTCTTGTAGTCTGGTATATAACCGGTGGATCTGGCTCAATGCCGGGTGGACTCGCTTCGCACGTTACTTCCAATAACAGCATTCTCTGGAAACTGGATCTCATCCGCTGTGTGGCCGCAGGAATTGCCCTTTTTGCCGGCTTCAGCCTGAATGGCATAGCCGGCATGTTTGGCATACTTCATCAAGCTTATCAAACCGACCATGCCATTACGCCTGGCAGGCCCGCCTTGATTAACCAGAGATTTCTCTTAACACTTATTCAGGGAGCGGTTTTTGGCGCAGCGCTTTGGGAGCTGCAACGGTTCGCGCCCCATAGCCCCGACGATGCAATTTTGGCGAAGCTTCACGCCCTCGGCACCTTTACGACGACTAACTACGATCTGTTGCTGCGCCCATACGTTTATGGCGCATCCCTAACCTGGCTTGGCTGCGGAATCCTTTTGTATGGCCTTGGGAAACCCGGTTTGAACACCATACTCCGGCTGGTTCTGGTGGCTCCAGTATTGGCATGTGGGTGGTCGGCTCATCGCGATGCCGCAGAAATCACAGATTCTGCCCTTGCCAGGCGTTACGACTTGACGCCAGCCATACTCGCAACGGCGCCTGCCTTCGATATTCGCCGCCCGGATGTCTCCGTACCGCAGGGAGAGGAAGCGGGGATTCTGTTTGGAAAGTCTCTTGGCATAAAATCGGCCGCTTCTACAGCGGTGCATGGCAAAGATTTTATTGTATTTCACCCTCAGCGCACCTTTGTCGTTGAGGCACAGTGCGTAACGGATGATGGCTTAATTGCTGAGCGCTCACAGATAGACGTGGTCAAGCAGTTCCTTCAAACAAAGAAATACCGAACGGCGCTGTCGTGGGTGGGCATCAAGTACCTGTTCAATCAGGCAAATCTAGATCTCGATTCTACCGCGGCGATCCGGACAGGCCTCGATGATTTGGAGTTCTGCCCGCACGTTATCAATACATCCGAAACTACCAGAGACATGCTCTATCTCTGCTCAGCATCGCCCGCGAATATCAAGTTGATGGACGAATACGCGGATTCGCGGCACTTTACGAACGATACACGTGGCGCCATGCGGATGATTGGCTCGATGTATCGCAGATTTGGGGAACCGGAAAAGGCCCTGACCTGGTTCAAGAAGGCGGACATGCCGAGCAGTTTTCTGGAACGCGTTCGAAACGAGCCTCCGATTTTTCACAATGGGAAGGTTACTGGAAAGCTCATCTGGAACGGAAAACCACTTTCCGGAGTTCGCGTTGGAGTAGTGCCACAAAGGCTAAACGGACTTACGAAGGAGCTGGAGTTCTTTGCGCTGAGATACAGCAGAGAGCTCTTTTCAGAGGCGCCAGATCCGAGCCCCTATTTTGGGGTCTATCATCCCAGGCCATTTCATCTGCGATGGATTACGGGCGGAGTAACGACGGGCGCTGACGGCAGTTTTGCGGTGGAGCACCTCACCGAAGGTGAGTACTTTCTCGTATGCTCGCTGCCAGATGGAACGCACCTCACCGTGCCTATCGATTCGCACCTGGCAGTCCATAACAGTCCACCCGCATTTACGCTTAATTACAAAGCGCCTGCTATCAATCTAGGTGAAATCGGATTCTCGCGGCAGTAACTCTGGTAAGGGCTAACCCAGATTCCACGTTTCGCAACCGCGAAAGGGCATATGGACTCCTTCGAGGTAGCGAGGTCTTGGGTTGTAACTATTCACTCCAGGAGTCTCAACACCACGAAGCATAAATGCGCTCGGCCAGGGGCCATCGTTGCGCACAAGTATCTTTGTTGTTGCCGGAATGTATCGGATCGTGAGGCCGCAGCGTCGCCTGGCCGAGTGGTTTGCTTCGGAGCCATGAATTACATTTGGATGGTGAACTGAGACTCCACCACGCTCCAATACACAGTCAATCGCGCGCGACTCATCCACAAATGCAGAATCCATGCTGGAGCTTAGAACGTTCGGTTTGCTCTTATCCGGTTTCATCTCCTGGAGAGCCATGTTCTGGGTGCCGGGTATCAGGCGCATACATCCGTTTTCAGGCAATGAGTCGTCGACTGCCAGCCACAGCGTGATCACTTCCATCGGCTGCAGGGGCCAGTAGCTTCCATCCTGGTGCCAGAGCACTGGCTGCCCATCATGCGGTGGTTTGCAGATATAGTGAGACGCAAACAGTGCGATGTCTGGTCCAATAAACTGCTGGGCGATATCTAGCAGCCTATTATCGCTCACGAGCCGAACCCAGAATGGATCCTCAGTCATGAGCGTATGACCCAGGTGCTCTGGTCGCAGACCGGGGTTTCGCGCAAGGAGCCATGCAACGTGGCTGCTAGCCTCATCCATGAGCTCCACATCCAATGCATTGGGAAACAGAACATAACCGTCCCGGTTATACTGCTCCACCGCGCCTGTTTTGATGTCTGCCATTATTTCGACTCCTGCCATTGAGCCTGGTACCGCGATTGACTCACTGGGCTATCCGGATATTTCTGCGCTGCCAAGTTTCTCAACAATCCGATCGGCCAGCCTGTCGTAGAAGATGAGGTCGTAAGCGCCGAGCGAATCGAAACGCGCTCCTCCCAGTTGCTTTTTGAACCGGCTAAAACCTGCATAGGGATGATCTGATGTTCCAAATGGATCGAAGCCGTACAGATCGTACTCGGTATAGCCATCGGCTTGCATCTCTTGAATGATCCTCCAATGCAGGAGGTAGACAGGCATAACGCGGCGATGCTCGACGGAAGAGCCGCCATAAAGGAATGTGGCGCGCTTCCCAAATCGGATTACGAGGGCTGAAGCAAGCGTCTCACCCTGAAACTCGGAGAAGAAAATCTGAGCCCCGCCGGATGGGAAATGAGCGGCGCAAAGATTAAGGAAGAAGCTGTAGGGTTCGGCGAAGAAGCCGTTTCGGCCCGCAGTATCCGTAAATAATTGGTGAAACAGCTTGACGTCCTGCATCGCAGTCGATCGCCGCACCTGCACTCCATGGCGTATCGCCACACCGATATTGTATCGGCCCTTCGGATGCATCTGTCGCTTCAACTCGTCTTCATTTTGATTGATGTCAATAACAAGCGAATGCGCCGGGTTTAGATCCACCGGCGCACGGCTCCAGTTACGCATCACGGAAGGTCGAGGCGGCGATATTCTAGGCTCGATACGCAGTCCAAGCCCACCCTGGCGGTCGGCAAGCGCCGTCGCTTCACCAATGATCATTTTGAGCGCCTTACGGGAGTGCTCCGTACTTTCCCATGGCACAATCGGCCCATCGGCGCAGATAAGCATGCCTTCGGAAACCGACGACGGATAAGAGAGCAGCGCGGCGCCGCCACCAAGCTTGCCCATGTTGAACAGCCCGAATTGATTAACCTCGTAGCCTTCAGAGCGCTTAAAGCGAAGCCATGCGGTGCTCTGCATGAATCCGGAATAGGGGCTTGCTGAGACCATATGATCCCATTCAAGATCGAGTTCCGAACCCACGGTTGAGATCGTCGGATCAAACCGCTCTTCTGACAGCCCCGACGGTTCAACCAGCTCCGCTCTTTTTTTCATCAGCCCGCTATTCGGGATAGCGCGGCATCGATCCGGTTAAGATGGAGGTTCAGCCGATCGATGTCCTTCATCGTCGCATTCGTATCCGCTTCGTTCTGCCTGATGTCTCGATTAGTTCTGCGAAGCGCTTCGATCACCGAGATCTCTTCTGTGCCGTAATCGACCTGATAGTAGGGATCGCCATAGTTCATGGACTGAAGGTTGCTGTAGTCGTTAAGATCGCGATAAAGGGATCTTGAATCATTGGCGAGCAACTGCAGATCGTTTTGATCGGAAGCGATTCCGCCTGAGGTGTCTTTCCGCATCTGAAGCAGTGCGGATCGAACCACCTTCTGAAGCTGCGGCGGAGCCTGGCGCACTCCGTTTATTGAGCCACCGCTTATCTGTCCAGCATCAAACGTCATCCATGCTCCAGACGCATCGCGCATCTGTATCGCGCCCGACGCCGTTAGTCTTGCATCGATGAAAAGCTCGAGGTCATCGGGATGCAGATCGGTTGGGATCACTCCGGCCGGCGGATTGCCGAGCCTCTGCATCGCGACATCCAATTTCGATGAGAGATCCTGAAGATTTCGCAACTCCTGCATGTCTCCGGCGACAGCGGGCATAAACCAGGATGTCCATCCCACCCACGACAACCACTCTCTGCGCGCAACGATCGCATTTTGAACACTGTCCTGCTGGCGCGCAATCTGATCTCTCACATTCGCGAACAGTGAGGGATCCGGATAGAGCGAAATGACCGGATTGGGCGAATCCTGGCTCATTAGAGCCACAGTTCCATTCGTAAGCAACAAGAAGGCGTTATCCGAAACATTAATGACTACATCGCCATTATCAAGAACGGACATGTCTTCGCTAGCCAGAAACAGAGCTTCATGCTTCTCTGGCGGAGCCATGTTTGGATTTCCGCCACCGACGGATGTATAGGGATGAACGTGACCGTAACCGCTCCCACAGTAGGAGTAGACCCGCGCTGGTTCGTACGTGCCGTAAATATCTACGGCATGGCCTCTGCCGTATGCCGTTCGGAATCCCGAGCTTGTAAAGGTGGGCGACGAAGGACCTGAAAGTACGCTATGACTTGCGGAAAAGCCGCCATTGGCGCGTCCTGTTGCCGTTCCGCGAGCACCTCCAAAGCTGCTGGAACTCTGTCTTCCACCAGCGGAAAAGCCGCGAGCCCCGCTAAAACTGCCCGATTCTGGCGCTCCGAATCCGGCGCGGGCGCCGAAACTGCTATGGCTTACCGATACGCCTCCGTGCGATCCACCGCCAAAGGATCCCTTAGCAAACGCATTGTCTGGTGCAATCGCATTTGCGAGGGTCATCATAATGACCAGAGTCGCAAACAGTTTATAGCTCCATGCGCTAAAGAGCTCGAAACGAAATGCGTGGTCTCTCAAAAAACTGCGCAGCCGGTTGAGCTCTGTAATGACTGATTCGGGCAGCTCTTTTGCCCGCTTCAAAACAGCGTCAAGCAGCCTTCGAATGTCAAGCTCACGTACGGTGCCAACAATCTGATCAGCCAGAGTCTCGATCATCACACGCGTATGGTATGGATGCGAGATCGGTATGGAGTTCAACAACGGATTGAGATCGTACGGCGATGCTTCCTGCGGCTCATCCGATGTTTGTGTGGCAAGTGTTGGGTTTAGCAGCAGCGGCAGCAGAGCAGCATTCCCGCAGTTATTGATCGGCACATGTCGCATCAACCCTCGCTCTGAAGCAGAGAATCTGGCAGCGCGAGCTAATGATTTAAGATCGACCAGGCAAGATTCAATGGGAATGCTAAGCGCCTTTAGGTCTGATGCGCGAAAGTTTTCCTGACTGCAAAGCATGAACGCCCAGACACCATAGCCATGATCCCGAAAACTTGGGATGCAGACGCGATATGGCATCGGATTGAAACCCGCTGATTTTACCGTTTTGGCAAGGCACCAAAAGGCCAGCGGCGTCGTTTGAGGTGATACGCCATTAATCGCGAGGACAGCGCGCGCCCCCAGGCTGAGCTTCAGCAAGCCGTACCACTCCGCGCTGAATACTCGGGTATCTTCTGGGCGGCGTGGAACGGTGAAATCACAAATCACTACGTCGTAACCATGGGCGGCCTGCAAGAAATCCCAGGCGTCCTCAATAAAAACGCGCACGCGCGCATCCGAAAAGGCTCCACAGTTAACTTGATCAAAGAGAGTTCGGCCCAGCTCAACAACGTCTTCACTGTAGTCGACAAGATCTACAGAACTAACGCCTGGGAAGCGAAGGCATTCACGCAGCGCCAGGCCGTCTCCTCCACCACAAATCAGTACTTTCAGGTCATTGGCTGTTCTGGATCGAGCAAGTGCAAGCGCAGGCAACGCCAGGTATTGATGATAGATAGCCTCATCGGCAGTGTCAAATTGAAAATCGCCATCAATGTAAAGGGCGAAACCCGGTTCTGTTGCACCGTCCAGGCGCTCGCGCTGGTCGACGAAAATGTTAGGATTCATCGTGCGGCACCTCGAGGCAGAAGGTGGGAGGCAACAACACTGATGCCGCCGGATATAACCCCAGCGCCAATCGAAAACAGCACGATCGTGGTTGCGGCGGCAAAGAATTCGTCGCCAACCTGCGTGTAATCCTTATGAAGGTGGTCGAAAAGCACGATCAGGTTCGCCGCTGAATATAACATCATGGCAAAGACAGATGCCCTGAAGCCATCAACAAAAGCAAACTTGACAGATCGTTCGCCTGCATGTCGCCAACCAACGAATATCCCGGCGACAGCCGGCACCACACCAAGAATCAGCATTAGCCAGATCCCTGGCTTCCATCCCTCAGGCTGGCGTGTAGAAACGATCAAGTAGCCGATCAGCGCGATGACAAATCCGATTCGTACACTAACCGCCACGGTACCTTCACGGGCCAGTCGTGCAAAGCGAAGTTGCCGGCCGAGATCGGATATCCGCATCGGGTCGCCGCCATCGTGCGCCGCTCGGTTTAGCGCTTCGTCGGCTTCATCGAACCGTCCTTTTTTTATTGCATCAACGGCTGCTTGAAGGTCTTTTTGTGCTGCTGATCCATCCATATGCGCAGTTTGCTCCTGAAGCCTTTACCACGAGACTACGAGATAGCAATGATTCTGGTTCTGCTTCGCACCCAAACATTTTCGCCGGGGTACGTATGTTGTGTTTCGAGGGTTGCCCCGCCATCGAATGCGCTCCACCTCATTCGCGTCCAGGCTGGAGAATCGCTGTCCCCGTCCGGATAAGCCTGTTCGATGGTGCCATCTGGTTTGCCCCAGTTTGCGAAGGTGCTAAGATCGCTTAGCGGCAGTATATCTATGCGAGCATGAATTCGAATCCCATCGGCATCGAGGTCAAGTATGTAACCACTTATTGAGGCAGATTCTGCCACTAGCTCGGTGGACAGGCGATCGCTTCCACAGCTCAGCACTTCAGTAATCGCGCCTGTGGCGCTGCGCACACACATTGCGTGGCTAGCGCCTAGCGCGTAGAAAGTGATGGTTAGTTCTGGCCCGATATACGTCTCTTTACTGAGAATTCGTAAAGACTCCACCGGCGCCTCACCCTTGTAAACTCTATAGACCAGTTCTCTCGACGAATACGGTAACTTTGGCTCCAACCGGTAGTTCTCCATTCAATGTTCCGATATCATAGCAACTGCGGTATTTGCCGCTTCGGCAACCGAAGGGTTGTCGTCAGTACACAATCCCAGGATGCGCGGCAAGGCATCCACAGCCTCGCTTCCGCCTATTTTACCTATGGCGAGCGCTGAATGGCCGCGAACATCATCGTCGACATCATCTAGCGCCAGGCACAAACTGGAGATAGCATCTCTGCTGCCAATTTCGCCAAGCGCCCAGGCTGCGTACCAACGTACTTTCTCGTCGGGGTCTTTAAGGGCATTTATCAATGCTGGCGCTGCGTCGAAAGCAAGGGGGCCCATTCGCGCCAGAGCGCCAGCTGCGCTCCACCGGTATTCGCTATTCTGTTGCTCCAGTTCGCGCATGAGAGCCGGTATGGCATCGGCTGCATCGGGACCTAGCCCGGCGATCGCGGAAGATGCCATACCGGGAAATACTCCCGTGCGATCTTCGAGCGCAGAGATGAATTGTGGTAGATGTGGCTCCAAAGTGCCAGTAATCTTGACGATGGCGTATCGTGCCCAAAGGCGCGATGTGGCATCCGTATGCTGTAGGACCGCAGCTAATGCCGGAAGCGCCGACTTTGCTTCAGTCTGAAGCCGGGCCAGATCCCGCGCGGCATTCCAGACCACTGAAACATGGGGATCGCTCAAGGCTCGAGCCAACAGCTTAATGCGTTCAGAAGTGGCTTGTAATATTGGACTCGATGTAGGATCCACCGGGCTAAAACAGGCCGATGATGCGGCCATCATCGTCGACGTCAATACTTTCAGCAGATGGCACCGGCGACAGTCCAGGCATTGTCATTATGTCTCCCGCAAGAGCCACAATGAATCCTGCACCAGCGCTAGGCGTTAGAGATTTGATCGTTATCTTGAAACCTGTGGGCGCGCCACCAGCCTTAGGGTCATCGCTAAACGAATACTGCGTCTTCGCGATACAAACTCGCAATCCGCCCAATCCATTCGTTTCAAGCCATTTCCGCTGTGCGTCTGCCTCCGCAGTAAGTACGACGCCGTCCGCGCCATATACCTTGGTGGCAACTGCATTCAGCTTATCTAGAATCGGCTGAGTTGCATCGTATGCAGGGGCAAATTCGTTAGGTTTATCAAGAGCATCCAGAACTGCCTCGGCAAGTTTAACGCCACCAGCCCCACCTTCGCCCCACACGCTGCAAAATGCGATGCTCCAGCCGCGAGATGCCGCATGTTCGAGCACCGCAGCGGTCTCAGCCTCTGTATCGCTGCTGAAATGGTTGACGGCAACAACGAAAGGAGCTCCCATCTGTTCAACATTGGCTGCATGGCGATCGAGATTTGAAAGTCCCCGCTTTACAGCGTCTACGTTTTCCGCATCAAGCCGTTTCTTGTTTACCCCGCCGTGCATCTTAAGCGCACGAATGGTCGCAACCAAAACTACCGCATCGGGCGGAAGGCCCGCAGACGGGGCGACGATATCGCAGTACTTCTCGAATCCTAGATCGGAGCCGAAACCAGCCTCTGTCACCACGATATCACCCATGGCCTGCGCCAACTTGGTCGCGAGTGCGCTGCTGCAGCCATGCGCGATGTTGCCAAACGGTCCGCCATGCACAAGAGCCGGCGTGTTCTCCAATGTCTGGACGATATTGGGCTTCAACGCATCAAGCAAAATCGCAGTCATTGCGCCATTTGCCTTGAGCTGGGCGGCGGTAACGGGAGCGCCATCTAGATCGCGCCCAACAATGATGCGCCCGAGGCGGTCTCGCAACTCTGCGATACTGTTGCTCAAACACAGGATGGCCATTACCTCGGAAGCAACCGTGATCGAATACCCGGATTCGCGAGGCACACCTCCGGTCTTACCGCCAAGACCGATAACGATCTGACGCAAAGCACGATCGTTCATATCGACGACACGCTTGAAACCGATTGTTCTTGAATCGATTCTAAGGCTGTTTCCCTGATGTAAGTGGTTATCCAGCATCGCTGCCAGCAGATTGTGTGCAGCGCTTATCGCATGCATATCCCCCGTAAAATGGAGGTTTATATCTTCCATCGGCAGCACCTGGGCATATCCGCCGCCTGCAGCCCCACCCTTGACACCGAAGACTGGCCCCATTGAAGGCTCTCGAGTCGCGGATATAGCGCGCTTACCCAGCTTGCACAATGCCTGCGCGAGGCCAATCGTGGTTGTCGTTTTCCCCTCGCCTGCAGGCGTTGGCGTAATTGCCGTGACCAGGACAATCTTGCCCTTTGGCCCTGACGTGCTGGAAAGAAGTCGACTTATTGCAGGGAATGAGATCTTTGCCTTATATCGGCCATAAAGCTCAATATCTTCTGGCCCGAGCCCTAAACTCTCCGCGATGTCCACAACAGGCAACAAAGTTGCGGACTGAGCTATTGCGAGATCTGTATTCATCTGAAACGACGCTCCATTAAGGAATTCCCAATATAACCGTACGTTCGTCGGAAAACGAATTTACTCCTGCCTGCTGCAATCTCGCACATCGCGAAAGCTATGCGTTGACTTCATCTCATTTTGAGAAAAAGTTACGCTTCGGCGAACTGCCTTTGTCTTACAAACTCACTAACCGACTAACTCACTCATATTTGGCTGCCGCTATGGTGCTTTATGTCTGACTCATTCATAGTGAACGTATTGCTGCTGCGGCAAACTGTGCAGTACGATCGAAATCGGAGTCGCCACGAATGATTAGGTCCGCGTACTCGCGAGACGGCTCAACGAACTGGTTATGACCGACACGAGCACATTCACGATAGTATGTTGAGATCCACTCTGGATCCGTGCTGCCTCGGCCGCCTTTTGTATCCCTAAGCAGCCGGCGCAGTGCCCGAATATCTGCATCGAGTTCAATGAAGATCTTAAGATCAAGTATCTCACGTAACTCCGGTATCTGCAGAGTCATGAGACCTTCAACAATCACGACATCCGGCGCATCTTCTGCGGAAACGAGAATCTTCAGGTCTGCAATTAGCCGGTCATTATCGGCTGAATTGGGATGGTTATTGTTTGGCAGGATCTCTCCTGAGGAGGGAGAGACAAACAGTGGGCCACCTGGCGCTCCGCGGTAAAAATATCGATCCATACCTATGATTTCAACTGTTAACGCCGGATACTCCCGATCGAAATGGCTCTTTAGAGCCGCAGTAAACGTAGTTTTGCCGGAAGCAGAGCCTCCGGCAATTCCAACGAGAGTACATTTTGCACGCTTACACGGCATCGGACTCACCTATCCTGCTGATAAAAATAGAGATGCCCCTCCGTGTCCTTGTTTTCCGATGTTAGAACGAGGATACCGACTTTGCCATCATTTTTCGGTTCACCTATTCGCACATCGAGGAGGTGGCCAGGCAGAGAATCACTCCGCCAATCCTCTTCGAAATCATCCATTGTTAGCTGCCAGAATGACTTGCCTCTGCTGGCAAATTTCGGAACATAAACCACAAGCCTGTCACCGGTTGAAGCAGCTGGGTTCTGATCTGTAGGCGCTGCGCTTCCGCGGGCCACGCCGATCATCCACTTGTACTTACCGTCCCAAATCGATTGTACATACCTTATGCCTGGCGCAAGGGTCATTTTTTCAGCGCCAGGAAATATCTGAAGCCCAGCACCGTGCCGCGCATATCCACCTCCTGTGGTCGGCGCGCCTTCGGCGCTCGGCTGTGCCCGGTTTAAGCCAATCTCGTAAGATGTTGCAGAGTCACCGGTACCGCATATTACGCGATCGTCGAGTTCTTGCTCCCCAAGTACGAGACCCATACGCGGATCTAAGGGCGTTGGGTAGAGCTTTGCAAGGGCTCCCTTTTGCCACACGTAGACGCCGTCGGTTGATACGACTTGAATTGGCGGGAGCGTCTGTCCGTTAAATACGTTCGGGGTAACAGGTCGCGGGGCAGCAGTTCCATTTACTGGCGGGCGGCCAACTGTCGACGGTCTATCAAAGGGAGAGTGATCCTGCGGCGATACATGCGACGAACGAAATTTGCCTGCCATCAAGAAATCGATCGACTGGCCTCGGACATCAAGTCGCCCGTCCGAAGAAAACCTGAGGCCATCCCAATGCAATACGAGCAGAGCACGGCCTCCTTCGTTCGCATTATCCGATGGCTGAAGAACGATAAGGTTATTGCGCTTCGTATCCGTAACCGGACCGACGTCGATTAATCGAGCCGGCCGTTCAAGTTGATAATCCCAGATTTTGCTAAAGCTGATGGTAATGAGATTGCGGCCGGCTGTGGATGTCTGTTGCCTGGCTCTCACCTGACTCAAGGCATCTATCCGCGGAACGAACACGCAACTAAATATAGCAATGACCACGAAGGCCTTAGTGGGCCCTCTACTCGTCCGCTTTGTGAAAGACATTTGCAATATACCACCCTGCCATCGCCAGAAGTGAAGTCCAGCTTGTGAAAATGTTCGCGGGAAGAGAGATAGAATCTTCCGGGTTGGTCGCTGGGGGGGGCGTTATCCAGGGTGGATTCAGAATCATCATCGAGAATCCATGTCCGGCGCTCAGCTCCATTACGCCTCGAGAGAAAAGAGCCACTCCGAGAAGAGCCAGAACTGAGACATTAGCTTCCTGTCGCAATAGACAGATTACGGTATAGATTACCAGACCAACGGCTGGGCCAAACACGAGTGAAAGGATCAGCAGCCAAACGGCATCATCTGCGTCCTCATCCTGCCACGGGATAAGGTGGAAAACCGGCAAAAACATTCCGCCAAAGAAGGTTGCGAAGCACAACGGCGCCACGTACGCGGTTGGGAAGAAGCCCGCTGTGAGACCGCAGACGAGAAGTACTCCGGCATACGAAAGCAGATACTTAAGCAGCAGAGGCCCAAGATCCTCTGTTGGCTCATCCCAGTGGAAGATAATTGGCGGAGCAGTAGAACCCGGAATCGGGGGCGCAGAGGTTACTTCTCCGGCAGGATTATAGTGAAAACCTGAGATCGAGTCAACCATCGTATCCGAATAGTACTTTGAATGCACCAATCCAAGGCTGGCAGTCATCGCAGCCTGAGCATGCATCTGCTGAATACTTGGGATCGAAGGCTTGTTTGATGCCGCTACGCCGCTCGCTAGTCCGCCTACCTCTTCGACCTCCGCTTCGGCGTGCGGCTGATCCGCTTGCTGATACGGCTGTGTGGGAGCGGCCAAAGGCTGTTGTGTAGGCGCAGAGCGTCGACCGCCCACCCCTCTCGACATCTGTTGCGTGGGCTGAATCGGCGCAGGCGGCGTCGGGTGTTCGTGCTGTTCCTGCGGCGCATTACGGCTGGCAGCTTGTTGCCGTGCAGAGACCGCCGGCGGCGCAGCGGCAGGCGGGGGCGGAGCCTGAGCTCTCTGTTGGGCACCAGGCAGTGGCTGCTGCCTCGAGTTCGGAGGCGACTGCTGCGGATATGCAGGCTGAACTGGCGGCGGAGGCGCCGGGCGCGAATCCAAAGGTGCGGAACGCTGTGGAATTGGCTGTCCCAGTGGCGATCGCGGCGCGGGGCCTCGCGGCGCGGGAGGCGCGGGAACGCGCGCTCCAGGCTCCATGGTCGGCTGGTGCGCAAGCGGCGGCAAATCTGAGTCAACTTCACCAAGAGGCTGCGGGGCCGTGCGTGGAACCGGCGCTGCAGGGCCTGGCGCATGCCTTACGATTGGAGCAGGCGGCGTCTTTGCAACGGGCGGCGTTGGAGTTACAGGCTGGGCAGGTTGGTGCGCATCTACCGGCGCCTGCTGCTGTGCAGGTGATGAAATTGGGGCCGGCCCACGTCGAATTACCGGCGGGGGCGAAGCCGCAGGAGGTGGCGCAGATGGCGCTGCCGTCTGGGAACCCGGAGGCGGCTGAACAGGAGCAGTTCTGTAAGTAGGCGGCGGCGGGGGCGCGGCAGCACGAGGTCCAGACGCAGGAGGAGGCGTCGGCTGCGCTGAAGGCGGCACGGGCCGACCTCGAACACCGATGATTGGCCGCGCTACTCCAGGTGCAGAAGCTGCTGGCGGAATAGAGTTTGGCGGCTCCGGAGCCACGCGCACAGGAGCGGGTGTCGGATCGGGTGGCGCCGTCTGCCAGGGAGCCGCAATCTCAGGCTCGTCCTCTTCAGGTTCTGGCCCCGTGAGCGGAACATGCGGCGCCGACCTGACGATAGGGCGTGGCGCCGCACCCCTGTTCGACGGCGGTGGCGGTGGAGCAGTCGTGGACCGGGTTCCAGCTTCGCCCGTTGCGGCAGTGAGAGGATGGCGACACCAACTGCACACGTTGGGTGTCGTGCTCTCCATGCCACAATGCTTACAAAACATCGGAACGATCCTCCGTCCTGTTGCGACCGCGGCCTCTCCAGACAAGAGAGAAATGATTGCATTGGTTGTTCCCACACTCAAGGGAACGTCCGGAACAGACCGCAAAATTGGAAGGGCGCAGTTCGGCTATCGAACAGGACATAGTACTCAGAACCCTATTATAAGATGATGTGAAACGGTTGTCAACGCACACGCGGGACTGTATCGGTCAAAACCTGCCGACAGCCGCATGGGAATTGCGAAAAAATGCCAGATGGCCGTAACGGCATCCAATATAGCTACTAGAATACCGTATCTCGTCCGATTTCCACAGCACGTGCTCATCAGTGACACTTCTCTGCTATCTGGACGCCTCACAATGCCTTTTCGGTTCCATATGGCACTGTCTTATCGGCACCGACCTTATACGATCACAACGCGGCAGGCGCTGCACACGGCGCCATTGCGGAACGAAACATGAAGAAGGGCCGTTTAATAATATTCCAGCTTGACTATGCCTGTGCCATAATCGCAGCATGGAGCCATCTGACTATAATCATTCGGCAAGTCGCGTCGTTGAACCTGCAAAAATTCTGCTTATTTGCGGTCCAGCGCGCTCCGGCAAGTCAAACAGAGCCATTGAGTTCGCGATATCGGTTCCACGTGGGGAACGTGGGCTGGTAGTATTGCCATCAGAACCTACTGCCGTAAGAATTCTCGAATATGCTCGGCATCTGGTTAGGAATCACCAGATCGGCTCTTGCTCCGAACGCTTACATGCGGTTTCGATGCGCGATCTTGTTCATGAAATCTGTCGCGAGTCTCCCCGAAAAGGCCATAGGATCGGTGCTTCGGCGCAGAGTTTAATTCTCGCTGAACTCTCGGTTCGCCGATCGGGAACGAGAGTCCTTACCAACGATGCCTACGCAAGCTCGGGTTACGCTGCTGCGCTGCAATCAGCGATCCGGCACCTGAAACTCTCCGCATGTTCACCCGACGCAGTCAGCGTTGCTATAAGCAAGGCTACTGCAAAACACGCTGACGTCACGAGGTTTCAAACTCACCACGCGCAGGACCTTGTAGAGATGTACGGAGTTTATCAAGAATTCCTTTCATCTAAGAATCTGTATGATGAGGCGGATGAGATCCTGCACGCGATTCGTTCGCTGTCGACCGCATCTAGCAGAACACCCTTCGGTGCGAGCCGAATCGCATTTGATTGTTTCCACGACCTGACACCGGCGGAAATTGGGCTTCTGAAGGGGCTGGTTAATCGCCTTACCCGCATCACCGCAACGCCCATTGCGGCGACGATTACGATTGATGAGGCCAGGCCCGTTCTGTCTGCCTCGTCTATCGCACTTCGCGATCGAATCCAGACCACGGTGCCCACACGGATCGAGAATCGGCCACCGCAACAGCCGGCCGCGAATAATCTAGGCAAGCTGGCGCAATCGATGTATTCGAGCGTCAGTGCACCCGTATCATCAGCGCAACCCACATCTGACGACAGTGTGTTGATGATTAGCGCTCCAGATATCCTATCGGAACTAGAGGAGATTGCGCGTCAGTTTACTGATGCCGCGAAATTGCTGTCGACTGGATGGGGCAGTTTCGCGCTCGTAACGGATAGACCAGAGGATTACAGGTATGCAGCGCCGGCCGCATTCCGACCATTCGGAATCCCCATCTGCTGCCTGCATACAGAACCCCTAAACAAACAGCCGCTCATTGCGACCGTCTTGAACCTGATGGATGTCTATGTTTCCAACTGGAAGCGATCCTCCGTGGTTTCTCTGTTACGCCGCAACACCCTCATGACGAATCCCGAGTTTGCGTGTGAAATCGTTGCGGCTGCAGACAGGCACGGTGCATGGTCAGGAGATGCAGTATGGCGGCAGATAGTTAAGAGCCACGAGCTGACGAAAGATCCGTCCGACTGGATTGAACGGTTCCTTGGCTGGCAGCAGATGATTGCGTCGTTCGGTTTAACATCTGACATACGCGGTAAGCACATTTCCGATGCAATACGTAAAATCGCAGAATGTTCGTCTCAATCAAAGTCCGACGGTGTCGACCTGGAGCCTGTTCTTAAGCGATTTGAAGCGGTGCTTGCAACTCTAACAAACATTGAGCGCTCCCTGGAGACCACACCTGTAGACTTCGAAAAGTATGTCGTGCGGCTGCACCGCTTGTGCAGTGAAGCGCGTCAGCCGCAGGGCTTGCCGAATGAAGAGACTGTGCTAATTGTCACGCCCGCGGAAGCGCAATTGATGGATATCCGAGTTGCCGCAGTGGTAGGACAGGTAGAGCGAGGCAAGAGCAGTATTTCTGCAACGGGTCAATTCCTTCCGCTCAGAGTTCAGTCCGAGTTAACGGATCTCGCATCGTTTCACAGTGATGACGACATTACGCGCGCCAATTGGTCCCGATTTCAGTGCTATTTGAGTGTATCAGCACCCTCGCATCAGCTCATCATCTCGTATCCACGTGTAATGCACAATTCCGATAGCATTCCATCGTTCTGGCTAGACGAAGTACGCAATTGCATCCCGCCAGTCGAGCAGGTCGCACAGCTGGGCTGGGTCCCATCAGTCCGATATGGCAGCCCTGCCAAATATGACAATCGGTTCACTCTTACAGAAGATGACCTGGTCGCTGATGCAAGTACAGAGCAGTTGTGCATTACGGTGCAAGAGTTAATCGCATATGCAGAATGTCCTTTTAGTTTCCTTTTGAAGCATAGGCTGGGTCTCACAGACCGATACGAGCAACGGTTCAAGGACGCGATCCAATCGGGAAGATTTGAAGAAGCTTCAGACATACTCTGGCGGTCGAATTCGATCGATGGGTCAGGCAGAGACAAACCAACAGGAATGACCGCAGGTCATGCGATCCCACCATGGTTATGCCCAGAACATATCCCACTATTGCAGCGCCTCGTAAAGCGAGAAGTTGGCGAATCGATAGCTCGCTTAACCGAGTTCCGTGACCGATATAGTGCGTCACGCAGTTGGAGCAGCATTTCCTTTGGACAAACTCTCGATCAGGCCAACTTCAGGAATCCAAGCCGTAATCACGTTTTCAGTTCGGCATCCGCAGCCGAAGCGCTCAAATTGCAGTGCGGCCCCGTCGAAAACCCATTCGAGATCCGCATTGCGGGGATAATTGACCGTTTGGACTATGTGGTCTGTACAGGAGCAAGTGGATTAGTTTGTATTGTAGACAGTGACGAATCTGCTGATTTTGGACGCGTCGCACGTGGCGAGGCGACTCAGCTCGTACTCAGCATGCTGGCCGCAGAGCAGTTATTCGGCTTACCTGTTGCTATTGGCCTGTCACAGGGAATTCCCGCACAGCCCAACTTACGCCTGGTTCGAGCTCGACACGCATCGCCAAAACAGTTTGAACCGTCTGTGCATGAGCTGTCACAAGGTGACACGATTCGTGCGGTAACGAGAGAAGAGTGGGACGCATTGGTAGCAGCGGTCATACACTCGGCACACACAATTTCATCCGGAATCGAATCCGGCCATTTCATCCCGGGGCGCATACGCTGTTCTTCTTGCCTGCACCCAGCATTGTGCAGGACCTACGGCGTAGGACGCCACTCCCAAACCATACCTAACACCTTCGACTGAGCACGCCTCACTTGCTTGTTGCCTGCGAAAGCACGTCGGCGACCATTTGCAATAGCTGGCGCGAAGAAAACGGTTTTTGCAGAAATGCAGCCGCAGTGGCTGCCGGAACTCGCGGGGTGTATCCGGTCTCTGTATACCCAGAGGCAAGCATGAGTCGAATTGCAGGATACTGTTCGCTTACTCGATCGAGCAGTTCTCTGCCTCCCATCAATGGCATCACCGCATCAGAGATTAGCAGATCGATCGTCGCGCCGTGTTCGGCGAGCACGTCAAGCGCGTTCAGACCGTTTTCTGCTTCCAGTACGGTATAGCCGCCTCGGCGCAATGCTTTAACGGTAAGCTCACGGATTAAGGGTTCATCCTCCACCACCAGCACCGTTTCGCGATTTGAAGTTCGACTCATCTCATCCTGGGCCTGGTCGCCCTTATGAAGGGATTTTATCGCGGGCAGATAGACTTCAAAGCAGGATCCATGGTCTGGGATCGAGCTTGGAACAATTGTACCGCCGGCCTGCCGGACGATACTGAAGCAGGTTGTAAGGCCAAGACCAGTTCCATTTCTATCCGACTTGGTCGTAAAGAACGGGTCGAAAGCCTTCTCTAACACCTCTGGCATCATTCCAGTACCTGTGTCTTCCACGCGAATGCAGACATACTCACCGGGAACTAATTCCAGGCTAGCATTTCCATTCAGAACAGGATTGGTTGTGTTATAGGCTTTGATAACCAGTTTGCCACCATTCGGCATAGCATCGCGAGAGTTAATCGCGAGATTCATGATCACCTGTTCTAACTGTGTGGGATCGATGCGGATATCGCTAACATCGGAATCCATCAGCAGCACAAACTCGATCTCAGCGCCTAGCAGCGGCCGCAGCATCCGTGTGGATTTTAACAAAAGGTCGGATGGCGAGATAGCAGTCGGCTGGTCGACATGTCGGCGAGCGAATGTCAGCAGTTGCCGCGTCAGATTTGCAGCGCGATTTGCTGCATCGTTGATGTAGCGCACGCTGTCCATGAGTTCGTTCTTGGGTTCGATACCCTCCTGGAGAAGCTCTGCATGGCCAAGAATCACGGTGAGCAGGTTGTTGTAGTCGTGAGCCAGCCCCCCCGCGATCTTGCCGAGCACTTCCATCTTTTGCGAGTGCAAGAACTGCGCCTCAATCCGCTTGCGATCTGTTACATCCAGCACCAGGGACAGAACAGCGTATGCTGCCCCGGTATCATCCGTGAGCGCAGAGTTATACCATTCACAATGAACGGGCACACCTGTGCGAGTAAAGCCCTTGAGTGAAAGATCTCTACCGCCGCCCACGCCCACGCCCGTTAGCAGGCCATTTAAGGATGCAGATAATGACGCGCGATCCTCCTCGCGATCGAGTTGCCACGTATCAAATGAGGTGTTAAGCATCTCCTCTGAAGTGAAGCCAAATATCTTCTGTGCGCCCGAAGACCAGTACCGGATTCGCATAGCCGAGTCCCACTCGATAACAGCCATTGGCGTATTTTCGATGTAGGATGTAAGCTTGCGATGCGATTTGCGCAGCGCCTGTTCGACCTGTTCACGGTCCTTTTTCTCAGTTACGTCTGCAACGATGCCAACAACTCGCACGGGTTCATTCGAAGAATCACGAATTATCCGGCCCTTAATGTGCAGCCATCGGATTCTACCGCTCCTGCAAACAATTCTTACATCAATATCTGGATCGTTGATGCCGGCCTTTGCACTTTGGACCATCGCGATAAACGCAGCGCGGTCATCTGTGTGGATGCGGGGTGCGAGCTGACTCGCTGAGCCATTGAATTCGCCGGGATCGAGGTCTAAGAGGGTTTCCGTTACATCTGTTCGCGACACGGCAAGCGAGGGCAATTCAAACTGCCACACGCCAATTTCACCGGCGCGGAGCGCTGCGTTAAGTCGCTGCTCAGCATCGAGCATCGATTCCAGGGTACCGGACGGAACGGTTACCAGCCTTGACTCGTTAAGCTGCCTCAGTATCTGGGAACCGGTCTCATCGAACGTATCCATCAGTCCTACCACAGTCTTTCCCACCTTGAAGCCAATACTGGGCATTGACGGTCAGGCTGCACGCATCTGCTCAGCGTGACCCTTACACCTGGTGCTGTCTAGGTTCTCTATTTTACTCCAAATATTTGCATCTTAAATCATCTTATTTTCATAAACTTCATGATCGCCGACGAGGTCGGAGGATTCAATCACTTGTCCGTCGAACGGCGAGGCGTTACCGGTACTGTCTCGTGATTCCAAATCGGATATTTCCCAGGAGCGATTCGAAGATGAACCTTGCGCAGCGTGTATTTGACGATTCGCAGACGTGGGCGGGATTGGACCGCGACCTTAGCTTTGTCCCTACCGCCAATGCATTGCCCAAGAGGCTCACAGCGGCTCAAATTGAGCAGTATAACTCCAGGGGCTATATCAAAAACCTTCCCGTGTTTGATTATGCGCAGGTTCTTGAGCACCGATCGTACTTTGACAGGCTCCTGACACGTCAGATGGCGGATGGCGGAGATGCGAATTCGCTGCGGAGAATGCAGCGATTCAGCCAGCCGATTTGGGATATTATCGTCAATCCGATTATTCTAGATTACGTAGAAGATCTGCTGGGACCAAACATCGTGGCGTGGGGACAGCAGTACTTCGTGAAGCTTCCTGGCGATGGCAAAGTCGTGTCATGGCACCAAGATGCCTCGTACTGGCCCTTCACGCCGGCTAGAACGGTGACATTGTGGCTTGCGGTAGATGATGCCGATCTTGAGAATGGCTGCATGCAGGTGATTCCGGCCACACACACGTTAGGGCACTTGGACTTTGATATGGCGGGGCGAGAAGAAAACTCGGTGTTGCCTCAGAAGATCCACGGGATCGAGAGATTCGGCGATCCTGTGCCGATAGACCTTAACGCAGGAGAGATATCACTTCACGCGGACATGCTGATCCATGGTTCGGCTCAGAATAGTTCGCCGCGGAGAAGGGCGGGTCTGACGGTAAGATACGCTTCAACGGAAGTGAGATCGCTGGACCCCAACTGGAACCAGAACAGTATTGTGTGCCGAGGAACCGACCTGGATGACCATTGGGCCAATGTGCCGCGCCCTGAGGTCGACTATCTCGACCTTCTCGACTCGCAGAATTGACAGACAGAATTAATAGAATTGGGAGCATCCGACTTGAGCGAAGCATTTAACGGGCTTGGAGTTGGCCTGCACAACATCTCCAGACTTTCCAAAGCCAAAACCCGCTCCATAAGCGCCGAGAACTTTACCGGCGCCAAGGGCGCCGCCGCCATGGCGACCGAAGGCACGGGCGCAAACGCTGCCAGAGATCTGGGCAAGGGCTGGAAAGTATCGCCATCGATACACATCGAACCCAGGCAAACGGTGGTTCTCGCGGAAATTGAAGGCCCTGGCGCTATCCAGCATATCTGGAACACAGTGGCTCCGGACTGGTGGCGAAAGCTCATTCTCCGCGTATTTTGGGACGGCGAAGAGACTCCCTCCATTGAGACGCCATTGGGCGATTTCTTCTGCAACGGCTGGTGCCAGCGCTGCAATATCAGCTCTGCTCCAATCGCGGTTAATCCTGCGGGTGGGTTCAACTCCTATTGGGAGATGCCATTTAGGAAGTCTGCAAAGATTACGCTGGAAAACCTTACTGAGGATCTCTGCCGGGGCTACTACTATCAGGTCACCTACGCCCTGACAGATGTTCCGGATGATGCCGCATACTTTCATGCTCAGTTTCGTCGCTCAAATCCACTACCCTATGCGGAAGTGCACACACTGCTCGACGGCGTTAAGGGCCAGGGCCACTATGTTGGAACCTACCTCGCATGGCAGGTAAACAACACAGGATGGTGGGGTGAAGGCGAGATCAAGTTTTACCTGGATGGCGATGACGAATATCCGACTATTGCAGGCACCGGTACAGAAGACTACTTCGGCGGCGCCTGGAATTTTGAACATCCTCAGGGCCAGTACGGTATATTCTCAACGGCCTATCTCGGAATGCCGCAGGTGATTATGTCCGGAGATGGCGGAATGTACCGATCTCAGCAGAGGCACGGAATGTACCGCTGGCATATTCCAGATCCCATTCGCTTTGAAGAGGATCTTAAGGTGACCATCCAGGCGCTTGGCTGGAGGTCTGGAGGCCGATACTTGCCGCTGCAGGATGATATTTCGTCCACAGCGTTTTGGTACCAGGCTGAACCTCATACGCCATTTCCAACGCTGCCAGACAAAGATGGCCTCGAAGTGATCTAACAAATTGGCTGGCGGTTGGCATTGCATTCCGTTGGCAAGTTCGACGATATCGCAAGGCTATGGTATAAAAAGGGCGCTGCTTGATCTACTAAATGCGGCGCCCATACTAGAAAGATAACCTTGCAGACCTCTGACACTCACTTCGCTTCCAGTAACGAAGAGGCAGCCGTTCGGCGCGACTGGACTCGATTTACGCTTCTTACTTTCCTCTTTTCGTTTGGCTTCGCTGTTTATGGCGGCGTATTCCAGAACTTCCTCAAGGATGTTTTGAATGCAGATGCCCTTCAGCTTGGCCAGCTCGAATCCTATCGCGAGATCCCGGGCCTCCTTGCTGCGCTTACAGCCGGAACCCTCGTTGCGCTCGCCGAAACTCGCATCGCCGGCCTCGGACTTATCATCACAGGGATCGGTATTGCCCTATCGGGCCGCGCTCACTCGTTCCCTCCACTCATCGTTATCACCGTCTTCTGGTCTATCGGTTTTCATCTGTGGGCAACGATGCAATCGGCCATCACGCTAACGCTTTCTCGGGGCTTGCATGGCGGAAAGAACCTCGGGCGCATGTCTGCAGTAGGAGCAGGAGCTACGCTCAGTGCACTGGGATTCGCGTGGGTTATGTCGTTTACACTTAAGCACAATCAGTATCAGCCTTTCTTCATTATTGGCGGCAGCTGCATCTCCGTTTCAGGGCTAATCTGTTTGTCACTTTCCCAGCATGCATCTGGGACTGGAGCACGCGCCAGTATTATCTTTCGAAAAGAGTACGGCCTTTACTACCTGCTAACATTTCTCGAAGGGTGCAGACGGCAGATCTTCAGCATCTTTGCGTCGTTCGCGCTGATTCTTGTTTATCACGTACCACTGAACAAGATGCTGCTTTTGCAGCTTGTTAATTCGGTTCTAATCACGATAACCGCACCAGCGATCGGCAAGCTCGTCGACAAAAAAGGCGAACGAGGTCCATTGACGTTTTACAGTATTGGGCTGATCGTCGTTTTCCTGGGATACGCAACAACGCACACTGTAAACGCACTTTACGCGCTATTCTTGATAGATAATGTGCTGTTCAGCTTTGGCGTCGGTTTCACAACCTACCTGAATAGAATCGCGCGCCCGGGAGAGCTCACGCCGAGCCTCTCCATGGGGGTAACGATGAGCCATATCGCCGCTGTAACCGTTCCTGTCGGCGGCGCGTGGTTATGGCTGCACTATAAGAACTATCAGGTGCCATTTTGGGTAGGCGTCTTCTTTGCCTGTGTATCTCTGATTGCAAATCACTGGCTGCCTAAGGATCCTCGTCCTGCGACGGCGCATCCTGTGGCGGTTGAAACTCCTCCGCAAGAGGAGACGCCAGTACTCCTGCAGGACGACCCAGCTTGATAGCAGGTAGAATGTAGAGACGGCATCGCGGCGCGTTTAGCTGCAGCCGAAGATTTAAGGCAGATCGTCCCTCATGGATTCGTGGTTACCCAAATCAGTTTTGTGTTTGCGCACGTACACGCTTCAGCAGTTTATTGCGGATCTCATCGCGGGCCTCACAGTGGGGCTGGTGGCGCTGCCGCTCGCGATGGCGTTTGCGATCTCGTCTGGAGTGGCACCTCAGGCAGGGATTTATACGGCTATCATCGCCGGTTTTCTGATCTCTGCTCTCGGAGGATCCAGTGTCCAGATTGGCGGTCCAACTGGCGCCTTTGTTGTGGTTGTATCTGGCATTATTATTAAGCACGGCTTGGACGGGCTTTTCATCTGTACGCTTATGGCAGGCGTGCTTCTGGTATTGCTAGGTGCCACGGGGCTAGGGACAGCGGTTAAGTTTATTCCACGTCCGGTCGTTATTGGCTTTACCAACGGCATCGCTTTGCTAATTGCGAGCACACAGATCAAGGACTTCTTCGGAATCCGAGTTGCAAAGGTCCCGGGCGAGTTCTATGACCGTGCAGTAGTCCTAATCCAACACTTTAATACGCTGTCGATCGTAACAAGCGCTCTGTCTGTTGGCGCCCTCGCATTAATTATCCTCACTGTGCGGTATGTGAAGAAGGTTCCAGGATACATCGTTGCGCTGGTGATTGGTACCGTTGTGGTTTACGTGTTTAAATTGCCGGTAGAAACGATCGGAACTCGATTTGGCGGCGTACCGCAAGGGTTGCCGCACTTTCATCCTGTTCATTTCAACATGGGGATGGCGCGCGCCCTGTTTCCGGACGCGCTCACCGTAGCAATGCTTGGCGCCATCGAATCGCTGCTATCCGCAGTCGTTGGCGATAGAATGGTAAATGACAAACATAATCCAAACGTCGAACTGATCGCGCAGGGGCTGGCCAATCTAGCATCTCCATTTTTTGGCGGCTTACCCGCAACAGGCGCTATCGCGCGAACCGCAACTTCTATTCGTTCCGGAGCGCAAACCCCGGTCGCCGGCATGATCCATGCTCTGACGCTGCTAGCCGTGATTGTCTTTGCCGCCCCACTTGCCAGGTTTGTTCCGCTCGCGGTTCTCGCTGCCATTCTCTTTGTCGTGGCGTATAACATGGGCGAGTGGAAGGAGATCCCACACCTACTGAAGATGACGAAGGCGGACATCTCTGTATGGCTGGTGACGTTCATGCTCACGGTTTTTGCCGATTTAACCGTGGCAGTCGAGGTCGGCATGATTCTCGCCGCGCTCGTGTATATTCGGAAGGTTACGCAGACAACCACTGTTTCCGAGGTGACATCGGATGACATCGATGACGGAAAGCTCCATGTCTTACAGGACAAACTTATTCCTGAGTATGCCTCCGTGTTCCGCATCCACGGGCCGTTTCTTTTCGGCGCGACGGACAAGATTGCGGATATCTACGAAAGGATGAGCGAACTGCCGCCAATCGTGATTTTGAGGCTGCGCAATATGACGGCGCTCGACTCAACCGGTCTGCAGGCGCTTGAAGATCTTGCTAGCAGGCTGAAGAAAACCAATCGATCTCTCCTGCTTTGCGGTGCGAGAGAACAGCCTGCACGGCTCATGGAGCAGACACATTTCGAGAAGACAATCGGAGAAGGTAACATCTGTCCGCACATTCAGGCAGCGCTAGATCGGGCAGAAGAGCTTTACCTTGATGAGTACAACGTGGTGCCAACAACATAGCCTTACGATGAGATCTGCTGCCGATCATTTGTACAACTAACTGCTGTCGTACCCCATCACAATCTTATTGATCGCCAGCGCACGATATAGTGTATTTGCCTTGAGGGCTCACGGAATATGTAACGGTATCGGTTCCGTTTTTGCTGGCAGGGTCCAACGGAATCCTGGCCAGGTAGCCGGGGCATAACTCCGTTAGGTCACGCGGATACCGCTTCTTTTCGAGATGGAATCTTTCAACTGCCGTTTTTGTAACTAAGATCGAAAGGTGAACTTCACACTTTAGCTGGCTGCGGATGGCAATCGGAGCCATGCCGATTTCAAGACTAGCTAAAAGGTTAACCGGCTGATCGACGTGCTCACGCTGGGCAGGCGGCTTCACCATCTCCTTTGAAAGCTTAAGGAAATACCATAGGTTCTCACTCAGGATACTCGACTTTTTTGTCGTCAGGTACCTAGCGAGCCGGGTTCGCTGAGCCCATGTTAGTGGCCTATCCTCATCCTGCGCGATCAGATTCCTTATCGATGCGTAGCTGTTTAACCCCTTTTTGCCAGTTCTGTTCATCAGGTCCTGAAATGCAGCTGTTTGAGCGTAACCTTCCGTCCGCAACATGTCGGAGAGGCTCGATCGCAGCCCACGTATATGTTCGAGTCTAAGGGCACACTGGTTCAGCAGAGCACTATCCATCGTGGAAAGCAATGCATCTATGGCTGACTCAAATTGCAGTTCGTGTGCCAGGATTGGTAGAACTCCATCGACGGTTTCACCGTGCGCGGCAGTCACACACAATTCGAGCCCGTCCAGCAGGATCGATAACTCCTGCTGGGCGCTTCCTGATCTTTGCTGATATTCGGCACATGCAGTCAGCGCTTCAGATAGTTTGTGAACGTGCGCCGCGCCGGGCCTGGTGATAATATCTTCATACTTTTCCACGCCCGGCGCCATATACGGCAGTTCCAAAGCCTGTTCAACCGCCAGTGCGACAGGCATAGCTTCTCTGCCGTATTCAATCAGAGCAAATCGGTACTGGGGAGCATCGGTTGGTGGCGGCTTTACCCTGAGCGCGGCCGCTTGGTCTGCAGCGCGAGACAGCTCGTCGTATGCGTTGTTACTTAAGTGCTGTGAGGTCGGGAGCTGAATGTGTGGCGAAAGGTTGAGGATAAACCCAATTCCGAGCACAAGCCCAAGAAAAACGCAAATTGTCCCCAGGCAACAGCTTGGAGACCTACCGTGCCGGTTCCGCTCTTGTGGATCAATTGTTTCGTGTACCATAGTTTAACTGGATCAGCTTGCCGCGCAGCGCTGCGAGTGGCCCAGCTTCTCGAAACACTCTCAGTGCTTACCGATTAGGTGGGTCTTTCTACTGATGGAGCCAGCGACAATATCCCCAACCTCGTCGCTGGCGGATCTTCCAGTGGCGCCGCCATTGTCCTTCAAATCTAACCCAATACTATAGAGAGTAAACTCTTTGCCTCCTGCCGCGGCCCGGTAGTGCAGTGGAGCCCCTCCGCAAGGATCCACGGGCACCACACTCATATAGGCCGGCGTCAGCTCATTCAGCGTGTCAGGAAATCGGCTCCTGTCCAACTTGAATCGATAGAGTGCGACCTCGGTTGCGATTACGGCCATGGCTGCGTCTCTAGCCGCGAATGGATATCGACCTTTTTCTAGTCCGGCCTCCGAAAGAGTAGCAAGCAGGTTGTCTGGCGGGTTTATCTTTACCGGGCCATGGAAGGTCTTGTGTGCATCCTCAACATACTGCTGGCGCCATTCGTAGTTCGCTCGCAGCATGGTCGATTTGTCCGCTAGAAGGAACTGTACTGAAGCGAACCATTTATGAGCGTCTTGTTTCCAGGACGTAAGCTTGTCGTCATCATCCATTATCAGGCTAGTTGTGACCCCACCTATCGTCTTCGTTGCAGGATCTCGCAATATCTCAATTTCGGTCGAGGTACAGACGTAGTTTTCTTCCTGTAAGACATCCGCATAGGACACACGGTCGCTTGCTATATGATTGAGACGATCTGCGGTTGATTTGAGTTCTGCTGCGGATAGCCGCGGCAGAAGCGGCTCTAATCGCGATTCTGCAATCGCCTCACAGGCTGCCCCCACTAAACCCGCCATGAGGCCACCCCCTTTAGGGGCTTTTACTCCCGCTTCGATACCGTCAAGATCGGTTATCATCGCTTTACCAGGCTGGCCTGTTAACTCGTAATAGCCTGCAACGCCCAGATTAATCCGCTCCAATTCGCGAAGTCCGCTAAACCCGGTAAAAGCATTAGACTTCACGGATCGAACTGCCGGGTAGACACTGGCATGACCTATGCCTTCTTGAAATAGCTGTATTGTCGGCCCTGCATCTTTTGCGCAGTCGCTGAACTGCCGCAGCGTGAAACCATTATCGCCAACATTCGGAAGGTCGTACGGTGACCGATGGTTCATCATTTTGGACGCTGCAAGTGCCCGTGAATAGTAGTTCCAGGCATTGTCGGCAGGCACCGTGTGAGTTGGAATGTTAAAGACATCAATGCGATTGCTGCGATGGTAACGCCAGAACACACCAATTACCAGCACAGAAATCATAAAAACGAGCCGGCCGACTATCCTCCAGGCAGGATTTCTGCCTTTGCCATGCTTTGCCGATGTTATGCCACCAGGTTCTCGCGATTTCATCTTCGAACCCCGCTTTCAGCCATTGTCACTTGGCCATTCACAACGGCTACCGTTCCAGCTCTGGGCCAAGCCGAACAAGCCCATCTACCGTAACCAAATAGTCATCCTCAATGCGTACACCGATTTTCTCTGATGGTAAATAGATGCCCGGCTCAACCGTTATCACATGGCCTGGTGCGAGCGGAATCTCTCTATCGCCAACGTCGTGAACATCGAGACCAAGGTGGTGGCTCAATCCATGAGGCATAAAGACATCCAGGGTTTGCTCGACCCCACTCGCATCCAGGGACCGAAGGGGCGAACTCTTAAAGAATGCCTTACATCGATCAGTGAGGTTTTGAAGCGTCTCTCCATGTTTGAAATCAGATACAGTTCGCTCCAGCGCCTCGAGCACCAGATTGTAGATCTCAGCCTGTCGTTCGCTTTTTACGCCCCCGACAGCATAGGTTCTGGTGAGATCGCCACAGTAGCCTCCGAACTTCGCGCCGATGTCCACAACAACCAGGTCTCCAGCGTTTAGAACTGCGTTATTATCCTCATAATGGAGAACGGTGGCATTCGCGCCCCCACCTACGATGCAGCCGAAAGCGAGGCCAGCTCCATGGCTGCGGAAAGCTCCAAGAACAGCGGCTTCAGCTTCAAACTCAAGGCGGCCAGCCCCAGATTCGACGACTTCGCGTGCGGCCCGGTGACCTGCCTGCGTGACTTCAATAGCCTGCACGATTCTTTCAATTTCCGTCTGAGACTTCACCATGCGCAAACGGCCAATCGCGTTTGTGGCATCTTTGATCTTGATGCTTGGAGCCAGATCCTGCAGATTCCGAATAAGGCCAAACTCGCGGGTGAAGCGCGCGTTCTCACCGAATGGCACAGCGGTATATAACGACGGATTGTGCCGCAGCCAGGAAAGTAGCGCTCCGTTCATCGAGCTGACGTCAGCAGTCTTATGAATGCCAGTAGCGGCCTCCGTATCTTCGCCAGGTCCGAGTTTTGGACCGGTCCATGTTTCTACGGTAGCATTGCGCGCTGGGAGAAAGAGAATTTCGCGAACGTCTGGACTTGCGCCACGAATGCCGATCGAGGCATGCAAATCAGGCGGAAGTAGGACGAGAAATGCACCTGGAGTTTCGACACCGGTTAAGTACAGAAAGTTGCTATTCTGGCGGTATCGTGCAGGGTTTACGACCTCATCTTCCGCGCTTCCGCGCAGCAGAATAATTGCATTGGGGCAGGCAGAACGCAGCGCCGAACGGCGAGACTGATACTCTTCCTTGCTAAAGCCGAGAAGCGGAGCGGGCGGGGTTAACAGCTTAGGGCTCGATGCCGATGGAGCAGACTCGGCAGATGGTACAGGCATTTTATCGCACTCCTCAATTTAAATAGGTACATTTGCCTGATTATACCCGTGCTGGGACGAGGAGGTACGGAAACGGGAGATTTACAAGGACGAGACGCTGTCGCAGGAACTGGAGGTTCTAGACTAAGACAGACAAAAGGCGACAGAAGCGGAGCGGGATAGTATATTCCGCTCCGCCCTAGTTCAGAATTTATGGCTTAGCTCCAGCAGAGCTGGAGCCTGAGGTGACGATAACATTACCGTGGCCAGTGCCAGTTAAGTTTTCACCGCCTTGAAAGAAGCTACCGGTTTGGCCACTACGCTGATTTTGCGAAGTACCGCCGCTCAAACTGGGAATATAGCCGAGATTAAGGATGGTGCCGCCAAATGCCTGCACGATGTCCAGATCGGAGAGATTGTAGACTCGAATAAGTCGCACGGTTGAACGACTGCTATCTGGATGGTCTGAATGCTGTATGTTATTGGTATCAAGAGCGACCGAAGGGATAGATTGGTCGGTGCTAACTTTTACCACATAAACGCCGTCCTCCTGACTGCACGTTAACGCTACACTCGTAGATTTGAGCAGTTTGTCCAATGCAATTCGAAATGGCACCTGAGTGAGGTGCGCGGTCACCTTGAGGCTCCTAAGCGACTCATCGATAGTGAAACTGAGTTTTGTTTGCTTGAATATCTGCTTCAGGGCATCGTAGATGCTGCTGCTTTCAGCCTCCAGATCGACCTTCAGTGATTCAGCCGAAGTGGGCTGCCCGATGCCTGTACCCTGGGCGATCGCGCCGCGAGATGTAAATATAACCGCACAGGCTGCTAATGCCAGTGAAGCACCATAGATCTGTTTCTTCATAATAAGCCCTCATTCCCATTGTTGAACTGAGCGTTAGGCGAGGATAGGGCCGGTTTGGTTACAGTTGTAATAGAGGGAGAAGCTGGGACTGATGTCGAATTGATGTCGCAAGTAATATGTTCTGATTGATGGCAAATCGCGGTGGAGGGTTGAAATGGCCTTCAGGGAGTACGAAGCAGACCGGGACCGGAACGCAATACATCGTATATGGACGGAGATCGGCTGGATACAAAAACCAGGGCAAGAGAAGCTGGATCGGTTTCTTGAAGCTGGCACAACACTTGTTGAAAACGGCGAACGCGAACTAGAATGCGCGGTGTTCACAACTTACGGCGAATTGCGGCACCTTCAACAGGATCTTCCAGCAGGTTTTATTGGTGGCGTCACTACTGGGAGAGCCGGTCGAAAGCAAGGGCTCGCGAGTCGGCTAACTGCGGCATCCTTAGCGAAGGCAGCGCTGAATGGAGTTGCGGTTGTTGGGCTCACCGCCTTCGAGTCTGGTTTCTACGACCGACTTGGATTCGGTAGCAGCTCTTACGAGAACCACTTGGCATTCGATCCGAGCCAGTTGAAGGTTTCGGTTGCGGCCCGCCCACCTGTACGGCTAACTCCCCAGGATTGGCAGCGAGCACATCGGGCGCGACTCAAAAGGTTAAAACTGCACGGCGCCTGTACCCTAACTTCAGAGTTTATTACTCGTTCCGACATGGAGTGGACTGATGATCGATGGGGACTAGGATACGAAACGGCTAATGGTGATCTGTCTCACTACATATTCCTGGATGATGGGATGGGACGAGAGGCACGGATTTGCTGGATGAACTATGAAACGATAGTGCAGTTTCAAGAACTCCTAGCGCTAATAAAGACCTTTGGTGACCAGTGGATGCGCGTCAAGATGTTTGAACCACCGGGGGTACAGATGCAGGGTTTATTGCTACAGACGAGCCGAGGCAGGTGCTTAACGCAGAATTCACCATTTGAGCAGTACAACCGAGCAAGGGCAGACAATCAGTTTAGAATCTGCTGTATCGAGAAAGCGCTATCCGCCACCAAAATCCCCGGAGATACGCTTCGCTTTAACCTGTGTTGCGACGATCCAATTACAAATTGGAGTGATGATATCGAAGGTTGGAAAGGAACCGCTGGAGAGTACACGGTAACAATTGGGCCCGAGTGCAGCGCAAGGCGCGGCGCCACCGCTGGACTGGACACGTTGAGCGCATCCATATGTGGCTTCACACGGCTATGGCTGGGCGCTGTCACCCCGGTGGGTCTGGCTCTTTCAGGAGAAATCCAGGCACCGGCTGCGCTTCTTGAGCGTCTCGAAGATATATTACGACTTCCCCGGCCAAGAACAGACTGGGAGTTCTAATCCTGGCAAGGCAGTGTTGCGCTCAAACCTGGATCACTCACCGATATCAGGGATTCGCCAAAGATCTCACGCGCCCGGCTAAACAGGTCTTCTGGCTCGGGCCTAGGCAACACTGGATTCACGAACAGGAGCAGGTTCATAGGGATCGGCTCCTGATAGGCAACTCTCTGAGTGTAATTTACACCCGTGAGCTGTAGCGCTCCATGTCTAACCATGTAAAAGCGGTTGCGCTTCTCAATTTGAGATCGACGGTTCATATCACCGTGAGCATCGGACTCCACTTCCAAAATAACAAAACCGCAATTCCGCTCTCTAAACGCGAGATCCAGAACTTGTCTGAGCATCTGGCTGCCATATCCAGTGCCCTCGAGCCCAGGCGCAACGGCTAGATACCAGAGAACTGCCGCGTCGGCGCCAGCGCAGTGTTCGTACCAAGCCATTCCTACCGAATCTCCAGCAGGTTGAGAATGGGCCGTAAAAAAGTGATGATGTACGCCTTCGCCATTCGCTTTTGCCTGCCACTGTCGTAGTACGCTGCTGCAAAGGACCTGTTCATTCAGCGGAAACTGCCGTTGCAGCAGGTTTAACCAGAAACAGCATTCCGTTTGTAACGGACCCACTATTTCACGAAGTTCCAGCGTCACTGGTATCAAACAGACTCCCCCAATCCGTTCAGACTTACTGGGCCAAGCTTACTGATAGATCCTGCAAAATAGGTCTCGAGCCGCTGATAGAGGGCGTCTGGACCAGGAGATGTTCCGATATACTCGACCATCACGTACATTAGCGTGCGTTCGTCCGTAGAATCAACATCCTGATAATACTCGACGCCCTTAACCAAGAGAGCTCCCTGCCGCTGATACCAACGTATCCGCCTCGCCGCAATCTCGCCGTCAAGGTAGGAGTGTGCAGCTGCCAACTCGGGAATTTCGACCTCAAACACCAGCAGATCCAGACCTTCTGACTCCGCCCGATTTCGCACCTCCGCATAGAGCGCAGGGCCGAGCCTCTGATTCCTCAGATCGTCGCGAATTGCGAGATACCATAAAAACGAGATTCTCGCTTCGCGATCGGTTTCGAAGTAGAGAATTCCCTGTACGTCAGACTGATTAGCTTCGTCAACCATTGCCAGCATGTGCCTGCCAGCCCCATCGTCTAAAGGTGCGGCAAGCACGCCTTCAAAGTATGCAACTGTCATCCTCTCATGCGCTGGGAAGCTGGCCAGATATATCGATTTCCAGCTTTCCCAGAGGACGTCGTCTGTGCTAGAGATCTCCCTGAAAGTAGTGCTCACGTATCGGTACTTCTCCCTTCAACTTATTGAATGAACTTATGTGCGATGAGTTTTAAGGACTTTTCGAAGTGATGTTTCAAGCGCTGCCGCGCTTTCCTGAATAGCCTCTGTCATCGCATCGAAATCAGGTTCGGAGCCGAGTTCGGGCACGGCCGGTAACACGCGGATTGGACAATTAGCTGCGGATTGTTCCGACATGAGTATACATTCCTCCGCCTTCTGAGTTGCGGCGATCAAACCGGCCTCCGCTTCTGACATTGAAAGAAGCTGTTCGATTTCGGCTACACCTGGGCGTGTCCAACCGGCGAAATTTTCCTGAAGATAGGGTTGCCAGAAATCGAGACACCTTTCGGCTAACTCTTTGCCGTCCAACTTATCCTCATGATACCGCTCTCGCAGCCGATCCATTAGCGACCAGTTCATCTCATCCATGTACAGGTAATAATATGCATCCATTTCACCAGACAGGCCCTGTGGCACCACATGCGCAAGGTAAAGTGCCGCAATGTATGCGTCAACTCCTAACTGCCTGTCTCCACTATCCCATAGAATATCTGCATACAGCCTTAACACCTGCGAAGTAATCTCAGGATCCTGAAGGTCCGCTTCCAATTCAATCGCATCGGCTAGAAGGTTTAAAGCTCTACTTTTTATTCCGGATGCATATTCGCAATCGGCCGCATCGATCATGGTGTACGGCACTGCCCATTTGTATGCACCGCAATCCCCGAATGCTGTAATTGCGGTGTCGTACTGCGATCGAGCGGCATCAAAGCTGCCAATCCCGTGAAGCGCCTCAGCTCCCATAATTGCCAGGCTGGCATCGATGACGGATAATTCGAGCGCAAATTCAGAGTTATTGGCCGCGCGGTTTCTGGATCTCTCACTAATTGTTGTCGCTAGCGCGCGGTAGGCGCCAAGGGCATCTGCCCAGCAGCCGACATCAACGGATCTCCTTGCCCGCTGCGAGGGTCTTCGCTGTATCCATACACTTCGCGCTAATTTCCACGTCGAACGTAATCTACCCAGGGCTCTGTATACTCGCGTACATGAAAGCGCTTCCTCGTTGTCTTTGTGAGCCAGGCGTAACCTAACGATACCGAGAAGATCCACCATTCTTGAACACAGCTCAAACGTTTGCGTGAACTCATCCCACCACATGTGGCCGTAAAGATACCAAGCTAGTATTGCCACATGACTCAGGTTTCCATTCACCGGAACTATAGCTTGAAGCCAATCCTCCACGAGCTTTTGTCCCGTATCTTCTATAAACTCGGTGATATCTGCGGCGCTATCGGCTTCGTAAATCGGGGTTGTAAACTGAGCTCGCCAACCATTAGCTAGCAGACCGTAAAAGAGCTGATTACAGGCCCCATTAGTCTGTTTCAGCACATACTCACCCATGAATTTGTGAAAATATCCTAAGCGTGGTTGACCGTCATCGTTTCTACCAAGCTCAATTAGCAGGCCTTTTTCTTGTTTCAACACTTCTGGCAGAGCGGCAACAATGGCATCCACAGAAACCTGCTTAAGATCAGAGTAAGCTGCGGATGAAAATGGCTCGAGTCGTGTCTCGGTTGAGAGGCTACGTAGTAGAGTTGTCAATTCACTCTCAGAAATTGGTCGGTGGCTTGAAGCGATTAGGGATGCAATCGCCAGAACCACACCGCGGCCGTGATTGCGCGAGGCTGTTTCGCTGAAGCGCTGATACAAAAGGCTGGCATAGTGCGTGAATCCGTTTGGAATAGTGTCCGGGCCAGAGACCCAGGCACGCAGATCCTCAGCATCCGAGTGCGTTAAAAGATGCTCCAGCATCATAAAGCAGCCATCTGATCGCTCAGACACCACTCGAAGGAAACCCGGTTCGAGCCCAAGGTTCTTAGTACGATTTAGTTGCTCAGAGTATGCTAGGAGCGCCATCGCGTTGCTTTCGTGAGCATCTGTGGCGATGTCAAGAGAACTAACGGCATCGCCTGGTGGGAGGTGTGTCAACACGTGAGCATCGGATCTAGCAGATATTACGAAAATCACTCCTGGAAGTACGAGGCCATTAAGTATTCGGCCCATCGAATGTGGCTCATCAGCGTCACCTATTGACTCATCAACGGAATCGATATAGACCACGGTGCGGTCATTAGGTCTGTCTTCTCGATCATTTGCCGCAACAATATGTCTTAACGTTGCTCTCAACTCATGGACAGCACGTTCCGGCGTAATCTCAGAATCGGATATTATTCTCAGATCAACGTTGTGGCTTACCGCAAGCTGGCAGGCAATTGAATAAAAAATCGTTGATGGTGTATCTTGCTTGCTTGTAAACCAGTAAGAAACGCTCTTTCCATCCCGCTGTTCGCGCTCAATGCAATGCCTGAAATAGGTAGTCTTGCCGAATCCTGGCGGTGCTGTGATTACTATAATGCCGCTGTCGCGATTCTCCAGCTGACCATCGAGCCAGGTGTCGAGCCATTCGCGCCCAACGACGGCTTTTAGCGGAGGCAGTTGAGGAACAAACGAAGATCCCAGCCGTTTGACAAATGTCGGCTTGCTTAGCAGCACCTTCTCAGGACCAAGTGACTTAGGCCCATCCGCGGAATTGTAGTCCACGCCATGAAGCAGAAGAAAGCTCTGGATGTATTCATCTGTACCTTCTGGAATTTCAGGCTTCTCGCCGATAAAAAAAGGAATTACGTTCTTACCTGTACGGATAGCCTCACGGATTTCCTCAAGGAAATAGTCAACCTGTGCACTTGAAAGCGCCCTGTTAGTAAGACAATTGGTCGTTACAAGAACAATGACATCTGTTGCAGTATTGATGCCTCGACGCAGAGCGTCTGGAAAATTTGCGCCGGCTCTTAAGGCGTCTCTATCCATAAACACCGTGTAGCCCTCATTTTGGAGGAAGTGAAATACGTTCCACGCAATGTCTTGTCCTAGATCTCTTCGGTAACTGATAAATACATCTGCCATTGATCAATTTGCCTCCATTTCGTAAGACGCGTTTGAAGAACTAACCGATAATACATAGATCGCATGTTAGGGCCAAGTGCTAATTTGCATGTGTAGTGTAAATCGCTAATCACCCTAGATTTTTCTCGACATTACAACGCCGTCTGTATTGGCCGAATAGAGCTGGGCTAACCTTCCTTCTACCGAGAATCCCATTTTTAAGTAGAACCGTGTCGCAGGACCATCAGCTGACGTTTCCACTTTCAACACCGAGGCGCCGCGAGAGCGGGCTATCGTTATAAGCGCATTCAGCATGGATGTTCCGTACCCGTGCCCCTGTTTTGATGGATCCACTGCGAGCCAACCGAGCCAGAGACAGCCTTCCCACCACCAGTTGGCACGATATAACCCGCAAACGCCAATACAATCGTGCTCGCACGTGCCTTCCAACACCCAGTACTCGCAGGGTATTTGTTGATCTTGCTGGTCGGTAAGGCGTGTTTGACTCTGACCGGAACTGCAGTAAAGGGATAGGCGCCTGGCTACTTCTTCGCCGAGGTCCATAGAATTGAATGCACCACTAATGACATGCTGCAAGGCTGAAATATCACTCAACTCTAGGCGTCTTAGTAGTAAACTATCGTCGATTTGAATTACCGACACGACGCTCCTCCTCCGGCTCGCAGAATGCAGAACTGGCGTAGGGGATGCCTTCAATCTTACATAGTAGGTAGCAAACTCCCAGTGTCCGATCTACAGCAGTGCCATTGTAATATGCCTTTAAGTACTCCTGAAACATTTTACGCAGTCTTAGAGGGGGATTTAACGTTCCCCATTCGTTTGAGATTGGTTCAAACGGTATTAAATTCAGCCAGTAGTAGAGATACTGTTGAAGATCATCATGCGAAACGATACCGTCCCGAACAAACTTGTGAAAATGGACAAAGTAGCTCAGGAATGTATCCATTTCATACGCAATCATGTTCTCACGCGGAGTGTGTGCATGTTTTAAATCATTGATTTCGCCAGTGTCTATATGTCGAAATGGTATGTATTTGCTTGTGCCCTCGTCGGGAGTGAGACCATCGAGAAGATTCTGCCGGGACATTTCCACGTGCACGCGAGTTACCAATCCTGATCTCGTTGTATCCAGATCCTCAGGCGATACTACATCGAGATCTAACCGTGCATTGTAGCCTGCATCAAATGCCTCTAGAATCCGTTTTGCGTTGATCACGGAGCGATCCTGTGTGAACAATCGGATCTGGGTGCTGATGAATTCCGTCTTTCGCCACTGATCCTCGCGATCGCGCTGATGCTGCGACCTCATTGCCTGAACCTGAGCCTGTCGCAACTGAAACACAGTGCCAGCGAAGCCCAGAAAGAAGACAAACGCTGTCACAAGCGGAAAGAGCTCCTTAACGTTGGAGACATTCGAGATGTCGACGGCTGCCAGTTTGCCATCGATCAGTAGGGTCTCATGGGCAACCCTTGATGTCTGCATGAAGCTGGCTCCATGGGTCTTAATCCAGACATAACCAATTAGGAACACAAACAGGCAAAATAGTAACATGCTAAGTGCGACAAAACTCAAAGCTACTGCATCTGCTGCTGAACCAAAACGCCTGAACCAGAGATTATGATGCGCCGGATGTGCTCTCTTTTGTTCCATCACCATTCCGTCCTTAGCCAGGGGCTTCGCCGCATAATAATCTGATAGGTACTAACCGATTAGCCCGATGCATGATTGTGACACCACTTCCGTGACGACATCGTAACCAAACGGCCATTTTTCTTATTCTATTTCCGATTGATCGTACCTTTTTATGCAAATGCGAGCGTCGCACAGATTTCTGGGAGCATCCTCTAGCCTCTTGCATTTTCTGCGCGTTCAGTTCGGCCAGTCCGTGACAAGGATTCGCACACAGAAAACGGGAAAATTCACAGTAAGTAAGCAATGAGAGGATACACGGATGGCATATCCAGAGTACGAGATAATTGGAGAATCAATTCAGCGCGAAATGACCGAGAAGTCAATTCCTTCTCTGGCCGTGGCTGCGGCAAGGGATGGCGAGATCACTTGGGAAAAGGCCTTTGGCTGGTCGAACCGCGAACTCAGGGTTCCTGCTACGGTTCACACACCCTACTCTCTCGCCTCTATTAGCAAGCCGATCACGACGACAGGGCTAATGATTCTTGCCGAACGCGGGCTGCTGGATCTCGATGCGCCCATAAACAATTATCTCGGCAGCGCAAAGATAAAGGCGGTATTCGGTGATGCGGATAAGGCGACGATAAGAAGTATCGCAAACCACACCTCCGGTTTGCCACTGCACTATCAGTTCTTCTATGCCGATGAACCCTATTCCCGCCCAAGCATGGATGAGACGATTCGGCGATATGGAAATCTGGTTCGCGCTCCCGGCGAGCGTGTACAATACTCGAACCTGGGATTTGGAATTCTCGACTATCTGATAGTTCGGCTAAGCGAGAAGAGCTATCGCGATTTCATGCGTGAAGAGGTGTTCCAGCCCCTCGGAATGTTTCAATCCTCGGTGGACTTGACCCCACAGCTCGAGGCGAACCAGGCGGTTAGATATGGGGCAGATGGAGTGCCCTACCCCTTTTACGACTTCGACCATCCCGGCGGATCCGCTATCTACGCCAGCGCACACGACCTGGTAAGGTTTGGACTGCTGCACGCAGGTTGTCTCATGAGCGACATGCGTCAGATATTAAAGCCCGAGACTCTGGTCGCAATGCGAACGCCTGTCAATGGTCCGGATGAACCGTACCTGTTCGGTGTCGGATGGAGATGTGAGGTCGACACGGACGGCGTGCAGGTAATCAGCCACAGCGGAGGCATGGGTGGTGTTAGCACCGCTCTTCTTATTGCTCCAGAACAGCATGTGTCTGTGACAGCTCTTGCGAATTTCGGCTGCAATCTGCCACATCGTGTTGCAGAAGAAATGCTGGCGTACCTGCTGCCGGACGTTGGAAAACGGCGAAGTGAAGCCCGCGAGCGACGAAAAGAGGAGGAAGCCGCAAAGCCACCTTACAAATGGGAGCCTGTCGAAGAAATTATCGGTGAATGGATCGGAACCGTACAGGTCTACGATCGAGAACTTCCGCTCACAATCACAGTTAAACCGTATGGCGACGTGCATGTAAAGCTGGATAATCAGCTCACTGCGCTCGTGAATGAACCCAAATTCCGCGACGGTAACTTCGTTGGCATTTTCGTGGGTGATCTGGACGTCGAAGACGTCAATCGCCGGCCACATCGCCTGCATCTAGACCTGAAATGGCGAGGCGAAGAGATGACAGGCTGCGCCATCGCCGTAACACATATAGAACGCGGGGAAGGTGGCGCGAGTGGCCGAAGAATGGGCAATGCGCTCAGCTTCCCCTGCAGACTTCAGAGGTGAGGCTTACGGCAGGTTTGCGTCGGCAATGGCTCTTCTCCTGCCAGTAAAACAATCTGCAAACAGACTGGGATCGGCTTTTGGCTCTCTATCGTACGTCAGCAGTCCGTTCAACTCCAGCTCGACATCCGTAAGCTGCGTGTAGACAAAGCCTGAGAGGTTTGCAGCCTCAAACAACTGGGTCGTTTGAAAGCAAATTCCAGTCAGCAAACTATCTGCATCCTTAGCTGTCTGGTAGCCCCAGCCGCCTGCCCAGGTGTGCCCCAGAATTGGCAACGCGATTCCGCCAAATTCTCCAACGACTTTTGGCTTTAGGGGCACTTCGACACCGTGACGCAGCAGTTCGTTACCGTAGTCATGCACATCATCGACATCGGTGAGCGACCTTTGGGTCCATCCCGAGGCGTCGGTTATCGGTCGAACTGAATCCAATGAGCGCGTCAGCAGCACGATCTCATCCTGGAACTCCTCCGGATTACCCCAATTTTCGTTGAAGGGAATCCAGTGAAGAATACAGGGATATCCTCGAAGGGTGTCCATCACTTCTTGCCACTCCGCAGTAAAGTTTGCTTTCGCCTCGGACGAGTTAAGATTATGCGGAGATGGCATATCCTGCCATACTGCTATACCAAGCACATCGCACCAGTAGTACCACCGGGGATCTTCGATTTTCACGTGTTTGCGTGCGACATTGAATCCGAGCTTCTTCGTCATCTCCACATCGTATCGAATCGCATCATCTGTCGGCGGCGTCAGAATCCCGTCGGGCCAGTAGCCCTGATCTAAGACGCCACGTACAAAGAACGGTTCGCCATTTAGCACAAGGCGAGCGTTTTCGATGCAGTAGGAACGAAATGCCGAATAGGAGGTAAAACTGTCGAGCTCAATACCATCGCGCACGATTGTGACATCGATATCGTATAGCGCTGGACTATCGGGGCTCCAGTGCTCTGGATCAGGAACACTGATGATCACCACACCGCTGGCCGTAATGTCTGCAGACTCTGAAGCAAGCTGTGCGCCGTTTCGAAATACTTTGACCTGTGCCGTAACTGTACTCTCGTCGGTTAGTTTCACCAATACACACAGCGTAGAGTTCTCGAGGTCAGATTCTGTTCGGAATGAGGCGACTGAAGTTGTGCTCACTGGTTCGATCCAGACGGATTGCCAGATTCCGGTCGTGCGCGTGTACCAGATCCCTTCGGTTCCCAACTGCTTACCACGAGGCTGAAATCCTGTTGTTTTTGGATCGGCCGGATCGTACACCGAGACCACAACTTCCTGTTCATCACCAGGAACCAGTGCATCTGTAATGTCAAGAGAAAAGGGAGCGTAACCGCCGATATGGCTCCCCGCACTCACTCCATTGACATAGACTGTCGCCTGCCAGTCCACCGCGCCGAAATTCAGCTTTATGCGCTTGCCGGCTTCTCGCCAGTCTGCCGGGATTGAAAACAGTTTCCGATACCAAACATGCTCATGTATCTCTTCGCCCTTGCCTATGCCAGAGAGAGCAGCTTCAAACGTAAACGGCACAAGGATCTGCTCATTAAGGTCGGTTTCGCTCTGCCAGCCTAGCGCTTGGCCAGCACCACCGTCATCAAATGCAAACTGCCAGATTCCGTTGAGGCTCAACCATTCTTTGCGAACCAATAGTGGGCGGGGGTATTCCGGCCTCGGTTGTGCTGGAGATACATCGGCAGCCCATCGCGTCGTCAGTGGCGCTGGCGCCGGTTTCCAGGTCGAATCTGTTGAAGTCATTATTATCTATCCATCTCCATCGTTGTCCAATTCAAAAACGAAGCGCCCCACGGCAATAAGCCAGGGGGCGCTGCTATTCAATGCCTCCAGGTAAATTTGGTGTGATGTTACCTGATTACTTTTCCCTTTACATCAAGGATCTGCGCTGCTGCGGTATCGTTGCCGAGCGCTTCCCAGTTCTTAAGGGACCACACGACCTGCTTATCTCGCGTCACTTCGATTAGCTGTGGATTTGTCTCGCCAGCGTGCGTATTCCCGATAACGATATGGCCATTCGGCAGAACTTCAAGCGTGGTAACCCAGAAGAACTGGATGCCCGGCAGATCCTTGTAGCCAAGCTTCCAGACGACTTCGCCCTTTGGCGTCACTTCGATCACCCTGTTACCATTGCCGCAAGCCATCAGTGTGTTCCCGCTGGGCAGACGAACAGCGTCGAACACGTTGATGCCGTGTCCGTCGTGGCCATCCGTTGCAGGATGATCGTCGAGATCCAGAGTGTAGCTCCAAACAACTTTGCCCGTACGATCATATTCGCGCACGACGCCGTCGCCCTCATGGCAAGCCAGAATGTGACCATTCCTGAGCTCACGCACCAGGCGTGTATCCCGATGCGGATTAGGGTGATCCACCGTGAGCGGCATCGAAAACACGATCTTGTCGTCCTTATCTACCTCGATAATGCGCTGGTTTCCGCTCTCCGAAACCATGGTATCCCCGTTGGGCAACCGCTGAAACGCGTGGATCTGGACATCTCCGCTATATCCGTCCTTAGGTACCGACGTATGCTTCCAAACAATCTGCTTCGCCGAGTTCATCTCTATGATGGTTCTGTTATCGGTATGGAACAGAACGTTGCCATTCGGCAGCATGTGGAGATCGTGACAGGTGAATCCGCATGGAGTTTCCCATTCAACCTTACCGTTGGCATCCAGGATTACCACATGTCCGCGGTCTTGTGCAAGAACGCGGTGCGTCACAGGCTTATCGACCTGTTGAGCAATTGATGGGCCAATGACAGCAAACATTGCCGCTGTAACACCAGCGATGGTGAGGGTTGGTTTCAATGAATAGTCCTCTCAGAGAGCATAGTAACTGTAAGATACGAATGTGAACGGGCTAGATAATCTGGTGGATCGGCTCTGTGTGTTCTACGCCTACGAGTTTTTGGTTCAGACCACCATAGAAATAGCTAAGGCGATTGGGATCGATACCCATCTGGTTCAAAACGGTAGCATGGAGATGCTTCACTTTAAAGGGGTCCTGGATCGCTCTGCTACCGAGTTCATCCGTCTCGCCGACACTGAACCCACCGCGAACTCCGCCTCCCGCCATCCACATGGTGAAGCCGAAGCAGTTGTGGTCTCGCCCGGTTCCCACGGCATACTCGGCCACTGGCTGCCTTCCGAACTCGCCCCCCCAAACGATCAGGGTGCTATCCAGCATTCCGCGCTGTTTCAGATCTTTGATCAAGCCTGCGATTGGCAGATCGGTTTCACCAGCATGCAGCGTATGGTTTTCCATGATGTCGTTATGAGCATCCCAAGTGGTCTCTGTGTGATTGCCACCAGAATATATCTGAATAAAGCGCACGCCACGTTCCACGAGCCGTCGAGCCATCAAGCACTGGCTTCCAAACACTTCGGTCTTCTTGCTGTTAAGGCCATACATCTCTTTTATGTGCTCTGGCTCGCTATGTACGTCTGTTGCTTCTGGCGCCGAAGATTGCATCCGGTAGGCTAACTCGTAACTCGCTATTCTCGCAGCCAGGTTAGAGTTGTCTCCACGCATGGCCTCATGCTCAGAATCGTATTCGCGAATCGTATCGAGCATCTGCCTTTGCATGGCATCGCTTTCGCTCTCCGGCCGCTTGAGATTCATAATGGGAGTTGCGCCAGAGTTAACCACCGTAGCCTGGTATGAAGCGGGCATATATCCGCTGCTCCAGTTTTTGGCCCCGCTAATCGGTCCTCCACGTGGATCGAGCATTACTACAAAACCGGGCAGGTTTTGATTTACCGTACCAAGACCATAGTTAACCCAGGACCCGATGCATGGCGAGCCACTTAGGATCTTGCCCGTATTCATCTGCAGCATAGCAGAACCATGAATAGGAGAATCCGCCGTCATCGATTTGATGAACGCGATATCATCTATCACAGTGGTAAGGTGCGGGAACAGATCGGATACCCACGCGCCAGACTGGCCATACTGTTTGAAATTCCATTTCGGCTCTACAATTCGTCCCTCGTTCTTATGTCCGCCCCGGCCGAATGTCGTGACCTTTATTGTTTTGCCGTCCATCCCCTTCATGCCAGGCTTATAGTCGAAGGTATCTATATGGCTCGGCCCGCCATACATGTATAGGAAGATAACACTCTTGGCTTTAGCAGGAAAGTGTGGTTTTTTCGGCGACAGTGGGTTGTCAAATTTTGTTACGCCATCTGCAGCATAGGCCTGTGAGTCTATAAAGCCATCTTCTGCCAGCATCGCCGCTAGCGCAACGGAGGTAAACCCGCCGCCGGCCTGCCATATAAACTCCCGCCTGGTTCTTCCACATGGAACGCTCATTACTCAATCCTTTCGAGCTTCTGCCCGGTGAGACCAATACAGACCGCACTAATCGAGATAGACGAACTCATTCAAATTAAGTGCGACGACACAGAAGTACCGCAGCGCCTCAGCCTCGATCAGTTTCTGTTTTGTCATCGCTGATGAGATGAACTTGACGCCTCGATCGAGCTCTCTTGCAGAAACGGGCCGCTGTAAGCAGCGCTCCAGGACGGTTCGTACCTGGTCGACGGGATGACTACCCGCACTCTTTAGAATATTATCGGCGAAGATCTTCGCCTGAGTGTTTGTGAATTCGCTGTTGAGCATGCCTAGCGCCTGTGTTGGCTGGGTCGTCACGAACCTGACTGGACATGTGAAGTCGGTGTCGGCTGCATCAAACGAGGCGAGAATCGGAATTGCTACGGACCTTTTGATGTGAATGTAAACGCTTCTGCGTGCCTGTTGTTCTGGCGTCGATTTTTCCCAGTTTGCGCCGGGACGCGATTCTCCAGCCAACACCTCCGCAGGCAGATCTGGATAGACCGGCGGTCCGCCCATGTCGAGGTTGAGTGTGCGATTGACTGCCAGGAGAGAATCTCGGATCTCTTCGGCATCCAATCTGCGCATATCAAAACGCCAGAACAGATCGTTTTCCGGATCCACCTTAAGTGCCCGCGCATTTGCCGTAGAAGCCATCTGATAGGCGCTGGACAGCATGATTAATCTGTGAATCGGTTTGAGCTTCCAGCCGTTCCGGATTACCTCTGTCGCAAGCCAGTCCAACAGTTCCGGATGCGTAGGCGGAGTGCCGAGGAATCCGAAGTTACTGGTCGAACGCACGATACCTCGGCCAAAATGGTATTGCCATATTCGGTTGGCAATCACACGTGCGGTTAGTTTGTTATCCGGGCTCGCGATCCAATTTGCTAGAGCAAGTCGTCTTCCAGATGTGGCAATTCCAGAGGGTGCGTCTCGGATAACAGGTGCAGGCGGTGCGAGAATAGATAGGAACGCCGGCTGCACGGTATCGCCAGGTACGTGCGGATTACCTCGTATCAGAACAAAAGTTCCTGGCGCGACCTTGCCAGTCTCGGTTACACAAAGCGCCTGTTCCAACCCTTTGGGTGGTGAATCTTCGAGCGCCTTCTTCTGTTTGCTCAGCGCTTCCGCCTCGGCGTATTCGGCTTCCGACAGAAGCGTCCGTACGCGCTTTTTCAGGATTTGCAACCTCGCATTCGGATTGCGAAACTCTTCGACCTCGACGGGAGTGAGGTCCTTCTTTACAACCGCTTCTAACTGGGTAAGGCGGTCACTTGTCTGTTTTAGTTTTAAACGGTACTCTGCATCCTCACGTTCAAATCGCCTTTTTTCGGATTCGGGCCCGATCGGCCGTAATGAGTTCTGCTCGACGGAGCCGCCTCCTCCGCCGTAACGGGTGGTGCCCTGGAAGAAGCTGAGAAGACTATAGTAGTCCTTCTGTGGGATAGGATCTATTTTATGATCGTGGCAGCGAGCACAGTTTACTGTTAGTCCCAGGAAAACCTGACCGGTAGTAGCAACAATGTCGTCCAGTTCATCGTAACGAGCCTGTTCAGGATCGGCAGGCTCATCATCCCAGGCCCCCATCCGATAGTAGCCAGTAGCAATCAGGGTTTCGTCGTTGGCATTCGCGAGTTCGTCACCAGCAAGCTGTTCTTTCACGAAGCGGTCGTAAGGTTTATCCTGATTAAACGAGCGGATTAAATAGTCTCGATAGCGCCATGCAAAGGGCTTTGGATTATCGCGCTCAAAACTGTTGCTCTCCGCGTATCGTACGAGATCCATCCAGTGGCGCGCCCATCGTTCACCGTAGTGCGGAGAACTCAACAGGCGATCAACTACTTTTGCGTAGGCATTGGGGCCTTTATCTGAGAGAAACGCTTTGACTTCGGCAGGCGTGGGCGGCAGACCCGTTAGGTCATAGGTTGCCCGCCGGAGCAGAGCAGTCTTAGACGCACGCTCTGATGGCGAGAGGTGCTTTTTCTTCAGACCAGCCAGGATAAATGCATCGATAGGGTTAGAGACGAACCGCCGTGCAACAGGATCGGCTGCAGGAACGGTGGGGCGCTTCAATGGTCGAAACGACCAGAATTTCATGGTTTCTGCATTGACAGGCGGCGCAACGGTCCGAGCAGGCGCTTCCGTTTTTTGAGAAGCTGATGTTGGTGCGCCAAGTAGTACCCATCGAGTTAGCACATCAATCTGGGCTGCACTCAGCTTTCCAGAAGGCGGCATCTGGCGGCCCTTATAGTTGATCGCCTGCACGATCAGACTCAGCTCTGGCGACTTACCGTCCACCGCTGGGCCACTTACGCCGCCCTTAACGATCGCATCATGGGAGGCGAGGTTCAGGCCACCGCTAATATTTCCACCTGAATGGCAGCTAAAGCAGGCAGTCTGTAGAAGAGGTTTTGCCTGTTTAACATAAAACTGAATGGGGTCAACAGGAGGATTGCTTCCCGGCAACTTTCGTGTAGGCGGGGCTTGAGCCATCGACACAGACGTCTGCGCGATTGCGGCAAGGCACATAGCAAGGCGAAACGAATTGCCTACAGTGATTTGGTTAAATCGAGTCATACAGTTAATACCCCAACAGCCAACAGCTGATCACGATATTCAGCACTTCTTGGATAACCATTATCCATCAGCGCCGGAGCCACGGCGCTGGTGAGATATTCGATCATTGCTGCGACGGCGCCCTGTCGCTTGCTGCCACGTGCTTGCACGATTGTGCACTCTTGATATGAAGGTTTCAAGGCTCGGCGCTCCGTCTCTTCAAGCAATCTCAAGAACAGCGATGGATCTGCCGAAAAGAGTTCACCGTGTACAAACAGAGCGGATGGATTCATCATGTTGATGACTGCTGCGAGCGCAACGGCCAGGTACCTCGCCGTTTGATCCAGTTCGGACTTTGCATCGATCTCGCCCGATCGAATTAGCTTCACCGCTTCGTGAATAGATACGCGGCGTCCCAGTTTGAGCGATACTGCATAGGCAAGCGCGGAATCACCAGCAACAGTTTCAAGGCATCCA
>CAIXIX010000071.1 GCA_903919615.1 uncultured Chthonomonas sp.
GATCTTGCGGCGCGCATGGCTGGAGACCAGAGGAGATTTGGGTTGAGTTTGCGTGTTCGATTCCGGGCCGTAAACGCCCCGTCTGCGCACAATCGCCCTTCGGGCGGAGTGCATTGCGTTCGACGGAGGCGAGTCTCAGACCGCAGACAGCGGCCCTGTTCTATCGGTCGCCAAATTCGCCGCCATCCGAACCCAATGTATCTTGCCCGATTTGCTCGCAGGCGCGGCGGCGCGCGAAAGGATATGATACATTTTTAGCTCGGAGGCGTAGGGGACCACTGGCCGCCTGGGGACAGGCGGGCTCCATCGAAGGAGTGGAGGTGGGTATGGCGTGGAGGCGCAGCGACGATCATAATAACACTTGACAGCCGAATCTCGGCGTGTTACAATTCCGTAATGGCTGTTCTCGATGATTGAAGACAGCGCAGGTTGTATCCGCTAGGTCAGGTCTGTGCGTGCACTGTCCGATCCTCCGGCGGTGCCTTATAAAGTCCTGATCTTACAGGAAGACCTCATATCTGCCTCATATGGTGGCGATAACCTCTTTGGTTATCGCCACTTATTTGCGTGGACCCTAACCTGGATTCTTAACACACATCACAACTACCAAGCGCAGCAAGCGGCGCAACTACCATGCGAGAATCATGCAGGCTAGCGTCTGGCCGATTGCGGAAGAGTAGATGAGTGTGCATGGCATATCGCGATTGCAAGCGCATCTGCCGCATCATCTGGCTTGGGTAGGTGGTCCATCACCAGCAGCTTCTGCACCATAAACTGAACCTGCTTTTTTTCCGCCGCCCCATAACCCACCACTGCCATCTTCACTTCAGCGGGTCTGTATTCGGTCCACGGTATGTTGTGTTGTGCAGCCGTTAGCAGGACAATTCCCACCGTTCTGCCCACTTGCAGCGCCGTTGTTACGTTATTACTGAAAAATAGCTGCTCGGTTGCAATCGCATCTGGCCTGTATTCGTCAACCAGAGCGGTTAGTTGTTCGTAGATAGAGTGTAGGCGCTGCGGCATAGGCAGGTCTTTCGACGTCAAAATTACGCCGCAGCGAATGTACTTAATCCCGCTGCCGCTTTTTTCAATCACCCCGAATCCGGTGGTCGCCGTTCCAGGATCGATGCCAAGTATTATCATCGTTTCTCCACGGCATTGGAATGCCCCTGGCGCAACAGTGTGAGCGGTAGTGCGCCAGCCAGATTATGCTATCACAAATCCTGTCGAACATGTGTGGCAGGAGCGCCTGCGCATAGCGCAAAGGGTCTCCTACTCGGCCTTAGGTGGACGGCAGGTATACTTATCGGTGTCTCGAATTGGCTTCGCTCTCCGTTCGATTCCCCGCGGTAATGTTCTAAATAGTGTGTTGAAACGGGAAGGAAGCTGCCAATATGCAGTGGCTTGCTGAAGTCTGTGTGAGACGGCCTGTGTTTGCCACAGTGATTGTTCTCTCTCTTGTTGTTATCGGGTTCTTCGGTTATACCAAGCTTGGTGTCGACCTATTTCCTAAGGTCGACTTTCCGGTTGTCACCGTTCAAATTCAGGAAGACGGAGCCAGCCCGGAGGAGATCGAAACCGATGTTGTGGACAAAGTGGAAGAGGCCGTTAACACGATTAGCGGTATTGACCAGCTTAACTCCACCTCCTACGAGGGCTATGGAATTGTCGTCGTCACCTTCGTGCTCGAAAAAGATATCGATGTAGCTGTTCAAGAGGTTCGAGCGAAGGTAAACGGAGTTCTCAATCAGCTTCCAACCGATATTAAGTCTCCCATCGTTGATAAGATCGATCCAGACTCAGCGCCGATTCTGCAAATTGCCCTAACTGCCCATGGCAACAGCCGCGATATAACCGAGTATGCGGATAAAGTGCTGCGCCGCCAGCTTGAAAACACGGCCGGTGTGGGGCAGGTGACGGTGCTTGGTGGCAACAAGCGACAGATCAACATCGACCTTGATCCCGTCAAAATGCAGTCGTATAACCTTACGGCCGTTGATATTCAAAATGCTCTCGCGTCGCAAAACATCCAGGTGCCAGGTGGCGACGTAGATCAGCATACGCGCAAGTTGACATTGCGCACTCAGGGACGTGTGCTAACGCCTGCAGATTTCGAGAAGATCGTGGTTGGCAAGCGAGACGTCACTCCGATTCGGATTTCGGACGTTGGCAGCGTTGAAGATGGGGTACAAGAGGCTCGTACCGTTGCCGATCTTGATGGGGCGCCGACCGTCCTGTTATCCATCCGAAAGCAATCTGGCCTGAATACAGTAACTACCGTTGATGGCGTTCTTGCTAAACTAAACCTGATCCAGAAAACCCTGCCATCAGGGTACACCTTGCGGGTGACGAGAGATCAGTCGATCTTCATTCGGGCCTCAACAAATGCGGTCAAAGAGCACCTGATTCTTGGAAGCATCCTCGCTGCCGTCGTCGTTTTGCTCTTCCTCTGGAATATCCGCACCACGATCATTTCAGCTATCGCGATACCCGCATCCATTGTGTCCACGTTTGCGCTGATGTACTTTATGAACTTCACGCTGAACATGCTCACGCTGCTTGCGCTAACACTGTCCGTCGGTATCGTTATCGATGACGCCATCGTTGTTCTCGAAAATATCTATCGGTTTATCGAAGAGAAGGGAATGCAGCCTTTTCAGGCTGCTATCGAAGGTACGCGTGAAATTGGAATGGCCGTTATGGCCACAACCTTCTCACTGATCGCGGTGTTCCTTCCTGTGGCGTTCATGCAGGGCATTGTTGGACGCTTCATGAACTCCTTCGGTATTACGATGGCTTTTGCTATCTTTATATCGCTCATCATCTCGTTCACTCTTACTCCAATGATGTCATCACGCTGGATTAAGCCGAAGAAGACGGATGCGACAGATTTTAACGAAGCGGACGATGCTACCGATAGCGAACCAGTCGGGCTGCCGCATGTAACATCGACCAGCCATGCAGAAGAGCATTCGCATGGATCTTCCAAAGAATCCGGGATATTTAGACCGATCGATATTGTGTACACGTGGCTCCTTAAATGGTCCATGCGCCACCGATGGGTGATCGTACTATTGTGCCTGGGCGCGTTATACAGTATCGGAATCCTGGGTAAATCGGTTGGTAAGAACTTCATTCCGAACGACGATCAGTCGCAGTTCCAGATTATCGTTCGGGCTCCAGAAGGCACCAGTCTGGTCTCAACACAGAGCCAGGCCGACCGTATCGCTGCAAAGGTAAAAACACTGCCTGGTGTTAATTACACGGTAGTCACAATCGGCGATAATGCCCAGCAGACCGAGAACCTTGCGACGATCTTTGTAAAAATGGTCGACGTTGAACAGCGTCTGAATGGCGCAAGCCAGTCCGACGTTATGCAGATGACGCGAACTAGGGTTCTGCCAGAATTTGGCAGATTGCGTGTAAACGTTGCGCCTGTCTCCGCGATCTCTACTGGCGATACGCCAGCCGATGTCTCCTACTTCGTTTCCGGCCCCGACCTTCAACAGTTATCAAAGTACTCCCAGGCGATCCTGAAGGAGTTTGCGAAGGTGCCCGGCGTCGTGGATGCAGACTCGTCGTTGATCGTTGGCAAGCCAGAGCTCGATATGAAAATAGATCGAGACAGGGCCGCAGACCTTGGCGTAAATGTTGCCAGCATTGCCCAGACAGCTCAGCTAATGGTTGGGGGCCTGAAAGTTACCGACTACTTCGAGAAGGGTGAACAGTACGAAGTTCATGTTCGCGCTCCCCTCGATTATCGTAACGATTGGAGCGTTATACGACAGATGAACGTGCCGAGCACCACGCCCGGCGCCGTCATCAAGCTCGAGGACGTCACCAAAATGAGCCCGGGTGAAGGTCCATCGCAAATCACACGACAGGATCGTCGTCGAAACGTAAACATCACCTGTAATCTGCTGCCCACTGCCTCACAACAGGCCGTAGCATCGGCGCTCGCACAGATCATCGAAAACCAGCACATGCCCGCCGATTACAAGTTCGGCCCGGCCGGAACTTCACGAGAACTCGTGAAGGCGTTTATGGCCTTCTTAACCGCATTTGTTCTCGCGATCATCTTCATGTACCTGATCCTTGCAGCACAGTTCGAGTCGTGGGTGCATCCCATCACGATCCTGATCGCGCTGCCGCTAACGGTGCCATTCGCACTGCTGGCAATCCTGATATTCCATCAGACCCTGAACATCTTCACCGTTCTCGGTATTCTGGTTCTGTTCGGTGTTGTAAAGAAGAATGGCATCCTGCAGGTAGACCATACAAACCAACTGCGAGCGAGAGGAATGGATCGTTACGATGCGATCATACAGGCGAACCGGGACAGACTTCGACCTATCCTGATGACAACGATCGCTTTCGTGGCCGGTATGATTCCGCTGGTGCTATCGCGCGGTACAGGCGCGGCCACGAACCGAGGTATCGGCTTCACCGTCATCGGGGGACAGTCGCTGTCCCTACTGTTGACCCTGCTTGCGACACCTGTGTTCTACTCGCTGTTCGATGACCTAACTACGCTTCGCTCGCGGATTGCTGCCAAAATCTGGCACAGAAAGAGATGATCGAGGCTCTCCAATGCGCGGCGTAATTCTGAATGCGGATGATTTCGGATACTCGTCCGAAATAAACCGCGCCGTTATCCGCGCGCATGAAATCGGAGCGCTCACTAGCGCAAGCCTAATGGTCGCAGAGCCGGCCTGGCATGAAGCCGTCGAACTGGCGCAGTCGTTTCCCACGCTTGGCGTAGGGCTGCACGTTTCGGTTACTCATGACAGAGCCGTGCTCGGCCGCGAACAGATTCCAGAGCTTGTGGGTCCAGAGGGTCGCCTCGGTATCGACCCGTTTAAAACCGGAATTAAGTACGCATTCGATCGGCGCACTTCGCCTCAACTCTACAAGGAGATGGAAGCGCAATTTAAGCGTTTCGCCGAAACGGGGCTGCCCTGGTCTCATGCGGATGGGCATCAGCACTTTCATCTCCATCCCCAGGTGTGGCGCCATTTTATCGATCTTTGCGATGCCTATGGCGTCCACAGAATTCGACTGCCTCATGAAGAGTTGCGCAGTCATTTGCGGTCGGGTGGCGATCGGTCTGCTGCGAATGCTGCAGCGCTTCTCGCGTTTCGAGCGCTGCGCAAAAAGGCAATTCGAGACCTGCAGTCGCGAACCAGGAACCATGGAAAGCGATACTTTTACTGCGATCGCGTTTATGGCCTGATGCAGACCGGTAACATGAATGCCCACTATCTCGAACAACTGATCCCCAGGATCGCTGGTGCAACATGCGAAATCTACTTTCATCCAGCGTCGCCGCATTCTCGGCCACTTTCGGAACAGACAACCGATGCATACCCGGATGTTGAAGCGCACGCACTGATGACATCGGATCTGCGCAGGCGGTTGTTTGAAGCAGGTATGGTGACAGGGAACTATGCGCAGGTAGAATCGTTACAACGTAGCAGTGTGAACTCTATTACAACAGGCGTGTGAACTCGGCAGTGAACATCGCGAGCGACGTATCGTCTTTAGACATATGTTCTTTTTAATCTAAAGCGAAAAGAACATCGTACTCATCGCTGTTTCTTCGGAGTAGAACAATGTTAGCCGTGGGGAAAATCATGCAGGCTGACACCGCACTGGTACTGCGAGCTCAGGCCAATGACAGGGCGGCTTTCAATGAGATTGTGCTGCGATACAAGATGCGGGTCTATAACTACATCTTTCGAATGGTACATAGCGCCTCAGATGCGGAGGACTTGACACAGGAGACCTTCGTTCGCGCCTACCTCAGCATCCGATCGTTCCAGAGCCGCGCGAGCCTGAACACCTGGCTTTTTAGGATTGCCACAAACCTGTGTATAGATTTCAGTCGCAAGAACAAGCGTGCGGCCGGACTAACCTCTTCGCTGTCGCAAGATGCCGATGGCGATGAAGAGGATATGTGCGAACGCGATATCCCCGACATGGCGCACGACCCACAGCGACACCTGATGAACAAGGAGCTCGGCAACCAGTTAAGCCTGGCGCTAATGGAGCTGCCGCTGAAATTGAGAACCGTTGTCCTGATGTACGATATCGAAGGTATGGCCTACGAAGAGATCGCGAGTGTAGTAGGATGCCCGCTGGGTACGGTGAAAAGCCGTCTCTTCAATGCTCGGTGTGCACTGCGGGAAAAACTATCGCCTTACCTGGGTACTCGCATTTGAGATAGAACCAGAGCATTGATGCAATGTGCGCGCGTACGGATGAATATGGATTTACTCGAAGAGAGCGCGGTTTGCCCAGCTTACAATAAGCGCTCCGAATATAGAAGTTCTGCTCGCGGACTCGTGAAGAACGGATAGCTCGAAATGAATATACACGAACTGACACATACGGAAGAGTACTGTAAGGCCACGTCTTCGCGACTATCAGAGTATCTGAATGGAGAGCTCTCTGCGCACGATACCTGGCTTGTAGAAAAACACCTTGCTCTTTGTAGAGAATGTGAGTCGCTCGCTCACACAACTCAATTGACCGTTGAACTGTTGAAATCTGCCGACAAGCTGGAACCATCCGACCATTTTATGGCCAATCTACACACTCGGCTGGATGATGTTGCGAGCGTGAAAACTTCCTGGGGCCCTGTTTTACAGTTGCGCACGTGGATTATCAGATTTCAAGATCAAATAAACAGGAAAAGGGTCTCTATTCTGAGTTTTGGAATGGCGACTGTCGTCATCGCTGCCTGTATTGCTTCGTTTAGGCCAGTCGCTCCCACAGAGGGGTTTGGGACTGCTGCACGAACGAGCGCAGATTCGGTCAGTCAGGATGCGCTTTCGCGACACGTCGCGGTTACCGCTAGCAATCCTTTTGACGATCCGGTTGCAGCAAAGCTGGAAGCAGAAACATCAGGAACGGATTCCTCCGCTCGCAGCAACACTGAATAGCCTATCACTACTCTCTGGCTTCCCACGGATGGGTGTGGCTCGAGATACCCTGAAGTTTGGATCGGGATTATGTTATCCCTGCGGAATACTAAAACTTATAGCTGCCGTTTTGGGTTGATTGCCTGGTCTGCCACCACTTTGGCGTTATTTGTTGCGTCTGCCTGTTGTGGCGCACAAAATCAGCATTCGCCACGTAAGCCTTCGGTCAACGCTGCAAATGCTGCCCGCCGTCGGGCCGCCGCCGCTATTCGGCAGCACGCGGCAAGGGAAATTCAGATACAGCACGAGCGGCGAGTTACATCGGGCATGGTGGTGGTTGCCCCGCGCGCGGCCATAGTAAACCCTCCCGATCTAGAGCCAAGGCGTTTGGCTCGCAAAATGCTGCAGATGATGCTGAGGCCCTCCGCATCTTATACAGGAATTCAGGAGACCGTTATCAACTCCCCTGGCGGAACGACTTCCGAGCAGGAGGTCCGAGGGGACACACGCGGGTTTGTGAGAACGCAGTTTCGAAGCCCAGAGCAGATGGCAGGCGACGTGATGATCGTCTCGCCGAATAGCTTCTACAGCTATCACCGTGCTAAAAATCTGCTTGAGGTTGCTCCGTGGCCCACGGAATGGAACGATGAGAGTAAGCGGTTATTTGTCAGCCTCGGCACTGGCTCAGTGACCGCGCGCATTGTTGGAACGGAGACGATTGCTGGAAGGCTCGCGACGATTGTCGTCTTGAGTGTTCCTGGTCCCGGCGTGCCGAATGGTCGTGTTCTGAGAAAGTTCTGGATAGATCAACAGACGGGAATTCAGCTGCGTATCGAGAAGTCGAACTCGCGGGGTCAAATCACCTCAACCACCACGATGACCAGCATCACGGTTAACCCTGCTGCACCCGTGCTGCCAGAGGATTTTAGACCACAGTTCCCAGGAGCGACGATTACACCGCTCTTCCCGGAGCCACAGTTCCGATCCATGGCAGAAGCACAGAACCGAATGCCCTTTCAACCCATGGAACCAGTGGCAGCGGCGCTGCCGCCAAACTATCAGCTTGACGGCGTGTGGGTATTTGGCGATAGCAAACAGATCTACCAGCACACCGTGCTGATGCGCTACAGCGACGGCGTAACCAGCTTTTGCCTGTATGAGAAACTGGTGCTGCCAGCGAACAATATCGTTATTCAGCATCCCAAGACGCGCGCGTTTGCCCGCAACCAGCAGAACTGGCGCTTCGCACTGTCTCAGGGCAGTCAGTTAAACGTGCAGTATATTGGCCATCTCACGGCAAATCAGGCAGAAGCCCTCTACGATTCGATGCACTGATGCAAGCAATCAGAGAATGATGGACATGACTACATCCGTAGGCGCCATGTCCGTCCCATCACCCAATACCCAAAACCTGGTCTCCCGCTATGTTCACTTTCCGCCAGGCTGAACACTGATGATCGTGTGCGGCGCCGTCGTCTCCTGGTTAACCGTAATTGGTTCATTGGTTGAATTAAACAGAACCAGTTCGCCAGATTGAGCCACTGAGGTAAAGAGCCCCGGCCTTGCGCTGCCCAGCATAAGCTTCGTAAGCGGTGAGACTGGCGCAGCTCCAATAAGACTTTTCCCAATCAGATCGATATACGCGCTATCGTCAGCGGGCCCTTCGTAGCGAACGATCGTCCCTTTGCCATAGGATTGATTCTGTACCAGCTTATCTGGCCAGGTATCGCCCTCAACGGTTTTCAACTGTCCAATACCACTCGCGTAAAACAGCACGCCGCCGCCCTGCACCCAATCGGCGATTCGCTTCCAGGTAGAGGCTTCGGATACGCTTCCCTCCATCAAAACCAGCGCTTTGATTCGTTTGAGGCCCCCATCGCGAATCTGACCGTCGCTCATATAGTCGAAATCGGTTCGCCTGCGTAAGATCTGGGCGTAGCGAAGAAAGTCGTTGTCGTGAAGCAGGATATACGTTTCGGGGTAGTAGACCGCAATCTCAGCAACAGGCTGTCTCTGAATAAACTGGCTTCCGGTGCGAATGAAATTCTCTCGTGCGGCACTCTCAGAGAATAGGTTCGGATAGTAGTAGTGAAGCCCGCGTGCGCCAGAGGTGCTGGCATTGAATACTCTGGCCACTACACCATTCACATCAACATTGCCAGCGGGCTCAAAGCTGAAGTAGGCGCCATATTGGCGGCCCGCAGAGGCAACCCAGCGCGTCAGCGAGAAGTTGCCAGCCTCGTCGCTGCTCTCGTTGGTGATCCTAACGCCCGCGCCAAACTCCGCTGCTACTTTGCACTGATCTCCAAAATCGGCGCCATGTTCTGCAGGGGCGTGTCCGCCGGTGCAAACGTAGATATTGCCTTGTGGGAAATTCGCTCGCACTTCACGCAGCCAGAATCGGGTATAGCTGGTCATTGCGCCGATGTACCAGGAGCACTGATCGAGCCAGGCGCGGTCTGATGGCGCTGCAGACTTTAGTTCTGGCTTAACGGTCTCGATGTCGCCAGTAAAATTCTTTCCCCACGCTTTGCCGAGCGCTTCCGTCGAGCCATACCGGGCCTTGATAAACTTTCGGTAATCCTCTATCGCGAACGGATCTCCCGCCCAGAATCCTGGATGGGAGTGGTAGTTGCCGTGGATATCGGCGGTCCAGTCGTTGCCGCTAACCGGATAAATCGCTTCGCCGTAGTTACCGGTGATTCCAAGAAGGATGGATTCAATGACCCCACTTGAACGATAATGAGCGCAAAATGCCTTGATAAAACTGGCCAGGTGACGTCTCAGAACCGGGTTCCAGTGCGACTGCACGTCGCACTCCTGCTGGTGTTCAAGGCAGATGTAGCCCTGAGAGCCTGGCTTCTTGTAGTACCAATCGGGCAGGCTGTAGGCCGAACCAAAAATAAGGAACGGCACCCACTTGATCCCGTTGCGTTTGTATATCTCCACGTACCGGTCATAAACCGACCAATCGTACTTGCCTTCTGATGGTTCGCAGAGGTTCCACCGCACGTAGCACTCGTGGCTGGTAACGCCGATCTGTTTAAGGACCGGTATGCTCGACTCAAGCGCCTTGGCCTGAGGAGCCGCGTCTTGAACGCGTGCGGGATCAAACCCGCCAACAATTAGCTGCCCACCTGGACCAATCTTAACAAGTGGCTTAATATCCAGCTTTTCAACACGGCCCGCTTCGGTCCAGTCTTCGGGCTTTTCCGCAAACACGGCCACGCCGCGAATCGTCAGCGCGCCACCCGAAATTCTGAAGTCAGCTCCCAGGTTCTCGCGATGCGCGAACATTGGATCTTTCAGCACGAACACGGCCTTGCGCCACTGATGAGTCCCGTACAGATATCCACCCGCCTGATCTTCGGAATGAAAAAACTTACTGTCAATGGTGTCTCCATGAGCGCTATCGTACTGGCAATCCATGCTGGTGCCAAGGTTATTGTCGAAGTACTCAACGCGCACATAGATTGGGCCATGGATGGGGTTCGGAAGGACGTTAGCATCGAGCGAAAAATAGAGGTAGTTTGAACCCGACTTTGTAGTTACAGTAGGCTGACCAGAAGTGACCTGCAGTTTTGTTTCGCCATCGGCGCCAGAGAGCGAGCGCAATCCAGAAGATTGAATACCAGCTGCGCCTATTTTCAAGCTCGCGACGGGTGGCGCCGCCTGCGCGTGAGTCGTAGATTGCACAGTACAAACGCATGCCGCAACTGCTGCTGCGGCGATAAGCGATCGAATAACGGACATGGCACTACTCCATCTGGCCAGCCTCTGTGCTGGACCATATTCCCGCTTCCGTCTCTCGTGAAACCATTACGGATGGTAGGGTCGCCGCTTGCTGCGACCGCTAATCCTAGGTTTCGAGAGTTGTGATAAAACACGTAAAGCCGCGCTCAGCCATATAGGCTGAAGCGCGGCTCAATCTGATTACAATCTCTTGCCAGGTAGCGTTAGCGCGTTGGTCTGGCACCGAAGCCAGGCTGTCCCTGAGAAGGTGGAAGCAGCTTCTGTAGTCTGTTCTCAACATTGCTTGTGCCCATCAATCGGGACAGGTAGCTCTGGATCTGATCCTGCTCATTCTTTGCAATGAACGCCTTAGCCTCGGCGGCAGTGATCTGCTTGCTGGACTTGGTAACCAGGATAATATGGTAACCTGCGCTCGTCTTTACCGGCTCGGTAACCTGCCCCGGAGTGGCGCTGAACGCAGAGTTCTCAAATTCCTTAAGCATCATGCCCTTCATGAAGATTCCGAGGTCGCCGCCCTTGTCCTTGGAGCCAGGGTCGTCGCTGTTCGCCTTGGCAGCGTCTTCAAATTTGATTTTTCCGCCGCGAATGTCCGCCAGAATACCCTTGACTTTCGTCAGCGCTTCGGCGTCTGCCTTTTTCTTCTCATCTTCGGTAGCAGTTGGCGCGAGGTCTTTTACGGCGACCAGAATGTGGCTGGCCTGAACAAGATCGGCAGGGCCGGCAGCATGCCCGAGCTGTCGGGTGGTATCTTTTCGAATCAGGTTAACAAGCTGAACCTGTGGTCGGTAGCTTGCTTTTAGCTTTGCCAGCGTGACATTGTGCGCTGAAAGGAAATGCTCGTCGGTCTCGCCCTTCTGAATCTGGCCGCCTTCGCGCAAACCCTTAAGTACATCTGCGACACGCGCATCAACCTCTTTCGGAGTGGGCTGCACGCCCTCTTTGGTCGCTGCGTCGTCAACTGCCAACTGCGTGAGCATAAACTCTAGCTGCTGGCTTAGCTGCGGGTTGGGGTGCATTCGGAGCGCAGCGATTGCCTCATCTTTGGTAATCGTAAATACGGACTGTGGCTTCTTGCCAAACAGAACTTCCTGCGCCTTGGTCGCAATGTAAGCCGCTGCAGACTGGCCCAGCAGGGTTTCGTTCTCCGCCTTTATGCGAGTAACAAACTGAGCCCAGGTAAGCTTGTGCGAATTGCATGTGCCCACCACATCATCATGTGCAGCTGCCACTGGCGGAGTGGCGGGTTTCGCCTTAGCCGCAGTGCCCTGTGCCATTACAGGGAAAAGCGCTGCTGTTCCAAGCGCTGCTGTCAGCAGCGCCGACAGGGGACATCGAATCATGCAAAACTCCTTTCGGGATCACCCATGGTTTCAGGGTCCCGGTTTTCGCGGGCGGGTAGCCGAGTTACAAACCACCCATCATTATAACATCATTGTGTACACACAATGCCGGTCTGGTCTCACAGCAACAATTGCATTAGAGAAGAGCGACGGCGCGGGTCAATGGAAGCTGCGATTTTCCAGAAAGATAGATATCGACTGCTCGCGCAGCTTCGCGGCCTTCCGCAATTGCCCAAACAATCAGCGATTGTCCGCGGCGCATGTCTCCGGCGGCAAAAACGCCATCCACGCTGGTCGTGTACTCGCCATCGGTGCGAACATTGCCTCTGGCATCCAGCTCAACGCCGAGATCCGCGAGGAGCCCTTCACGCTGAGGATAAAGGAAACCGAGCGCCAGCAGAACCAGATCGACCTCAACATCAAATTCAGAGCCCGGGATCTCAGCAAAGCCCCGTCGCCCATTGGCATCCGGCGGGGTCATCTCCACCCGAATTGCGTGCAGGGTGGTAACCTTGCCATCCGTGCCAGAGAACCCCTTGGTACTGATACTCCAGTCGCGAATGCCGCCCTCTTCATGGGCAGATCCTGTGCGAAGGATCATCGGGTAGTTTGGCCACGGCATCGAGGCATCGCGCGTTACCGGGGGCTTGGGCAAAATTTCAAACTGGTACACCTGTGCAGCCTCTTGCCGCAGCGCCGTGCCAAGGCAGTCTGCGCCTGTATCACCGCCGCCAAGAATTACGACATTCTTACCCGTCGCGGTAATCTGAGGCAGATCCGATCTCCAGGTACCCGCGACCTGCTTGTTCTGCTGCGGCAGATAGTCCATCGCAAAATGGATGCCGTCCAGCTCACGGCCGGGCACGGGCAGATCGCGCGGGCGAGTTGACCCGCCTGAAAGCAGGATAGCATCGAAGTTTGCCTTGAGCTCCTCCGCCGTAATATCCACACCAACATTTACGCCGGTGCGGAACTCAATGCCTTCGGCCTCCATCTGTGCCAGGCGTCTATCCAGTACCCACTTCTCGAGTTTAAAATCTGGAATACCGTACCGGAGCAGTCCGCCGATTGCATCCGCACGCTCAAAAACCGTGACGAAGTGTCCCGCGCGATTGATCTGCTGCGCTGCTGCCAGGCCGGCGGGGCCGGAGCCTACGATGGCGACTCTCTTGCCAGTTCGCGACTCTGGCGGCTCGGGAACAATCCAGCCCTCATCCCATCCGCGCAGCGCCACCGTCTCTTCAATCCTGCGGATCGTAACCGGATCCTGATTGATTCCAAGTACGCAAGATGATTCGCAGGGAGCAGGGCAGAGTTTGCCGGTGAACTCAGGGAAGTTGTTCGTGGCATGCAGCTCAGCTAGCGCCTGTCTCCAGCGGCCTCGATAAGCGAGATCGTTGAAATCGGGAATGATGTTGCCGAGCGGGCAGCCCTGATGACAGAAAGGGATGCCGCAGTTCATGCAGCGCGCAGCCTGGTTCTTTAGCTTATCTGCTGGAAACTCCTCGTAAACCTCAATCCAGTCTAGTTTTCGCTCTTCTATCGGGCGCCGCAGCGGCAGCTCCCGGCCATATTTTAAGAATCCTTTTGGATCCGCCATTACCGTAATATCCTTTAAGCCGTAACCACATGCTGCGTTTTGTTCGCCTGTGCCCGTCGATATTCGAGGGAGACTACCTTGACGAACTCGCTGCATCGGTCTTCCCATCGGTCAAGAATCTCTGATGCGCGTTTGCTGCCAGTGTTAACCAAGTGATTCTCAATCAGAGATCGCAATGCCGCCTGATCTTCCACGCTGCTTACGGGTTCGAGAACGGTAAGGCCATGGTTCAGATTGCAGCGCTCTTTGAACGTCTTGTCTGGATCCCATATGTAGGCCTCGCCGCCACTCATGCCCGCGGCAAAGTTCTTGCCGGTGCGACCGAGCACAACCACGGTACCGCCCGTCATATACTCGCAGCCGTGATCGCCAGTGCCCTCGACTACCGCAGTCGCGCCACTGTTTCTTACGCCGAACCGCTCGCCCACAACACCTCGGAGGTAGACCTCGCCAGAGGTAGCGCCGTAAAGAAGCGTGTTGCCCGCGATGATGTTCTCGGCAGGATCAAAGGTAGATTCGCGAGGCGGGAAGACCGTGATCTTACCTCCCGAGAGCCCTTTACCCAGATAGTCGTTCGCGTCGCCTTCGAGCGTCAATGAGATGCCTGCCGCGAGGAAGGCTCCAAAAGATTGACCGGCTGAACCCGTAAACGAGATCTTGATCGTATCTTCCGGCAGGCCCTCTGCACCAAACTTTTCGGCTATCTGCCCGGAGAGCATCGTGCCTACAGTTCGGTTACGATTGAAGATAGGCATGCTGACTGAAACCGGGCCCTCGCCATTGATAGCGCACTGCGCCAACTCCAACAGTTTGTAATCGATGGCGGTCTCAAGGCCGTGATCCTGTTTCGTTTTGCAGCGAACCGAAACATGCGCAGGCACATCCGGAACCGCCAGAATGGGAGATAGGTCCAGCCCTTGCGCTTTAAAGTGCTTTATCGCCTTATCGGTCTCCAGGAGGTCGATCCGACCGATCATGTCATCCATGTTCGTGAAGCCAAGCTCTGCCATGATCTCCCGCACCTCTTCCGCGAGGAAGAAGAAGTAGGCAACCACGTTCTCAGGCTGACCCGCAAACCGCTTTCGCAGTACCGGGTCCTGCGTGGCAATTCCAACGGGACAGGTGTTCAGATGGCAAACGCGCATCATGATGCAGCCCATGGCTACAAGCGGCGCGCTGGAGAAGCCGAACTCCTCCGCGCCGAGCAACGCAGCTATTGCCACATCTCGGCCCGTTTTCAGCTGGCCATCGGTTTGCACCCGAATTCTGCCTCGCAGGTCGTTGCGGACCAGAACCTGCTGCGTCTCCGCAAGCCCCATCTCCCACGGGATACCCGCGTGTTTGATGCTGGAGAGCGGCGATGCGCCCGTACCGCCATCGTGCCCGCTTATGAGCACATGATCGGCATGCGCCTTCGCGACGCCTGCTGCAACGGTTCCGACACCTACTTCGGAAACCAGTTTCACGGAGATGCGCGCCTTGGGGTTCACATTCTTCAGGTCGAAGATGAGCTGCGCAAGATCCTCGATGGAGTATATATCATGATGCGGCGGCGGCGATATCAGTGTGACGCCCGGTGTGGAGTGCCGAATTTTGCCAATATACTCGTCTACCTTGTGGCCCGGCAGTTCGCCGCCCTCACCCGGCTTGGCGCCCTGGGCCATCTTAATCTGAAGCTCGTCGGCATTTACAAGATAATGAGCGGTAACGCCAAATCGAGCGGAAGCAATCTGTTTGATTGCGCTGCGGCGGCGATCGCCGTTCGCATCGGGAACGAAACGAACCGGGTCTTCCCCACCCTCTCCCGTATTGCTCTTGGCGCCCATACTGTTCATCGCGATGGCGAGGGTCTCGTGCGCTTCACGGCTGATTGAACCAAGCGACATGGCGCCCGTTACAAAGCGCTTCACGATGTCGGAGGCATCCTCAACCGATTCGATGGGAACAGGTGTGCCCTTTTTGAAGCTCAACAAACCTCGCAGCGTAGAGAGGTTGGTGCTCGTGTCGTTCGCAGCCTGAGAGAACGCCTTGAAGCTCTTGTAGTCGTGGGCGCGAACCGATTGCTGCAGCTTAGAGACCGTGTCCGGATTAAACTGATGGTGCTCACCATAACGTCGCCACTGGTAGACGCCACCCGTTTCCAGATCGAGCTCTTCTGCAATGTGCCTTTGTGGGAAGGCCTGTTCGTGCCGCGCGAGCGTCTCACGCTGAATAACATCGAGCCCGATGCCACCCAACCGGGATGGTGTACCCGTAAAGTAGAGCTCTACCATGCCCTGGTCGAGGCCAATGGCTTCGAAGATTTGTGCGCCTCGATACGATTGCAGAGTGGAGATTCCCATCTTTGCAAAGGTCTTCAACAGGCCTTTGTTGATGCCTTTGATGTAGTGCGCGAGCGCCTCATGTGTGGAGATCTCTTCCGGCATGTTATGGTGCCGGCACATGTCGATGATCGTCTCGAACGCCAGGTAGGGGTTCACCGCGCTTGCGCCATAACCGATGAGCAGAGCGAAGTGCATTACCTCGCGCGCCTCGCCAGATTCCACCACGAGCCCAACCTGCGTTCGCGTGCCTTCGCGCACCAGGTGATGGTGAACCGTAGAGGTTGCCAGCAGGCTCGGGATCGGCGCGTGCAGCGGATCGACACCGCGATCCGAGATAATCAGGAAGGTCTTGCCATCTGCGAAGGCCTGGCTCGCTGCGGCTTTCAATCGCTCCAGACCATTCTCTAGACCATTGGGATCTTCGACATCAAAAAGCGCGTTCAGTGTGACCGCCGCGAAATGAGGCGACGGAATATGTCGCAGCTTTTCGAGCTCAGAATTAGACAGGATTGGCGTGTCGAGTTTTAGCTGCCTGCAGTGGAACTCCGACTCGTCCATGAGGTTGCCATCGCGGCCAATATAGTCGGAGAGCGACATCACGAGCTCTTCCCTAATCGGGTCGATTGGCGGGTTGGTAACCTGTGCAAAGAGCTGCTTAAAGTAGTTGTAGATGAGCTGTGGTCGATTGGAAAGTACAGCCAGTGGCGCATCGTTCCCCATGGAGCCAAGCGGCTGCTCGCCTTTGATGGCCATTGGCTGGAGAATGATGCGCAGGTCTTCTAACGTGTATCCGAAAGCCTTCTGCCGTACAGAAAGTGGTTCCGAATCGTGGATCACCATCGCAGATTCTACTGCAGAGATTGTCGGCTCTTTCACCTCAGAGAGGCAGAGCCGATGCTTCTCGAGCCACCATTCGTAGGGCTGGCTGCCGCACACCTGCTGCTTGATCTGCTCATCGCTTATAATTTCGCCAAGGGCAGTATCTACGAGGAATATCTTGCCGGGCTGCAATCGGCCCTTCTGGCGGATATGCTCGGGAGCGATCTCCAGCACGCCAGCTTCGGAGGCGAGGACCACCAGGTCGTCCTCCGTCACCACAAACCGTGATGGGCGCAGGCCGTTTCTGTCGAGTATTCCGCCAATCTGTATGCCGTCTGTAAAGGCAATGCCCGCTGGGCCGTCCCATGGCTCCATCAGGCATGCATGGTACTCATAGAAAGCGCGCTGTGCCGGGTCCATGTGCGTGTCTTTGTCCCACGCTTCGGGCACCAGCATCATCAGGGTGTGCGCAAGGCTTCTGCCGCCATGAACCAGCAGTTCCACAGCGTTATCAAGCGCCGCAGAATCGGAACCAGATCGATTTACCAGTGGGAAGAGCTTCTGAACATCGTCCCCGAAAAGCTCGGACTTCAGATTGGCCTGTCGGGCCAGCATCCAGTTGCGGTTGCCCCGAAGGGTATTAATCTCACCGTTGTGCGCAATGTAGCGGAAAGGATGCGCTAGATCCCACGTGGGGAAGGTATTGGTGGAGAACCGTTGGTGCACGAGTGCGATGGCAGTCACCACGCGCTCATCTGCCAGATCCTTAAAGAACCGTGTGATCTGGTGCGGCATCACAAGGCCCTTATAGACGATCGTCCTGCAGCTTAAGCTGCACACATAGCAGTAGTTTTCATGTTCGCCATGGAGCTTTACGATACGGTTCTGTGCGGATCTTCGAAGTAAATAGAGGTTGCGCTCAAACTCGGTATCGTCCTTAATTGCTGGAGAACGCTGGATAAAAAGCTGTCTGATAATGGGTTGAACGGCGCGAGCGACGGGACCGATGCTTGTGGGGTCTACCGGTACGTCTCGCCAGCCAAGCAGCACGTTACCCGTTTCGGCAATCGCCTCCTGAAACTCTCGCTCATAGATATGCCGCTCGTCTTCCTGGGGTGGGAAGAAGATCATTCCGACACCATACTGACCTGGGGCCGGCAGAGTCACGCCCAGGGCGCTCATCTCTGCGGCAAGGAAATCGTGCGGAATCTGCATCAACACGCCAGCGCCGTCGCCAGTTTCTGGGTCACATCCAGTCGCGCCTCGGTGTGCGAGGTTCGTTAGAATTGTGAGACCCTTTTGCAGAATATCGTGGGACTTACGGCCCTTTATATGGGCCACAAACCCTACGCCACAAGCATCGTGCTCGGTCTGAGGGTCATAAAGGCCGTGGGATTCGGTTGCAAATGCGTTATGGGGTGGCAATGATTCAGCTTGCCGCTGGTCGGCGTCTTTCAATCAAAGGAATCCTTCCGGAATTGCGCTTCTAAGGTGAGCGCGTGCCTATCCTGTCCTATCTTCTTAAAGTACGAAAAACAGTCTGCAATCTGCCCGGAATTCGGAACTCCCAAAATGAAGTGCGATATAGCCAAAATCCAGAGGGACACCACACGTTTGTGCGAGGCGATTCGACGCGGAGGCTCTTCCTGGTTCAACTCATATTCCAGCCAGATCCTATTCCACGGCACTGTGAAATGGGGAGATAATTTAGCATATTGAAATCATAAAAGTCAAATCCGAAGGGTAACATTCAGGAACCATAAAACGGGGAGCCTTTCATGAATCTCCTGCCATTCGCCGCAGCATTTGCCGCTATCCTGGCGCCGCCACAAAACCTGCACGTGCTGAATGCCTTGCCCCTCCAGCAAGTGCGCATTCACGATGGCTTCTGGTCGCCTCGGCTCAAGCTCTTCCGCGAAGTTACGGCGCCCTACTGCTTCGGTCAATTCGATATCGATCGTGGCGGAGCTATTAATAACTTTGACCGGGTTCGGGACGGAAAAACCGGCGGACACGCGGGGCCACAATGGTATGACGGCCTGATCTACGAAATGATCCGTGGCAGCGCAGATCTGATTGAACAGCATCGAGATCGCGCGCTTGAAACGCGGATCGATGGCTACATCGATCGCATTGCGGCCGCAGCAGAGAAAGATCCCGACGGCTACATCAATACCTGGACTCAGTTGATGGAGCCGGGGCATCGTTGGGGACAAAATGGCGGCAACGATGTTCAACAGCACGACCTTTATAATGCGGGCGCGCTAATTGAAGCTGGCGTGCACTACTATGAGGCGACAGGCAATACGAAGCTGCTAAAAACCGCTGTCCGTATGGCGAACTTGATGGCGAGTACGATGGGTCCTCCGCCCCAAAAGAACATCGTGCCTGGCCATTCGCTTGGCGAAGAGGCGCTTGTTGGCCTGTATCTCCTATTTAAGAACAATCCGGATATCGCGAAGAAGCTTGATGTGTCGGTGGAGAAAGACCGCTACCTGCAACTGGCCCAGTTCTGGATTGAGGCGCGGGGCAACCACGAAGGCAGAGAGAGCTTCGGAGCGTATGCGCAGGATCAGGCGCCTGTTCTGGAACAGCAGACTCCCGAGGGCCATGCCGTTAGAGCGACGCTGCTCTACACCGGGGTCGCAGCGGCCGGAGTTGTCGCAAACAGGCAAGACTACCTGGATGCGGCGCAGCGCATCTGGCGCAATATGACCGAACGCCGCAGCTACCTCACCGGTGGCGTAGGTGCGATCGCGGGATATGAGGGCTTTGGGCCAGACTATCTGCTGCCCAACAACGGCTATCTTGAGACCTGTGCTGCGGTTGGCGCAGGGTTCTTCGACCATAACATGAACCTTGCCTATGGCGATGCGCGCTATGTCGATGAGATGGAGCGCTCGCTTTACAACGGCGTGCTCGCCGGGACTTCGCTCTCGGGAGACCGCTTCTACTACGAGAATCCGCTCGAATCCCGCCCGGGCCGCAAGAGATGGCAGTGGCATGATTGTCCCTGCTGCCCTCCCATGTTCCTCAAGATCATGGGATCGCTGCCTTCCTACATCTACGCGCAGGATGCATCGGGTATCTATCTCAACCTCTTTATTGGCAGCGATGCAGTCGTCAATCTTGGCAAGAACCGCATCAGGATCGTGCAGTCTACGTCTTATCCGGCACATGGCGCCGTTCAGATAGAAGTCGATACCATTCGCCCGGCCGAATTCGATCTTAATCTTCGTATACCGGCCTGGTGCAAATCTGCTGCAGTCGCCGTAAACGGAAAGCCTGTAGAACTTCTCGGCATGAGCCATGGATACGCAAAGCTCCATCGCGTGTGGCATAGCGGCGATCGAGTTACCCTGGAGCTATCCATGCCGGTGATGCGGATTAAGGCAAACCCGCGCGTTGCTGCGGATGCCGGACTGTTTGCGCTGCAGCGCGGACCGCTGATCTACTGTCTGGAGGGCATCGATAACAGTGGCCATGTTCGCAGCCTGGCAATACCTCAGGGTGCAGCATTCACCACGGAGTACCGGGCCGATATGCTCGGCGGCGTAACCCTTATTAAAGGAGAGGCGCTCTCCGTTCATGTTGTCGATGCCGATCAGAACCTGTATCGGTCAAATAGCGGCTATCCTGGTGCTGCCCGTGTGACCTTCACGGCGATACCTTACTACGCGAACACAAATCGCAACTCCGGCGAGATGCAGGTGTGGATCGCGGAGACACCAGACCGCGCCGAGCCAGTTGCTTTGCCAACGATTGCTAGCCTGGCACATGTCTCCAGCTCACACTGTTTTGAGAAAGACACGGTTGCGGCGCTGAACGATGGCATCGAGCCCACCGCGTCCGATGATCTTACCATTCCACGCTTTACGTGGTGGGATCATCGCGGAAGCTCAGAGTGGGTGCAGTACGACTTTCCACATGAGGTAAAGGTCTCAGTAGTGAGCGTTTACTGGTGGGATGAGCGACGGATCAGGGCGCAATGCCGGGTCCCACAGTACTGGCGTTTACTCTACAAGGTCGGCGACAAGTGGGAGCCGCTACACAATCGCTCGCCCTACGGCGTTGAGATGGACCGGTACAATTCCGTCACCTTTGATCCCGTAAAGACATCTGCGCTAAGAATGGAAGTTCAACTTCAAGATGGATGGTCTGGCGGGATACTGGAGTGGAAAGTTAGGTAAGAATGGTATTAGGTTTTGGGTTTTAGGTTTTGGGTTTTGGGTTTTGGGTTTTAGGTTTTAGGTCTTGGGTCTGAAGTCGGACTTGACCACTGCGATCGAGAGCTTTTTAGATTGCAAGCCGCATCATCGAACGCACTCACTGGAGCCCGCTTGTCCCCAAGCGGAAAGACTTCCCAATCTCGGTTCGCCGCCATCCGGTAGGAACCCAATTACCGCATTACCGTCTTACCAAACCTGGCAAAGCCAGAACCAAA
>CAIXIX010000072.1 GCA_903919615.1 uncultured Chthonomonas sp.
CTAACACAAAGCATACTCGCACCTCAGTACACGACCAGATCGCATGTTGCTAACGGGCGAGCGACTTCAATTTCAACAATTGTTGTTGGGAGGAAGTCGCTTGCCTGGACGTCGTTACCCCGAGTTATTGAGGAGATACCGGGATTAAAAGTCAGCGACATGTGGAGACAAAGTGTGATACAATATTTGTATTGGAATACATATTGTTTCAGAATTTTACTGGAAATGAAATGTATGCCGAAAATTAAAACAAGCGACATTTCGTAATAATGAAGAGCATCCAACAGGAACACAAAACTCCAGCCCGCGCGCCTGCTGAGGATGGAATTCTACTCGCCCGCGATATGACGGCAAAAGGCGTGTCGCGAAAGCGGATTATGGAGATGACACGGCAGGGCGAACTGCTGCATATCGGACGCGGACTCTACAGCCGGCCTGATGCCAATGTTACGGAAAACCACACGCTGGCCCAGGTTTGTGCCCGTGTTCCGCATGGGATTATCTGTCTTGCTTCCGCCCTTCAGTTTCACGGGATCGGCACGCAGAACCCCTGGCAGGTCTGGACGCTCATCGAGAAGACCGCGCGTCCGCCGCGTCTGGAGTACCCTCCCCTTCAGATTGTACGCGCCAGCGGCCAGGCGTTTTCTGAAGGCGTGGAAGAGAGCCGCATCGAAGGCGTTATCGTGCACGTGACCTGTATCGCGAAGACAGTCGCCGACTGCTTCAAATATCGCAGCCGGGTCGGTCTGGATGTCGCGCTTGAAGCGCTCAAAGAGTGTCTTTCAGAAAGCCGCGTGGATCGGGCTCTGCTACATCATTACGCCCGCGTCTGTCGCGTGGAACAGATCATACGTCCTTACATGGAGGCGCTGGCGATATGACGGATAGACCACGTTGCAATATCGCGGCGTCGGTACGGCAGCGTCTGCTCAATCTCGCCAAAGCGCGTCAGGAAGATTTTCAGCGAATCCTGATGCAGTACGCGCTGGAACGTCTTCTTTATCGTTTGAGCCTGTCTGTCCACGCCAATAGGTTCACACTCAAAGGCGCGCTGCTGTTTCTCCTGTGGATGCAGGAGCCGCATCGCCGCACCAAAGACCTCGACCTGCTCGGAACATGTGATCCCGCGCCGTCTCGGCTGGCGGAGATTTTCGGAGAGCTTTGCGCGCTGCCGGTCGAAGATGACGGGCTTGTCTTTGTATCCGATACGATCTCAGCAAAGCCTATCCGGGAAGATAATCTCCATGGCGGCGTCCGCATTCGAATGAACGCCTTCCTGGGAACAGTCCGCATTCCGCTTCAGATAGACATAGGATTTGGCGATGTGGTCACGCCTCCTGCAAGGAGGGTCTCATTCCCCGCCCTACTTGATTTTCCAGGGCCGCAGTTGTTCGCCTACGCGCAGGAAACAGCCATAGCGGAAAAGCTGAGCGCGATAGTCACGCTCGACATAGACAACAGTCGCATGAAAGACTTTTACGATCTGTGGACGTTGGGTAACTCATTCGCTTATGATGGGGCGCAACTCAGAGAAGCGATAGCGGCCACATTCGACCGTCGAAATTTACCAGGACCGGCAGAAAGCCCTGTCGGACTGACAGACGCTTTCGCACGCGACCAACGGAAACAAACGCAGTGGAAAGCCTTCTTGCGGCAAAGCGTCGGCACAGAGAACCAGGAGCTACCATTGGCGGAAGTTGTCTCTTTTCTCGCTGTATTTCTTCTGCCTGTATTGAGGGCGATCAGCGCGGAAGCGGTCTTTATGGGGCGTTGGGATCCACGCGGACCCTGGCGGATGGAATTTCGATCTCCTAGCTACATGGCAGCAGTATGAGTTTGCGTCACGGATACGGGGAGAGCGAGATGGCAGAAGAAATGACGGAGAAGGGGATGGCGCGATCTTGCTGCTGCCGGAGCCGGAACCGGGCACAAGATTAAATTGAAATGAGAAACATTGGGGAATACGATCGCAGAAACGCTGGAAAGTTCGACAGAGCCGGTCCAGCCCCGCGTGTGCGGGAGAGGAATGAAAGAGGCGCGTGAGCCCTATCCGCTCGGACCCTCGGTGCTCGGGCGCGGACATGGAACCCGGTCTGCGAGGTGGGCGGAATCGGTCTGCGGCCAATCGATCAAGTTACTGTTGAACTGTGATACTGGGTTTTCAGTGAAGAAAGTACAGCCAATACGAGATCTGGCCTCACACTCATTGCCGCAAACGTGTGCCGCATCGGCCTGTAGCGTGCCGCATCCCGACGATGAATTCGCTCCTTCGACGAGGTAGGTGCGCATCCGGACGTGAACGATATCACCGGTCTGGGGTGGGTTGGAAAGTGTCGGCACGGGTTAGGCTCCAGAGCGGCAAGCGCGAGTTCGGGTCTCTATTAATTCCTTGCCAGGCAAGGTTGAACGGCGTTCCAACGCGTTGGCCATCCGAGTGACCGCCTGTACGGACATGTGCCACAGGGCGATGGCTTCGTATGAATCGTAATCCTTGCCTTCGTGAATGGTCGGGTGTCTGAAATCCTTCCAGTACCCCTTGATAAAGAAGAGAGTTGGGAGCAGATCGCTCTCATGCAAGTCGAACAGATCCTTCTCCATGTCGCTCCAGCTTGACTTCTTGCCACCGGTTGGGATCAATGAATGGTAAAAATGCTTCATCATGGTCTCGACGCCGCATACGAGCTGTTTTGCCGCGCCGCTCAAATTCCCGCTGCGAATGCTGGTCTCCGCTCCAATGATTTCGCGTTGAGCGATTACATTAAACAATCAAAACTGGCGGATGCGATGCAGAGCAGCTTCACATGGATGATGCAAACTCGATCATGCTCGCGCTGACGCACTATTATGTCGCTGCCTGGAGGTTGTTGTACATCGACTATGATGCTCGTACCCAGCCCAATGCCTTTCCCAGAGCCGTATTTCGTCCGCTGGAAATTGAAGTGCTGGCGATGATCGAGAAAAGACGCATTAGGACACTCTCATCTGCAGTAGCTGCAATGGCTAAGCTTGGCGGATACCAACTGTACAAGCACGCGCCTTTGCCCGGAATAAAAGTAATGGTTGAAGGGTACAGTCGCATGGAAGACATGGAATCGATCTTGATAATTGAACGGCGCCGACGTCGCAGGCACGGGGCGAAAAAGATATGATACATGTGTAGGGATCGGAAGGGCGGAGCTCTTGCAAAGCCACTATCACGGGGCAATAGCGCTTACCGAAGCGTAAAGCAAATGACGAATAGACAGCACAAATAAATCTTGCCACACGCGCAGCGAAGTATGCCACCGGCATATCCCCACAACCTTGGCGTCCTTAACAAATGTGGCGTCATTAGCCACAAATCGTGCTCAAACCACACCGCCAAACAACCAAACTGCCTCGGCGGTCATAGTAAAGCTGTTGGCGTCCTTGGAGATATTTGGCGTCCTTAGCCGATGAAAGGTGGGAGACCTCTCGATCGCCTGAGGCTCACGTCGAAATGACGTGTGCCGGGAGCGCGTCTTTGTCCGCTGGAGGCGGCGTGCGACTGCGCTAACAATGTATCATATCTTTGGTAACGATGGAGGCACTCCAGGATAGCCCTGTTTCGTGGGTCTTATGAGTGATTCGTTATCGGCGTGGGTGACGGGACCCTCACCTAACCTCTCCCTTTTCCGCTCGTACCTCGCAGGGAGAGGGACCACCGCGCGCGCCTCCGGAACATGGCCGAGATATGATACATAGTTAGACTGCGAGGGGGACGCGGCTTAGGCAATCGTGATAGGATGCGTTAAGCAGTCTATCGCAGCGCCCCTACATCGGCTAGTGCCTATCGGAAGGTGGCTGAGCAACGCAGCTGGAAGCTCATTCCGCTTGCCTCACGAGCAAGCTAGTGCGCGGCAGGACACGGAGGGACTTCCTGCGCCTCCAGGCCGAAGGTCGGCCCAGCCGAAGATATGATACATGCGTAGAGACCCGGACAGGGGCAAGCACCTGTCCCTACAATTTGGCGCGGCTATGAGTTATCAGTGCCCAGCAAGCAGCACAACTACCAAAACCTTGCCTTTTCTTCTCCGACTTCATCAACATCATAGAGCTGATAGACTTCAACGACCTCACAGACCTTATTCATAGAGGAGTAAGCATGATCAACGCAGAATCCGCATAGCGAGATTGAGCAAATTATCCCTGGACTTCGGGATGAACGAAAGAGGATGTCGCAATGAGGCAAATACAAAAATCAACGAGGTGGTTTTTAGCGGGCGCAGCGCTTGGAGCACTGGCGCTCGCATCCGGATGCAGCAACAAAGGAGACGAGGCGAAGGCGCCAACTAAAGCGCCAGATACGGCTGGCGCGCCTGCTGCTGCGTCTGGGGGAGCGAAGCCGACAATCGGCGTCTCGCTGCTAACAAACACGAATCCATTCTTTATCGATATGGGCGAGGCGATGAAGGCGGAAGGCCAGAAGCATAACTTCGACATCGTCCTCGAGTCCGGGGATATGGATGCGGCCAAACAGCGCGATCAGGTAAAAGACTTCATCGTCAAAAAGGTAAGCGCGATTGTGCTCTCGCCTTGCGACTCAAAAGCCGTCGGCACAACTATTCAGGAGGCCAACAAGGCGGGTATTCCTGTCTTTACGGCAGATATTGCCAGCTTGAGCAAGGATGCGATGGTGATTTCCCACGTGGCCACCGATAACTACGAGGGCGGCAAACTCGCTGCGACCGCCATCGTCGAAGCGATTGGCGGCAAGGGTAAAGTCGCCATCATCGATCATCCCGAGGTTGAGTCTTGCATTCAGCGCACTAAGGGCTTCAGAGAAGTGCTTGCGGCGCATAAAGACATCGAGATCGTCGCAACGCTGCCCGGGCACGGCGAGAGAGATGCATCGTTTAAAACCGCGCAGGACATCCTTGAGAAGTATCCGCAGCTAGATGCCTTCTTCTGTATCAACGACCCCACAGCGCTGGGCGCAGTCGCTGCCATCGAGAAGGCGGGACGCTCCGGCAAAGTCAAAGTGATCGGTTTCGATGGCATGCTGGAGGCAAAGCAGGCGGTTAAGGACGGGAAGATCTACGCGGACATCGTTCAGTTTCCGGATAAGATCGGCGAGCTCACCATTCAGGGTATTGCCAGTTTCATGGGCGGCGAGAAGCTGAAACCCCAGACTCTTATTCCGGCAGCCATTTACAAGAAGGCCGATGCCGATAAGGATCCGAAGGTCAAATGATTTCGCGCATGAAGGGAGCGTTAGGCTCTTATGGTATGCTTGGCGCTCTCCTCCTGCTGTGCGTCTACTTCTCGTATGCCACTTACCACCTGGAGCAGCCATCGGGTAAAGAGGGTGCAAAAGAGCTGGCGGCGGAAGTTACTGCCGCCTCGAGTTCATCCGACAGAATCGTTGTGGTCATTGGAAGCCAATCCGGTGATTATGAATTCGGAACAGCGATCAGCGCTGAATTGGCCGATCGTGGCAGGCACGTCCTCGCCCTTATTGCTGGCGATCCACCCAGTGTTAGGGAAGCCATCGAGCGAGAAACTTCTGGGGGGGCAGGCAAGGTCATCGTCGTTGCTACGCCGGCGTGTGCTCAGTGGCAGCTTTGGAATGTGCTCAAGGAAAAGCCGCAGTTTAATGGGCTTACGGTTGTGTCCCCTCATTCGCGCTACAAATCGACGTTTCTATCGGCAAGTAACCTGCGCAACATTGCTGATCAGATAGCGGTTATCGCAATCATTGCAGTGGGGATGACGCTGGTCATCATATCAGCAGGAATCGACCTTTCGGTCGGCAGCCTGGTGGCGCTTTCTGCGGTTGTTACTGCCTGGCTTATCAGATCCTGGGGCGGCACAAATGCATCCGTTGGATCGCTTCTGCTGGCATCACTGGCTGCGATCGCACTATGTGGCGCCGTTGGCGGTTTCTCTGGATTGATGATCACGGGGTTCCGAATTCCGCCGTTTATTGCTACTCTCGCCATGATGCAGGTGACCAGCGGCCTTGCCTTTATCATTGCGAAGGGGCAGTCGATCTATGATATCCCGTTTAGTTTTACCGTACTCGGGCGAGGCGCAGCCTTACTGACGCTTCCAAATGCTGTGGTGGTGATGGCGTTAATCTACGCAGGAGCCCATCTGTTTATGGCGCGCTCCGCAATCGGCAGGCGCATCTATGCTGTCGGCGGGAATGCTGAGGCATCTCGACTTTCCGGTGTAAGCACGAAAAGGACCCTCCTTTTCGTCTACATTGCAAGCGGGCTCATGGCGGGGATTGGCGGAGTGATAACCGCTTCACAACTTAAGGCAGGAGCGCCGACCTATGGCGCGATGTACGAACTGTATGTAATCGCTGCTGTTGTGGTGGGAGGGACCAGTCTTACTGGAGGTGAGGGGCGGATCTTTGGCACCCTGGTAGGCGCCTTCATCATCGCAGTTATCCGAAATGGTATGAACCTTGTCGGCGTGGAGTCTTACACGCAGAAGGTCGTTCTGGGTGTTGTGATTCTGCTTGCCGTGATGTTGGATATGCTGAAACGGCGGGTGATGAAGGCATAGCGTTCGGGCTAGGCCGTTGCGAATACGAGATCCACACCGCGGGCAAAGCTAGATGAGGGGTCTCCGGCTGGCGCCGTCAAATCCGCTGCCTCAAGAGCAGAGGCTCTGGCGTGGTCCATCGCTACGCCAACTCCGGCCCACTGTAGCATGCTCACGTCGTTGTTGCCATCGCCAAAACCGAGCACTTCGCTCTGTGCGATGCCATAGTGTTTCGCAACAGCCGCAATACCAAGTGATTTGGTGACGCCGATAGCCATAAACTCCAGATATTCCGGGTCTGTAACGACATTCTCAAGCACACCGGCGTATCGTATCACCATCTCATTGTAAAAGCTCTGCATCGTGGCGGGATCGCCAACCCAGAGTATCTTGAGTGGCTCAACCCCGTTAAATACGGCAAGATCCTCCACACGCTTCACAGGCGTTCCCGTGCGAAATTTGTACAGTTCCGTCCATTCGTCGTCGCGGGTTACATAGGTGCCATCGAGGTGATAATAGACCTGTGTAACACCACGCGAATCTCCAAGCGCAACCACTTCGGCAGCGAGCTCTGCTGGCATGCATTGGCGATGCAGCACCTCTTCGGTGCCTGCATCTTTTGCGAGGGCTCCCTGGCAGGAGACTATCGGTCCATCCAACTCAAGAAATCGATGGTATTTCAGCATATTCTCGTGCCGGCGGCCCGAAGCAAGCAGAATCCTGACACCAGCTTCCTGCAATTTGTGAATAGCAATCAGGTTGAGGTCGCTTATCGTTTTATCGGGGGCGAGCAGAGTGTCGTCGAGATCGATTGCTGCGAGGCGATACGGGAATCCCTTAGGTTCGTTACGCAAAAGTAAAACTGCTTTCTATTTGGAAGACCGGCGTCAGCTTCCTGCTTATTCATGAAATTCGGAATGCGCGGTCGCAGCAAGCAGCGACCCTACCACACGTGAATACAACTAGCCAGATTGC
>CAIXIX010000073.1 GCA_903919615.1 uncultured Chthonomonas sp.
GGCCAGCCATCGTTGTCGTAATCGAAGAAGAAGCATGAGAAGGACTTGTGCAGTTTGCTGACTCCGGCAGTCTCGCTTATATCGGTGAACTTCCAGGCTGCCTTTGCGGAAGTATCCGCCCCGGCTGGGCCATCATTTCGTATTAGGATGCTTGGACCATCCAGGCAAGAGAGGTAGAGCCCGGGCTTGCCATTATGCATAAAGTCGGCGCTGACGGCAGATTTTACATATCGAGTGATATTGAGACCGCACTGCGGCGCAACGTCCGTAAACGTTCCATCGCCGTTATTGCGGAATAGCTTGCACGGTACAGGATCGCCTTTAGAGGACTCATAGGACACAAACAGGTCGAGCAGGCCATCTCCATTGTAATCGAGCGCCACTGCAGATTGAGTTGGCCCGAGGGACAGTAGTCCAGCCTCAATCGTAACGTCCGTAAAATGTCCCTTGCCATCATTTCGGAGCAGCGAAAGAGGATAGTGGCCGTATCTCTTCATCCAGCCACCACGCAGGACGACAACATCGGGCTTTCCATCGTTATTGTAGTCCGTCGTTACAATGTTCAAGCCGCCGATCTCGCCGGCAAGCCCAGCCTCTTTGGTTCGTTCCGAAAAAGTCCCATCTCCGTTATTGTGGAAATACCTGAGCTGACCATCGCGCCTGCAGGATGAGATCATCAGGTCGAGCAAGCCATTGCCCTCAAAATCGTCCATAATGACCCCGCCTGCCCATCCCAGATAGTCCACTCCCATCTCCGGAGCGGCATTATAGAATTTCTGCATTGGTAAGTCGCCGCCAAGCTTGTTCGCAGGCACTATCCAACGCTTCGGCACCTTAGCGGGATACTCTCCAAGCGTCATGTAGGCGATGTTCAGCAGCCAGCGAGCGCTAAGATCGTTCGGATTAAGTTTCAGCGCCACGTTAAGCAGCTTTAGCGCGCCGCGTGATCCCTCCTGCTTTGTATGAACTCCCTTACCGCTAATCGGAACAAGGCAGGATCGCTCATTATTGCGCGCGCAGCAGTTCTGGTCTTCTCCCATGCGCATGAAGGCTACCGCATGCTGCGTTAGGATCTCAGTCCCAATCTCCTTCCAGATCTCGGGCACAGCAGATTGGAGCTGATTCTCGAGGCGATTAAACTGAAACATCGCTTCGTCAATATCGCCGGCGTTCATTAGCTCTTTTGCATACTCAAACTCGGACATCATGAGCTCTTTGGGCTCCATCTGCTGCGTTGTGAGCTTGGTACGTAGGACCTCGGCATATTTTGAGTTCGTGTATCCATTCGCCGGGTTGAGGTGAGCGTTGAGATCTGCCAGCATTTGAGGAATACTGGGCTGAGCGCCAGTGTTCAAAGCAGAACGATTGGGGGATGCAGGATGTACCGAAGCGTTATGGCAGCCGGGAGCTCCTGTTGCGAGTGCAGCAAGTAACATTAGCGCCCTAATGGGTTTCCGACCGTTAACCGCGTGAAGTGACATTCTACGGAAGATCTTATTTCGCTTCCCGTGCCCCTCCCTCATTTGCTCGCAATCTCGCGAGCGAGCAAAGATGCAGGATGAGTTTAAAATAGTGTTAACTCCTCAGCGTCTCTTTCATCGAGAGTGACCTTTCTGGTTCGAGAGTCTGTGAGGCGACCGGAGTATCGCGATAAGGCGTCAATCATGTCTACTCGCATCGTCGCTGAGTTTGAGTCGTATACGTTTTTCAGCAACCACTGTTTTTCAGCTCGTCCATCGGTTCGAGCAACGCTGGTCCACCAGCACTTTGGGTTCTCGGCATTCCAGCGATAACCACGCTGTTTAAGCGCATCCTTCTTATCGAACGGCGCATTAAGCGCCCAGATTCGCTCTTCCACGCGCCGTGATGCCGTCACTAGCTGTTTCATGAAGGGAAGAATGCGCTTTTCACCCGGCGAGAAACTCTTGTGAAGGATTTCAAGCAGTGCCCTGCAGTCCATCTCGGCGCCGTGCGCTTCGTAAAAGAACCCGGACTTACCGGCAATGAACTCGAGTGAGGAGCTCCCGTAGCCGATGCCCTTCCAATCGATCTCCAGGTAAGAGCAGGCCCAGTTCACCTTCGCGAAAAGTGGATACCGTTTTTCGATCATGGGACGATCGAAGCGCGCATTGTGTGCAATCACAAGATCGACACGTGCAGACATAGCGGTAACACGCGCATCGTCGAACTTCTTTCCACGAACCATCGCATCCGTAATGCCGTGTACCGCCATCGCCTGAGGCGAAATGCGCATGCCAGGATCCTCCAATGCGCTATAAGTATCGGTTATACTGTAAATATCTCCAGTCACCTCGTCGAACTCGAACCTCAACAGGCCGATTTCAATGACCTTATCCGTGGTCTCAAGACCCGTCGTCTCGGTGTCGAGTACCAGCCCGACACGCAGTTGCCGTCCATCTGAAGGGTGATAACAGCTGCGAATTGGCAGGCGCCGAAGAACAATAAAGTCTGGGTGTGCGGTTAGAAGCTCATAGCTCCTCTCAAGCTCATCAGTCATGTAATTCCCTAATCGCAGAAGCGTGGTTAATACGATATGAACGCAATCTTTTCCACTCGGATAGGAACAGCGTGAGGTGCGCTTTACCTTCCGAAATCAGATGTTCGAGAAGATTCTCCACCAGAGCTTGCTCCTGCGCATATTCATCGGGTGAAAAGAGACCGGCGAAATTTGCGACGCGCAGCCAAAGCAGATACGTCGTAAACGCATCGTACTCGTTATACTCGATGATCTCCTGTAGCTTACCGTTGATCCACATACCAGCAACATCATCCCCGCTCGTACCGAGCTTGCCTGGTATGCCGCTAACGACGGCTATCTCATTTAAGGTGACGCTGTAGGTTCGCCCGAAGCCGCATACCACTTCCATCAGGTCAATATTGCAGTCTGTTCCTCTCGCAAAATAGTCTTCACCTTCCCATGGTTTTGCAGGACGGCGACAGAACTCTTTCGCCTGTATGCCAAGTGCAATGCCGCGCTGGATCAGAATCTTTAGATCTGCATTTACAGAGTTGAAACCCACAACTTGCGGGCGAAATCTGCCAACTCCGGTGAGAAAAGGCCGAATAATCTGTTCTTCGGTCGTCTTCGAAGGATCATCCGGTGTTTCGGGAAGAGATCGAAGCCTCAGACGAACATCACCAGGAGACTTTTGCCAGCGTTCTACTAGCACGAGCGAAACGAGTCTGCACACGGCGGTCTTAAGAAAAGGCGTGGGATCTTCTTCGGTTGCGCCGTTACGGCGCCACATCTCGCGCATCACTTCTTCATTCGAAAGGTGATCGTCAAGGTGATACAGCATTCTGCCCGTAACGGGATCCGGAACCCATTCTGCATCGAAGGCCCATACGCGTTCAAATACCGTCCTAAGCACTTCCGACTCCTCGCGATCAAAAAAGCAAGGTCCGGCGCAATCCACTGCGTGAATTGCCCCGGACCTCATTTACAATTTTCACGCCATTATGCTCTAGCCTGGATTATTCAGGTGTATCCCAATGGTATGTGCAGCGAGCGGCGCAACTACCGTAGTTGGATAACGAATGCTAATTATTCGCATAACGTTTGAGATAGAGGACCCAGTCCTTGTCATCCGGTGCACTGAACGCATGGTACGATCCGCCTACAAACGAAGGGTCATCCTTTGTCTCACCGGTTCTCGGATTCAGCCACGTTACCTTCATATGGCCAGTCGCCTCTAAGAGATCGAGGTTAATGTTGCCGCCGTGCTTAAAGTACAGCAGGTACTCGCGCGAGGTATCCGCTAGCAGGACGGCTGCAGGTTCAACCTTTGCCTGTCCAACAGCCGCAGGAGCGCCAGTTTCCGGCGGTATACCAGCCTGGATATTGGCGAGAATACGGCTTTTTCGCTGCTCAGGTGTCTCTTCGCGCGCTGTTAACAGCTCCATATGCGGGTCCATACGACCATAGTGGGTGTTCTTGATGAAGCTGTTGCACACCTCTACGGCTTTGGCAAAGCCCGTATCCAGCGATGATGTCGCGAATGCAGTGCCATCCGTTGTGTAATAAGCTCCACGAAGTCTTGTGCCCCACATAATGCCACGTGCTTCATCGGGCGATGCGAGTGCGCTTGCACCGTCGGCAACAATAACTAGTGGCTTTTTCACCGTCGTCAGATCGTACAGCGTATTTGTATCGGTTGAGTAGAGCGTCACGACATCCAACCAGAGCGGAAGCCCCATTGGGGGGCCATCCTGAATTGGGAGGCCTATGCCGTTAACCGACTGTCCAGTTGACCCGGTCGAGCTTTTCGGTTTCGCTGCCGCGGTCATCACCTTCTTCACATAGGCATCGGTAACGATTAAACCAGTGGTCAGCGGATGGTGGAAGAGATCAAACTTGTTTGCCATCAAAGCAAAAGGAGTAATCCTATCCAGCGCCTCTTTGCTGTCTGCCGCAACTGGGCCAAACATGTTCCACTCAACATCGAAAGTTCCGAACCGCGCGAGGATGTAACGCCACAATGTTCTCAACTGCAGATCGTTATTGCCCAAGAAAGCGATCGCAGGCGATTTCGCAAGGCCGATATCAGGAATGAGCCCAACCGAGTTTGCATAAGCAATGCGCTTCTCCATCCATTTAAAATAGTCGGCGTTAAGATGGTAAAGGTCGCCGCCGATGAATGGATTTCCGCCCTCGTTTTTTGGCTCACCTGTAGCCGTGTCACCAGAAATTACAAACCCGCCGCTTAACCGGTTGAAGCCAGCAGCATGCAGAGCGTCCATCCTGGACTGAAAGGCCTTGTAGGATGCCGGATCGGTACCGCTGCTTTGAGGCGCACCTTCAAAGCTGGCTGCTCTGACTGCTGCAATAGGAGTAGCAATGACATCGCTCTGAACCGGATCGAATGCGCTTGCGGGGAAGAATGCTGTGTTCTGGCCTACAGCAAAATGGCGCGAGTGAGTTTTGTACGGATGCACACGAACAAATCCGGTACTTGGGTCGGGTTCAAGGGTGCACTCCAGAACGCCAAGCTTCGAATCTAGTTCTTTATCGTTCGAGAAGGACTTCCAAGTCCAAATACCAATTTTGGGTGGCGCAAATCTGATCTTCCAGATCTTTCCGCCATCCCAGTAACCCGGCAGGCGGATCGTTCTGCGGTCGGGACCTACGAGTTCGACATCCAGCAGAACGTCTGTATACGGATTATCGTACGCCTTGGCGCTGCTCAACACTATTTCAAAAGGCTGATTCCGTGCAACCGTTGGGTTCTCAGTCTTATCCTGCGTTGTGCCCTTTGGCCCAAATCCCTTCTGACCAACATTGAATGCTACGCTGCTGTCAAATTCAGTCGTGTACGTTCTGGCCCGTTTAACATCTATCACAAATCCACGCTTCGAGTTGCTATAGAGGATGATGTAGTACGGATCTTTTGCAGAGTCATAGGCAATAGCATGCAGCTCTTCCCAACCAGCGCTGCGCCAGCCATTCGCACCACCCACCTTAAGCTGATGAAGCGGGTAGACGGTGAGCTTCTGTAAGGATCGTATCGCAGCGGCTGAACCTGCAGAGGCATCGGGCTCCACAATTGTGCCCTTCGGTCTGTCTTCCGTAGTGATCGACTCACTCAGGTCCATTCGGGCTAGCGAACCCGATTTGCGAGACCAGCCAGAAAAAGAAAAATCTGGACCTGTATAGACCGGTTGGTCTAGGAGCGCAAAGCCGGGTTCTAACGTATCGGAGACGGTTGCGGGCGGAGCATAGGTGTAATCGCCTGTGAACTTTTGAGTGGTCAACAGATTTTTCTGATACTCATAGAGCCAGCAGTAGAACTCTTTGCCAGCATCATCAAGATAGCACCAGAGAATGGAGAAGCCATGAATGTCTCTCGCCAGAAACCACACAAGGTGCTTCGAGTATCCTGAAGGCCCGGGATCGACATGCAGAAAAGAAACAGAATAACGCTGAAGCGGTATTCTGCCAACCGCCTTCTGCACAAAGGCTCCGTGGTCCTTTTCAAAATCAAAATGGAAGGCGGCAGTGTCCGCCGAAATGTGTAAGCTACCCTTAGGCGCCACTATCTGTGGCGATGCTCCCGCTTGCGTTATGGTGAACAGAGCGAGCAGTACCCCGGCCCACAGCCGCAATGATCGCGGAAAACTCACAATAAATCCCATCAGGTCGCATACCTCCCATAAAGATCGAATATACTGTCGTATATTCGAAATGCCGATCCACTCCATATGGGATAGACGCCTGTAGACGTAGGTCGTTTCCCCGTTTTATAGTTGCAAGGAATCAGCACCATTAGTGTGGCAGCAAATTGCACTTTGCCGACGTTATATAATTAATGAATTTAAGCCTACAGAGAATCATCAAATCAGTTTCCGGCCTAATCGCCACATCTGTAGTGGCGTTACTGGCTGCGGCAAATGCGCACGCCGATAATCCCGCAGAAACCTTGCGAAATGGCATGCGACTCATAATAAACGAACGTCATCGATTCCCAATGGTAACAATTGACCTTTGGGTTCGCGCCGGTTCAGCCGATGAGGGACCGGGCCAGGATGGATGTGCACACTTTCTTGAACACACGCTCTTCAAGGGAACAACTTTACATGGCCCCGGATATTCCGATTTTACCATTGAGAGTGCAGGAGGTTCGCTAGACGCAGAAACCGGTGCCGACTTTGCGCACTACTATACTGAAATTCCATCGGATAAGCTCAATACAGGATTGAAGGAAATTTCAGACATCATTCGGCACGCGGTGTTTCCCGATACAGAGGTTGAGCGCGAGCGCGCCGTGATTCTCGACGAGCTTGCCAGACACGATGAACGCCCTGCTGCCAGAATTCAAGACAGGCTTTACAACCTTGCTTTTGGCAATCAACCCTACGCGAAATCTCCGGGAGGAGAACCCACCGCGATAAAGTTCAGAGCGCGGGACTCTTTAGTCGCTTTCTATTCTCGAAACTACGTTCCCCAGCGCTGTGCTCTTATTCTCGCAGGTGACGTCGACTCGGCAGCAGCGACCCGTGCGGTGGATCGCTATTTTGGCGACTGGACAAGTCCAGAGGATCAGACACCACAACCCATTCCAGCTCCGGCCCAAACCGTTTCACGAGCACGGATGTCAGCGAGACGTGGTGAGCGGCCGGTCATTGGTATCGCATACGCAGCGCCATCGGCTGTTTCCCGTTCAGATTCTGCCGTCGCTGAGGTCGTGGCCGAAATCCTGAGCAGCCAATTTGGCAGAGGAACCACAAGTATTGCAGCGTGGTCCGGCACAGCTGTGACTGTAAACTATGCGGCGAGGCACGGGACAAGCTTATTGAGCGTCATTGCTACCCTCCAGGGACCTCCTATATCTCGGCCATTCGAACAGTCGCTTTCTCCCGCCATCAGCGACATTCCAATGCTTGAGGCAGCACTGCGCAAGGCAATCGACAGTTTGGCTACTCAGCCACCGAGCGCATCGACTGTTTCTGCCGCAGTTCGGACCCTTCAGGGCCAAATCGCCTACGATATCGAAACAAATACTGGATTAGCGAGGGAGATGGGCCTTGCAGCAACAATTGGTGGTTCCGATCCCGCAGAGCTGAGCCCACTTCTATCACAGATAAAACCCGAACACGTCCAGAACTTTGCGATGCGTTGGCTCACTGGCAAACAGTCTTACACCGTAATATTAGACGCGGAGCAGGCTGAATGAAAACGGTAAGGATGCAAATTTGGCGGATAGCAGGTGTGACTGCTATGATATGCGCCTGCACCCAGGTCGCTAGCCAGAACGCCCCCGACTTTTCGCGTTTATCAGACGGTGTACGAGTAATTCAGACTCGAGAGCCAAATGGCGGCCCTCTCGCGATTGCTGCATTTGTCCGTCAGCCTTCCGCTCAATCGGCCAGTGGAGAGGCTATACGCGAAGAGGTTAATAGCGCGCTCTTCTTCGGCAGCACACACCTTTCCTATGATGCGGCCCTGGAAGCCGCCGGCAAGGTTGGCGGCCTGCAGACAATACAATCGCCAGACTGGGTTTGCATCTATTGCATTACGTCTCAATCTAACTATCGCGACGCCATCTATCTTATTTGTGAATCTATAAAGAACGCGGATTTTAATCCTGACGCCCTCGAAAAGGCTCGTACCCAGCTAATCCGCAGCCGAGAAGCACGGACGGCAGATCCCTTCCTCTCCGCCTACGACTCTGTCACTGGAGCAATCACGGGCCGGTTCAGCCCCGATTCGGTACAGCTCAGACATGTGACCCAACAACAGGCTGCAGAATATCATCGCAAGGTCTTTTTGCCAAGCAACACTGTGTTCTGTGTTTGCGGCGCCTCCGACCAAACGGGAGTAAGAAAGTGCCTTGACAATAACCTTTTTGATTATGAGCCTCCTGTCGGCGCGAAAATCACAGTAGGTGTCAATCCACACGGCTCTGTGTCATCCGAACCTAAGATGCTCACACTAACTGCGCCACCAGCAACCGGCGCAGTCTCATATGCCGTTGTCTCCGTGCAAACGCCACCCATTTCAGACCCTGACTATCCTGCATTTGTCGTCCTAACGACGGTGTTTGGTGGAGGCCATGCTTCCCGTATGTTCCAGAAGATCCGCGAGAAGGCAGGAATTGGGTATGAAGTTGGCGCCTCATGCCAGATGGACCAACAAGATCCAATGGTTGCCTATGTGGAGTGGCGCAGCGCGGCCTCCCCTACCCATTCACAGGTGTTGGCTCAAATTCATGCAGCAATCGATTCTCTCAGTGACCCCAAGTTCGAGGTTACAGAAGCTGAATTAGCTCGAGCGAAAGCATTTGCCAGAAGCCAGTTTCAGATCAGACATGAAAGGCTATTTGACAGGATGTTCTTGCCGGGCATGTTTGAGGCTATCGGTGTAGGTTACGCATTCGATACTGCGCTGCCAGCTCGAATACTGGCAGTAACACAATCCGATTTGAAAAGGGTCGCAGCAAATTTCCTTGGAGTTCGATGTTCATTAAGCGTCATTTCAGGAGCGGTACCGGGAGCGCTCCATTAATTCGGATTTTCGGTACTAAGTCACGCCAAATACTAGACATACGTTGATCATTATGTCAGAATTATGTCAGTAATGCTGCCGCGCTGCATCTTTAACCACTTCGTTTGTCTTCATGGAGGCTCTCGCACAATATGGGATCTAACAGAAAGCGCCGCGCCACAAGTGAAGCGGTAACGGACGCGGCCGAGACTGAGGAGCGAAACCTGGTTTCCAAACTCCAGCAGCTTGAGGAAGAAGGGCTAAGCCAGTCCCGAAACATGATCCGAATTCGTGGTGCACGCCAGAACAACCTTAAGAACATCGATATCGATATTCCCAGAGATAAGCTGGTTGTGATCACCGGCCTCAGCGGCTCTGGCAAGTCATCGCTTGCGTTCGACACCCTCTATGCCGAAGGTCAGAGGCGTTACGTGGAGAGCCTGTCTGCCTATGCCCGACAGTTCCTCGGTCAGCACGACAAGCCGGATGTCGACCAGATCGACGGATTGAGCCCCGCTGTTTCTATCGATCAGAAATCCACAAGTCGGAACCCTCGATCGACCGTTGGCACCGTCACTGAAATTTACGACTACCTTCGCCTCCTATACGCGAGAATCGGAATTCCTCATGATCCCATAACTGGTGAACCTCTTATCAAACAGAGTATCGAGGACATGGTCGATAGGATACTCTCACTTCCAGAAGGTACTCGCTTACAGCTTCTTGCCCCCATTGTGCGCGGTCGCAAAGGCGAATACAAAAAAGAGCTGGAGGATATGCTTAAGGAAGGGTATGTCCGTGCCAGGATCGACGGAGAAATGGTCGACCTCAGCGAACAGATACCGGACCTGGAGCGCTACAAGCAGCACACTATTGAGCTGGTTATCGATCGTATTGTTGTCAAAGATGGGCTTCTGTCGCGCGTAACCGATTCGCTGGAGCAGGCGCTCAAGCGGGGCAAAGGCCTGGCTGTGGCAGATGTGTTTGCGAGCGGAGACCGACCGGCGCATGAAATCACGTTTAATGAGAACTTCACAACGACCTCTGGAGACTTCAATTTTGAAGAGATCGAGCCCCGCCTCTTCTCATTCAACTCTCCATACGGCGCATGCCCCGACTGCCATGGCCTCGGCACTAGATCCGAATTCGAACCTCTGCTTATCGTCCCTAACAAGAGCCTGAGCATTTCACTGGGTGCGCTACGTCCCTTTATGCCAAAAACAGGAACAGAGAAACTGTATCCTTTCATGCAGGGTCTGCTGGAAGGCGTGTGCAAGAAGCTCGGTTTCACCATGACCACACCACTCTCCGAGCTTTCCACAGAGCAGTATGAGCGCCTGATGCACGGCGTTAAAGGCTCCGTTACCGTGGAGCACAAAAACAAGTGGGGACGCACACGACGGTTCGACACGGACTATCCCGGGATTGTCGCAATGCTCGAGCGCCGTCTCGCCGATACCACCAGCGAATACATGAAAGAAGAGCTGCAGCAGTTTCAGAGCGCTAAGCCCTGCCCCGTCTGCGGCGGAAAGCGGCTCAAGCCGGAAGCGCTGTCTGTTACTATTGGCAAGGTTAACATCAGCGACCTCTGCGCGCTATCTCTAGAGAAAATTGCCGGTTTTTTCGATGGCCTGACACTTACAGAGCGCGAAGAAATAATTGCGAAACAGATTACCAAGGAGATCAAGACCCGACTTGGATTCTTGCTAAACGTAGGTCTGAACTACCTCACACTGGATCGGGCGGCAGCAACTTTGGCCGGTGGTGAAGCCCAGCGCATTCGCCTTGCCACACAGATCGGCAGCGGGCTGATGGGCGTGCTCTATATCCTGGATGAACCAAGTATCGGCCTTCATCAGCGCGACAATACTCGCCTGATCCGAACTCTTGAGAGACTGAGAGAGCTGGGCAATACCATTCTCGTAGTAGAACACGACGAAGAGACGATGGAAGCTGCAGACTGGCTAATCGACATCGGCCCTGGAGCGGGAGAGCATGGCGGATATGTCGTGGCGCAGGGGACAGTTGATCAGGTGAAGGCAACACCGGGATCAATCACTGGCGAGTTCCTGAGCGGAAAGCGTTGCATTATTGTACCGGAGATCAGACGGCAGCCCGGCGAGAAGTGGCTCGAGTTGGATGGGGCCGTTGCGCACAACCTTAAGAACGTCAGTGTCCGCATTCCGTTAGGAGTATTTGTAGCAGTTACGGGAGTCAGTGGCAGTGGAAAGTCAACACTGATTCAGGAAACTCTGTTTCCACTCCTTATGCACAGGATCTATGGCACGCACGCAGTTTGGGGAAAACATGACGACATTCGTGGATTGGAATATATCGACAAGGTAATCGATATAGATCAGTCCCCTATTGGCCGAACCCCACGCTCCAATCCTGCAACCTATACTGGAGTATTTGATCTTATACGGGATCTGTTCAGTAAGACACAGGACGCAAAGGTGCGCGGATATCAGCCCGGGCGCTTTTCATTCAATGTGAAAGGCGGGCGCTGCGAAAGCTGCAAGGGTGACGGCATCCTCAAGATAGAAATGCACTTCCTCCCAGACGTGTATGTTCCCTGCGAAAACTGCAAAGGCAAGCGCTATAACCGCGAGACGCTTGAAGTCAAATACAAGGGAAAGTCGATTGCTGATGTGCTCGATATGACGGTTAGCGAAGCGGTTGAGTTCTTCAAGGCGATGCCCAATATCGCCAGAAAGTTTCAGACCCTGCACGACGTTGGGTTGGATTACGTTAGACTAGGTCAGCCGGCCACAACGCTGTCTGGTGGCGAGGCTCAGCGGGTCAAGCTTGCAACAGAGCTAGCAAAACGCAGCACGGGCAAGACGATCTATATCCTGGATGAACCGACGACCGGCCTGCATTTTGCCGACGTGGAGAAGCTGGTTGCAGTGCTTAACCGGCTCGTGGATGCCGGGAACACCGTGCTGGTGATTGAGCACAACCTCGATGTAATCAAAACCGCAGACTGGCTGATCGACATGGGACCTGAAGGTGGTGATGGTGGCGGCGAGGTAATCGCAACAGGCACACCCGAGAAGGTTGCCGAGGAGAGAGCGAGCTATACGGGCCAATATCTGCGTAAGCCGCTAGGTATGCTGTAGTATCGGCC
>CAIXIX010000074.1 GCA_903919615.1 uncultured Chthonomonas sp.
GAAGGAGGGACCCAAGCGGAAAGGGTAGGTGGGGTGAGGGTCCAGCACGCACGCCGTGACCAATTCGTGCGTATCACCTACCGCTTGTTGGCTCGTCGTGCGCAATCTTCACCTATGAACCAAGATAAGCTCCCTGCGAGGTACGAGCGGAAAAGAGGGTTCCCTACCGCGCCCGACGGTGGTCTCCGCGCGTTGCGCAGCAACTAGGGCGTGAAGGAGGGACCCAAGCGGTAAGGGTAGGTTAGGTGAGGGTCCCGTCACGCACGCCGATAACGAATCACACATAAAACCCACGAAACAGGGCTATCCTGGAGTGCCTCCATCGTTACCAAAGATATGAATCATTATTAGGGTCGGGGAGGGGGATAAATTCACTCCGTTTTACCCACTCAACTTCTCCCCAAAACAGAAGCACACCCCGTACGGCTCTTTCGCGAAGAAGACGCGATACCGGCTTCCGCCGTGGGTATCAAATCGGAGTTCGGTTGGTTCTAGCCCAAGGTCTGCAAGCTCAGCGCGTAGCGCTTCAAGTCCCGAAACTTCGAAGTAGACGCTGACCTGCTCGGGATCGGCGGGATTACATGATATTCCAATCTCTGCGTCGTCACGTTTCAGCGCCGCGCGCTTCTCTTCACGGCTAACCACCTCAAACCCGAGCAGCCGAGTATAGAACGCGAGGGAGGGTCCAAGGTCACGCACAGGGAGGCTTAAAACGTCTCCGCTGATCGGGTATGCGCCCTTAAACCAAATTTTCGCCTCAGGAGCTGACCACTGCCAGATCGCGAATGCAGCGCCGCCCGGGTCCTTAATGAACGCGAAGGGGTGGTCTCTTGAAGTGTCGGGCGCCGGTGGCGTTCTAATGAAACTGCCACCATTGGCTTTGCACGCCGCGATAGAGGCGTCAAGATCTGCAACGTAAAAGTAGGGTATCCAGACTGGCGGCAAGTCTGCATTCGGTCCGCGGGCATGGCATACACCGGCAGCAGGCGTATCGGAACCCTCCGGGAGCATATTGTAATCCTGGTAGTCGTACACCATATCCACGCCGGACGGGGTCCAGCCAACAACAGCAGCGTAAAAATCCCGCACCACATCTGCATCGGGCACGGTCAGGTCAATCCATCCCATCGTGCCTATCCCAACGCTCTTGTCGTCCATGATCGTGTTCTCCTGTTGTGGCTAAGGGTGAGCAGACAGATATTTTTCTTCCACGGGAATCGCCCGCGGCAAGCTTTCTAACACAGGCAATACTACACGTGACGAATGGAAAATACGAATGGTCTCTTTCTGGAAGTCTTTCTCATCCGCCTTGTAGATGTTAGGCACGAATGTCTGAGGATTCCGATCGACCAGAGGAAACCAGGAGCTCTGAACCTGAACCATGATTCGGTGGCCTTTGAAGAAGGTGTGGCAAACATCGTTCAGATTGACAGTCACCTGAGTAGTCTTGCCCGGTGTAATCGCAATCGGCTTAGAAAAGCTCTCCCTCCACCTAGTTCGCATTACATCCGCACGAACCATCCTCTGGTACCCGCTATCTGGCGCAACATCGATCACCTTCACGATGAAATCGGCGTCTGTGCCGGTTGCGGAGAATCGCAGATCCGCTGTTATCTTCCCTGCAATCGTCGTGTCTGCCGGTAGCGGTTCCGACTGGTACGTAAGCACATCCGGCCTGGCAGATGCAAAACGCTGATCGTCGTTCAGATACTCGCTACGCCTTCGGGTAGGTGTCTGCGCATCATATGGTACCGGGTTGGCGGGATCGCTGACGTAGGTATCGAACTCTCTCGCAACATCCTTTGAAGCTGAATGTGTGGTAAGCGCGTGATTCGAAGCGAGGTAAAAGGATGTTGGTCTGGATCCCGCTGGCGGCCAGTTCGAGAATCGCCAGAACTGATTGATACCGGTTGAATAGACCGTGACACCTGGCATAAATTCCCCGCCTTTGTCCTTAAGATAGTAGTCAAAAAAGAGCTTGTAAAGACGTTCCCGAAACCAGCGGGAGGTATTGATTCCAAAAGTCTCATCGCCAAAAGATGCGCCATCTCCGCCAGACCAGCCGCCGTGTGACCAGGGGCCGATAACCAGACTATTGGCGTCGCTATGGCCATCGCGTTTCACCGCCTCCCAGTCTGCTACCGGGCCATATTTGTCCTCGGCATCGTACCATCCGCCAACGAACAGCGTTGGGCAACGGACATTCTTGAGGTGCAAGGGCAGCGATCTCGCCTGCCAGAACGAGTCGAAATCCGGATGGTTGATGATGTCAGTCCAGTGCTGGATCTCGCCACGGAAATAGTTCGCGTCGACGTTCTTTAACGGGCCCAGTACGAGATAGTATTTGTAGGCATCTGCGCCAATATGGAGGTCCGCCTGAGGCAGATAGTTGTCTCCGAGGGCATGTTTATCCGATCTTGGACGACCGAAATCATTGAAGAACCGAACCGTATCCATCAGGAAAAGACAGCCATTATGGTGGTCGTCGTCACCCATAAACCAATCTGAAACCGGTGCCTGCGGTGCTATCGCGCGCAGTGCGGGATGAGAATTGTTACCGGCCGCTGCCGCATAGAAACCAGGATACGAGATTCCCCATACTCCTACGCGACCGTTATTGTTTGGGATGCTCTTTATGAGCCATTCGATAGTGTCGTAGGTGTCTGTGCTCTCATCCGTTGCGCGATTACCAGCGTGCACACGTGCAGCCATCGGCTTCACATCGTCAAATTCACCCTCAGAGAAGTACCGTCCGCGAACATCCTGCTCCACCATAATGTAGCCTTCCCGCAACATTGGCAGCAAGGATTCATCCGGATCAGTATAGTCGCCCGGGGTATAGGGATCAATACCATAGGGGGTACGCAGCATGAGAAAGGGCCACTTACAAGACTCATCCTTTGGTGCGTAGACCGTGGTGTAGAGTCGAATTCCGTCGCGCATCGGAATGTAGTACGAACTGCGCGTGTAGCTCGCTTTAAAATCGAAATGAGAAGCTGGTGTATCGACAGGAAGAGCGTTGGAAGAGACTCCCGCAATCAGCGCGAGGAGCGTGAGCAGTGCCAAAGTAAACGAGGTGCGCATGCTGGATTCTTTATGAGATTCAGGATGATCATTTTCCCTCCCTGCTGCTAGCGCGCTTCAGGGAGAGACAATGAGACTGCGATAGAGATTACCGAGTTATGTACTTCGCATCCACCGGCAGGGCATCTGGCAAATGGGTTAGTTTCGGCAGCACAACCGAAGAGTTGTGATAGATCTTGATGGTTGCCTTCTGAAAGTCCTTTTCGTCGGCCTTGTAGATGTTCGGCACGAAGGTCTGCGGGTTTCTGTCCACGAGCGGGAACCAGGAGCTTTGAACCTGAACCATGATGCGGTGGCCTTTTTTGAAGGTGTGGCTAACATCGTGGAGGTTGTAGGCGACTCGGGTTACCTTACCAGGGGTGAATGGTTCTGGCTTCGAGTAGCTGTTGCGGAATCTCGCTCGCATTACCTCGGCGCGAACCAGGCGCTGCAGCCCGGCCGACTCACTGCCGTCAGGATAGACGTCGATCACCTTGACGATGAAATCGGCATCGGAGCCTGTTGTGGATATCTTCAGATCAGCCTTAATCTCGCCCGCGACTGTCGTGTCTTCCGATAGCGGCTCGGAGGTGTAGGAGAGTACGTCGGGTCTGGCATAGGCAAATCGCTGATCGTCGTTCAGGTACTCATTCCGGCGTCCGCCCTGAGTCTTGGCGATGTAGGGAACGGGATTCGCCGGATCGCTGACGTAGCTATCTGACTCTGCGGCGGCCGAAGCGGCCGGAGCCGTGGTGCTGAGCGAATGATTTGCCCCCAGCGTAAGTGTAAGTGGGGTTGTGCCTGCCGGCGGCCACTCGTTAAACCGCCAGAACTGATTGCTGCCTGTGGTGAAAACGGTGACTTTCGGTTTGGCATAATCGCCCTTGTCCTTCAGGTAGAAATCGAAGAACGGTTTGAAGAGGTTGTCGCGATAGTAGGCGCCGGTCTTCACTCCGAACTGCTCGTCGCCAAAATTCGCGAAGTCGCCACCCGCCCAGCCGCCATGCGGCCATGGGCCAATGACGAGGCTGTTGTAAGTGTTCGGGTTAAACTTATTGATCGCAGCGAAATCTGCAAAAGGACCGTATTTGTCCTCGGCGTCGTACCATCCGCCCACCGTCATCACCGCACACTTTATGTTCTTAAGATGATCCGGCAGCGTTCTCGCCTTCCAGAAAGCATCTAGATTAGGATGGTTCTGAACATCGTTCCAGTGCTTAATCTCTCCGTGGTAGTAGCGCGCGTCGACGTTCTTGAGCGGGCCAAGGTCCAGGTAGAACTTGTATGCATCGTTGTCGTTTGCCATCGGCGCGCCGGGCTTGTAGTTTGTGCCAACCTGATTTTTGTCGATGCGCTCGCGACCGAAACCATTAAAGAAGCGCACATAGTCCAGCAGGAAGAGGGCGCCATTGTGATGGTCGTCATCGCCAATAAACCAGTCGGAAACCGGAGCTTCGGGTGAGATCGCTCTTAGCGCCGGATGGGAGTTGACGCCTGCCGCAGCCGCATAGTAGCCTGGGTAGGAGATTCCCCAGACGCCAGCGCGTCCATTGTTATTCGGAATGCTCTTTACCAACCAATCGATGGTGTCGTAGGTATCGGTGCTCTCATCCACAACGCCTTTTCCCGATTTTGTATCAGCGATAACAGGTCGAATGTCCTCAAACTCGCCTTCCGAATAGTAGCGTCCGCGCACATCCTGCTGCACAAGAATGTAGCCCTCTTCGAGCATCTTGACCATGATGCCGCGCGGCTCGCTGAAATCGCCAGGCGCATAGGGAGCGACGGCATAGGGCGTTCGGGTAATGATGAAAGGCAACTTTTGCGACTGGTCTTTTGGGGCATAGACCGTCGTGAAGAGCCTTACTCCATCGCGCATTGGGATATAAAAGGACGAGCGCGTGTAACTCGAGCGGAACGAGAATGTGCCGGTGGAAGTTTGCGCGTTTGCAACGACGCTTCCACAGGCAACCAGGCCGGTGATGAGAGCAAGAATCGGAAGTATCCTACGGGCGAAAGACATTGCGGCAATCTCCATACAAACCAGAGCGAAGAACAAACGAAGAAGCGATGATGAATCAATATACCCTGTAGAGGTGCACACATCTTCCCCTCCCGTGTTCCCTGCTGCGCCCGACGGTGGTCTCCGCGCGTTGCGAAGCGGGTTCCCTGCGCGTTGCGAAGCAACTACGGCGTAGGGCGGAGGCGTGGAGGAGGGACTCAAGCGGGAAAGAGCCCTCGCCTTAACAATGTATCATATCTTGGCCATCTTCCGGAGGCGCGTAAGTTGGTCCACTCCCCGTGAGCCCTAGCGAGCAAATGTGGGAGGGGTCGGGGAGGGGGATAAGATCGTTCCGCTTCGCTTTGCGCTTACAAAAGATCTACAAGAGATATGAATCATTGTTAGCCCTCGCCCTCCTCCGGGTCCCTCGCACGCTCGGAGGGGAGCGTTATGATGCGCGTGCTCGCACGCCACAGAATTCCCCACAAAACGCAATAGTACAGTACAACCGTGACAGGCTCAGGCGAGCCCACTTTCCAGCCGCCATACGTCCCGCCCTCCTTCACAACCACAAGCAGCAACCCGGTAAATAGCTTGAGCAGAAAGAAGATGGGAGCAGCGAGGACAGATGAAATGGCGCTTACCGCACAAGCACAGAAGCTAAGGACGATAACGGGCACCGCCAGCGGCAACGCAATAAGATTTACCAACAGTCCCGCTGAAGAGACGAAGTTAAAGTAAGATGCGATTAGTGGAAAGCAGCCTAGCTGCGCACCAAGTGAGATAACCAGGCTTCCAACGATATCACTTGAAATAGCGCGGATTTTGCGAGGCCATCTTTTCGATTTCGCGTAGAGGTAAGACTGGGCGTTTTTCGCGTGTCGGATTGTCAGCAGCAGCGTGATCGCTGTGGCAAACGATATCTGAAATCCAGAATCAAACAGGAAAAGCGGGTTCACCAGCAGCAGAGATGCTGCGGCAATTGCGATTGCATTCGCAGCATTCGGCTGCCGATTGAGCAGCTTGCCGACGAGATAGACTCCCGCCACGATGCTGGCACGCACGACAGCCGGCCTCGCGCCAGTGATTGCCGCATAACTGGCAACGCATACAAGCGTTGATACGAGGCTTGCCTGCCGCGTTAGTCCTACAAAAGGCAGTACATAGAGCAGCAGAGCCACAATGACGCCAATATGAAACCCGGCCGTCGATATCAGATGCGCCGCTCCAGAATCGGAAAATTTTGTACGAAGCGAGCACGATAGATTCTCGGAAGCGCCTAGAGTAATTGCAGCGGCGGCTTCGAACTGTTGCCGGGGCAGATTCGCAGCAAGCGTTTTGATCATCCACTTCCTTAGCGAAGTTAACGGATAAATCGGGCGAGCGCTGCCATAGGATCCAGCTTCTGAAATCAACTCCAGTTTCTTTGCTGTGATGGTCGAAAAGGCTCCGCTAATGGCTAGCAGATTTCGCTTGTCGCGTTGAAACGGGTTGCTGCTATGCTCGGTTGGCGTCAGCATGCCAGTGACCTGAACAGTATCCCCGAATCCTGGTATCCGCTCGCTGCTGGCTATTCGGGCGCCATAAACTTCGGCAAATCCGGATACATTGGCCTCGTTGGAATCCTCTTCCGCTATAACCCTGGAAGTGCGAAGCAGAAATCGCACCTGGGAATAGGATCTCATTGAGGATTCACCGCCGGAGATAAGCGGCTCAGAAGCAACCACACCGGAAAGCGCTACCCTGCCTGATGGGATTTTGGAAATGTCATCTTCTGCAATATTCCAAACACTCTGTAGTCGCAGCATTCCGAGGGCTGCTGCAAGAGCAAAGATGCCGCAATGAACAAGCGGAAGACGCCGTATCGCAAGCCCAATGGAAGCGCAAGCCAATGAGCCTGCCAGGAACAACCATAGCAGGCTCATCGATGCAAACTGGCCAAGAAGTATTCCGGCGCAAATCGACAATGTCAGCAGAACGATCGGCCGGTACTTCAGCCTCAGGGTTTCTGGGACCGTTTGTTCCATTCAGATTTTTCGAACATGTTCAGGCCAGGATCGCGAATGATGCCATCCTCGGATTCCGGAGCAGCGCTCTCCAGGAAGTCGTAGTTAAGCTCCACTCCCCATCCAGGCCCTTCGGGAACGCGGAAGTAACCATCCACAACCTCAGGATAGGGCGAGGCAACCTGTTTAATCTGCGCGTCTACAAAGTCGTTAAAATGCTCAAGGATCTTTGCATTGCGCAGGCCGACCATCAGATGCAGCGTCGCCACCGTGGTGATAACGCCTCCCACATTGTGTGGCGCCGCCATGATCGAGTAGGTTTCTGCCGTGGAACAGATCTTCTTGGTCTCCAGCAGACCTCCGCATTGATTCAGATCTGGCTGAATGATATGCGTCAGTCGATTTGCGAGCAGGTCGCGGTACTGCTGCGAATGGTACAGGCGCTCGCCGGTTGCAATCGGGATGCTGGTGTGATCCATCACATAGCGCAGCGCTCCAATGTCTTCTGGTCGGCAGGGCTCTTCAATCCAGCCTGGATGGAATTTCTCTACCTCTTTTGCGATCTCAACGGCCTGGTGCGGCGCAAATCTGCCATGCATCTCGATGAATATCTGAACATTTTCACCGGTTACCGAATAGACCGCTTCGATGAGATCGATTGACTTGCGATACTCTGCACGGGTTAGCTCCAGATCTCCATTACCAAAGGGATCGAATTTGAGGCCCAGATAACCTCGATCAACAACTACTTTCGCTGCCTTCGCAAACTCCTCGGGTTTTCTCTCGCAGGTGTACCATCCGTTTGCATAGGCAGGAATCTTTTCGTGAACCTTACCGCCGATAAGGTTGTAAACAGGCTGATTCGTCTTCTTACCAATAATATCCCAGCAGGCCATCTCCACAAGCGCGAGCCCGGTCATTACCACTTCGCCGGCAGATCCGAAATCTAGCAGGGTGAAGCGCCGATACAGGGCCTCAATATCAAAAACATCGTGACCAATGAAGTGGCGTTTAACGTCCTTTAAGAACTCAAGAACGGTGTGAGTTTTACCAAGAACGCGGGCCTCGCCTACGCCTCGGAACCCATCGTCAGTCTCGAGCACAACATAGGTTAGATTGCGCCAGGGTGTACCAACAACATAGGTTTTGTAATCTACTATCTTCACGAAATCGATCCTCTCATTCGCTTTACGCGTGTTTCCTTACACATGAAGTTTGCAGAGCGGGCATTCGGATTCTTTTGTGTTATGAACCGCATTGCATTTTACACAGACTCGCCAGCCACGTTCCAGCCGCCAGTGCCGAAGCTTTGCCTCGCGGATTGCCCTGCTGGTTACGGCGGCACGTGCCCGCTCATCTGTAATAGTGCTACAGCTATCAAGCAGTTGATTCAGCTCCTGCAGTTCGAACTGTTCGAGAATAACCGCATCCAGAATCTCTTGCGAGGGCGCCAATGGCGTCTCTACCTCAGTGGTCTTTGCAGGCACGCCACGGGCTCGATAGATTATATCTTCGATCACCTTGCCGCCAAGTACCCGGTTAATGCCGGTGATGATTCTCTGTTTATGAAGCGTGAGTTCGTGCGACCACACGGAGCTGCGCGTGCAGACAAAGAGTATCCCATCCCGCACAGATTCTGCGTGACTTGCGGCGGCCGCCTGTTGTCCAACCACCATCTCCCAGCAATCAAGCGCCATGCTCTGCCGAATCATTCCGCCCGCATCCATGCCCGAAATTGTGTTCAGCAGAACTCCCTTTAGCGGTCTCTCCGCCGCAGTCGAGAAGCTTGAGCGCTCGACGACTGTCTCAGGGCGATCAAGGGGATTCGGTCGATACGAGCGTCTGGCTGGCGCCGCCTTCTCCTGCTTCGATCTCATCTTGCTCTTCGATAGATTCGATGGTTCCTGTTCTGTCATCGGGTGTTACCGTTCCTGCCACCACTCGGTAGGTGGAGGCAGCGTTCAATATTTCAATTGGAAAGGATCTCAGGTTAGTACAGGTGATGAAGCTCTGGCAGCGCCGGTGCAGCCATTCTAATAGTCTGCGGCGGCGCAAATCATCCAGATCGCTCATTACATCGTCCAGCAGTATAACGGGCGGTTCTCCCACAAACTGCTCGATCAGTTGAAACTCTGCCAGTTTAAGCGAAAGCGCTGCCGTTCTCTGCTGCCCCTGGGAGCCATAGGTTCTAACCTCGGCGCCGTTTATGAGAAAAGCAATGTCGTCTCGCTGAGGTCCAAGTAGCGTTGTGCCTCGCCGTGCCTCATCCATGCAGATGGCATTGAGCTGGCTTTCAAATAGCTCCGCGATCCTTTGAGTCGTGTTTGCTGCATTCGCATCACCTCGCCCCAGGTGGTCATGGTTCGTCGGCGCTGCTTCTGCCGGGATGCTTGAACTGTATCCTTCTGCGGGTGCCTCTCGAACCATAGCTTCTGTGTTGGCAGCAGGTGAAATCAGTTCATTCAGGTTCACGCTGGGCATGTATCGGATGCTGAGCGTCTCGTTGCCCTCGGTCAGATCCTGATGAATACTGTTCGCGATCGGCGCCAGCCGTTCGATGTAAAACATGCGCTTTTCGATAATCGGTGCGCCGTATTCGATAAGCTGCTGGTTCCAGGCATCGATACCGGTTTCGGAAGGTGGTCGAGGGCGATCGCGCAGATCTCTTAATAGCCTGTTACGCTGCTCGAGAATTCTCTTATAGTGACCCAAATTGTATACGTATTTCGGGCTGATCTGAGATATCTCAATATTCAAATAGTGGCGTCGCGTCGATGGCTCACCCGTAACAATCGGAATATCGATAGATCCAAAGAAGACAGCGTTAAACTCCCCGAGCAGTTCGATTACTCGCGCTCGTTTGGAACCATTGATTCGAACTGCCTTTTTGTCTCCTTGAAAAACGGATACCTGCAGTTCAACTTCGCCCTCCATGTCCCGATCGATATCGGCCGTAACATGCGCCATCTCCGAATCTCTGTAGATCAGTTCCGATTCTCTGCTCGCTCTCAGGGATCTGCTTGTTGCAAGCAGAGAGATTGCCTCGAGGACGTTGCTCTTGCCTTGAGCGTTTGCCCCGTGAAGAATATTGATTCCTTCACCTGGCGTAAAATACAGTTCAGGATAGTTTCGAAACCCCGAAAGTTTTAGATGGGCAATGCGCATTATTCCGGGTCACTCCGAACAGAATCTGCATCCAGATGGTAGGGTCGCTGCTTGCTGCGACCGAAAGCCTTCAGATGAAATTGCATTTCATCGATCGATTCTGCACCAGGGTGGTAGGGTCGCTGCTTGCAGAGTGACTCATAAGTCTCCCGTGATTTGGCGCGTCTAAGCTGCACTTCTGAATTC
>CAIXIX010000075.1 GCA_903919615.1 uncultured Chthonomonas sp.
CATGATCTTGCACGATCATTATCACTTCCCAGACCGCCAGATTGGAGTCTTTCATGTAGGGTTGACGCCCGATCACCGAATCGCGGAACTCAATACCAGAGAACTCGGCTTCCCGCATAGCCTCCTCGATGAACTGCGCACCCATCTCGCTCTGACTTTTGCCCATCCGTCGCGCAAAGCGTTTCAGGCGATCCACCTGGTCGTCTCTCAAGCGAATGCTTACCACATGCGTCATGACTTCCTCCTACAATCGTGCGGAAGGTAATCCGTCGCCTACATTGTAAACGAACGAAGCCATTTCAGCACGCCTGTTATCGAGTTGGGGTCCCCTCCCGTTTTCTCCAACCAAAAAATTACGTGTTATTTTCGTCGCTTTGCGCCAAATAATCCGAAAAATCTCGCCCTTGTCGTTGACCGCTGTTATTTCCCATAACGTCCTTTATGGGTAGTAATTGGTACAAGCGCACTGGATTGTCTACCTAGGAGATCCTGATGCGCCAAGGCATCGTCGTATTGACTTTATGTTACATTGCTCGTACAATTATCAAATCCAGAAATGTATGACTTCAAGTAGTAATCGAGGTGAAGGTTACAGGTGGAGCTAACAATTACACTGCAGCCGGACATTGAGCAACGATTCCGAGAAGAGGCTGCGCGGAGCGGGTTATCGATGGATCAACTGGCCGCGCAACGCATCATGGAGGCGGAACTGCTCTGGCGCGTTCGAACTGCAGCGCCTGAGCCCGAAACCCGGCTACTACATAAGCTGCTGCGCAGGCAACAGTCGGGTACACTCACGCAGCCGGAGCGTAATAAGCTCCAGGCCTTACTCGATGCGCGGGAGGAACGGGCCGCTCAACGTCTGCAAGACCTGGCGCAGCTATCCAAGCTGCGGTCCATACCGGTACGCAAACTCATGTTACAACTGGGCATCAGCCCGGTTGTGTCTCCCTGATCGATCTTGCTATCCAGGCGAAAGCTTTCCATCCGTATCCGGACATCCGTACGCGACCGCGCTCTCGGTCTGTGCGAGTACTGTAAATCGCCAGAAGAGTTCTCGCTCGATACATTCACTATCGATCACATTATTCCGGTATCCGCATCCGGTTCGGACGACCTTGATAACCTTGCGTTTGCATGTCATAACTGCAATAACCGCAAACAAAATGCACAGTCATCAATCGACCCCGAAACTCGGACGCCCGCACCTCTGTATAATCCACGAACGGAAGTTTGGAGCGACCATTTCGGGTGGAGCGGTGACGGCATTTTTGTAATTCCCCTAACCCCGACGGGCCGCGCAACGATAGAACGCCTACACATTAATAGGATAGGGGCCCGAAATATCAGGCATGCACTAATCTCGTTGAAGCTGCCTCACTCACCATCATAGACTTCATAATCCCATTGGAAATCTCAGATAACTTCCGGCCGCGCGACAGAGTGTTACGCTTGCTGTTAACCAGGAGCTAACTCTTCTCACCTGGAGCCTCGGTGACCGCATCCGCAGAGATGTCCTGCAACATGAACGAGAGGACTATGGCGAGTAGATTGTGAACAACCTTGCACTTTGATTGGTTCAGGAATTCGGGAGCGGATTTGGACGGCGTACTCTTTTCAATATGATGCGCCTTGCTGAAGCGTTCCCGGATCGCGGAATTGTGCAGACACTGTCTGCACAATTGAGCTGGAGTCATTTTGTCGAACTACTTACGATTGATGAGCCGCTAAAGCGCGAGTTCTACGCAGAGCTAGCGCGTCTGCATCGCTAGAGCGTGCGAACTCTCCGAGATAAGATTAGAGGAATGCTCTTTGAGAGAAGTCTGCTATCTCGAAAGCCGGATGTCCTAATTCAGCAGGAGATCGAACTGCTTCGAGACGAGGACCGGCTTTCAACAGACATGGTGTTGCGCGATCCCTACCTGTTGCCCTTCCTCGGGCTAGTGGAGACCTATAGCGAGAAGGACCCCGAATCGGCAATCATCCGGGAGATGGAGGCATTTCTGCTGGAAATCGGAGATGGGTTCGCCTTCGTTGCACGGCAGAAGGCCATCTCGGTCGGCAAGAAAACTTTCATGTTAGACCTGCTACTTTACCATCGCAAGTTGCGGCGGCTTTTCGCTGTTGAGCTAAAGATTGGGCGGTTCGAGCCAGCGTACAAAGGGCAGATGGAGTTGTATCTCCGCTGGCTTGATAGTAACGAGAGACAGGCGCACGAGGAGGCGCCGATTGGTCTGATCCTGTGCAGCGAGGCGCAGCCGGAGGAGATATTCCTGCTTGGATTAGACCAGGGCGACATTCGTGTTGCACGGTATCTGACCGAAACACTTCCAACTCAGGTGTTAGAAGCCAAACTGCGTGAGATTATTACACAACAACGCGAATACATCGCCCGCCGGCAGAGCCATCTACCAAGCGCACAACGAAAACTTCAGTAATAGAGACGCGGTACTACAAACCGGATTCATAGTTCGAAAAAGCGCCCGCCCAACGCCACTCGTCTAACGATCCGATCATCCACAGCGACCGCCAGTACCACGAACAATGGCTTATTCCCGGGCCTGCCGTCATTCATGATACGATGCTCTCCAGATAGGGGCGAATGATATTCGCCACCCGACAGACCTTCGCATAGTGCCAGAGTTCATCCACAGTGGCTCGGCGCTTGCTCCACGTGTCCCTTAGCGCTTCCAGAGCGACATCCAGGCCGATCTTGTTCCTGAACTTGAAGCAGTCGGCGACGGTCTTTGCTGGACAGAAGACACGCACTTTAGTACTGCCAATCTGATGCGTTTCTATACCTTCGGTTAGAGCTTCGCCGGATAGATGAACCACTCGGAGTGGAGGATAATCGAGACGAGGAGTGTTAGCGCGGAGCGGCAATGCGATCCAAACTTGAGGCGGCGCCTGGGTCGTCAGGCCATGAAACTGCAGCGCTGAAAGCAGGCACACCACGCCGGACGGCACCCGCAGCGCAACTTCAGCGATTGATGCGTTTGCATCGAGGTTCGCTTCGGCTAATAGGTAGACGCCGCGCCCGGATCGAACAAGCAAGCCCTGTTCATAAAGCCGCTGCAGATGCGTTGGCGAGATGCGAAGCGCCGAAAGGTCGCGTGCGCGGACCATTACGGCATTACGTACGATATCGAGAACATGTTGTGCTGTCGTTGTTTCCATTTCCGAAATCCTTGTATTCTGTCAGCAGTATACATATATTTCGGAATAATTGCAATCAAAGACTTGCGCGATGCGTCGCCCGAATACTACTTGGCGTACCAGCCATTAGTATGAAAGAATGACAAAACTATCGCAGGCGGTTTCAACAACCTGACTGGTTAAAGTCTTGATCTTGGTAACCTCAAACACGCGCGCGACCTGCTTTAGCAACCGGTGAAGCAACCGGAAGTTTCCGCCCGTCGTTCTGCAGATGCTCGCGATTACGGCCTCATTCGTTGTCCCATTGAGTCGCAGATAACTTCCGGCTACGCCACATAATCGTCGATTCACCGCCGCTTAATAGTAGCGTTTACAGGGGTGGGATTTGATCGCCAGGTTACTTCGACGAAGAGCCCTCAGTTACCGTATCCGTGTGCAACGGGGACAACGCGCTTTACGTTTGATCTGCAATTCTGTTCGGGACACGTGAACGATGATTATGTTACGGCAGACACATCATGAAGTCGTCGGTTCTCTGCTACCGCGCTTCCAGAACTCCTCCGCTCCAGTTATCTGCATACTGAAGTAGTCTTGTGAGACGCGCCTCATGGTGGGCTACGCTGCGGTTTTCCTCGATGTACTGACCGTCGCGATAGCGGATCGCCTGAGCTTCCTCATCGGAGAGCTGTACAAATGGCGCAATCAGCAGGAGGCTTCGGGTAGCGATGTCCATGTGAACGACTTCCTGATTAACGATGTACACCATACCCCGGTTCCTTACGTGCCATTCGCTTGGATTGGGAAGGTAATAGGGTTTGCCGGCGACGCCGATTTTGCCGACATCGTGGTAGAGCGCCGCAATAACGCAGCTTTCCACTGTGATATCCGGGGCAAGCAATTCACGGAGAGTGAGTAGGCTGAAGGCTACGTTGAGCGAGTGCTCGACCAGCCCACCCTCTTTCGCGAGGTGAAAACGCGTCGATGCAGGTGAAGTAAGCCAGGCTGTCTGCGTTCGCAGAAATTCCTCAAATCGGGCGACCTGCTCCCGACGGGTGACAACGCACGAGAGCAGTTCGCCATATTTGACCACGTTGATCATAGTGCTCCTGGCTCCAATGGCCCACATCCCGACACTACTGTTCCCCAGCAGCGCTGTAGTTCGGCCGAGGCTTCCGCGAATTCTGGCGTCAAGAGTACGTCTTCTGTGGCACCAGGTACAATGCAACCGCGGAATTTGACTCCGTGTACGGATAAATGCTCTTCCTCAGAAAGCCCGAAACGTGGTGAGTGGTCGCTATCTTCGCGGATGCCGACAAATATTCCGCGATCGCGCCGAATCACCTTGGCAACAACTTTGTCGGTCTTTATACTCGAACCACGTCCAGTTGATCCTTCTGCCACGACTGTTCCACCGCATGCGCGTGCAAGATGGTCTGCCACTGTACTTCTCAATGCTTTCATTTGCGGATCTGGGATCGGGTCATGGCGATTGTACGTTGTCCTTGGGGGTACCGCATCGCTTACCATGCTATCTAATGCCTGGACATAGTCATGAGACCCCCGCAATCCAATAGCCTTCTCCATATTCTGATATCCGAGCCAACCACATCGGCGCCGCATGCGGCTCCACAAGTTATCCCCGTTTTCGTCGAGGAACATAGGTAAGAAGTCAGATGCCACAGTATCGTCATTGAACCAAATGTGATCTGATGAGTCCCAGGTAAGGGCCACATAATAACACCGCTCTTCGTACACGCCAGGCTGATCTGGTGTTTTCAACAGACCGAGGCGCTCAAGCGTTTGAAGTACCCTGGGTTTTACCAGATGGCGCGAGCGCGGGGCGGGATCTATGAGGCTTGAATTCTGATAGGCCTCAAACAGCGAGGGGGGCTCAGCGACATCATCTGCAGTGTCCGGGTTGTTTGCCTCCTGGAGAGCACGCGCGAAACGGTACTTGAGTGTCAGTTGGCCGTTGATGCTGCTGTTAAATCCAAGTTGCATAGCGTGCGCAGTGGTTTTCATACTCCATGTATACGGCACTACCTTGGCCTCAATAAAGACGCAATACGGGGATAGATCGTCCTTCGTTCTGCACACTATCATTAGGTCAGGGTCGCCAAAATCACCAGCGGACAGTTCTACCACAAACGTCGCTTCTGTAATGCTTTCAATCCAGTCGGGCTTGTCACGGTCTGGCCACTCGATAGCATTGAGTAAGTGGTGAACCTGTATGATCGGTTCCTGCTGAGCCAGTATGTGAGTGACAACGCTGTTCAGTATGCCCCGCTCGCCGTACCATTGAATTGCGACCGCATTGCTCTGTGACACAAAGCTCTGCTCCACTGCCTCTATTGGTGAAGAGGTGACATGAGTTGATTTCATAAGTTTGCTTTCTTGTGGCACAAACGTGCCAAGCTCCACCTCAAAGGTATCGTTAGACAGGAATGCCCACACCGAATTCCTGGAGACCGTGTCAATATAAGCCTGCCGGGCTTCCGGCGACATTAAAACATCGCGTGTAGAGCATATATAGACTGCGAGGTCGTGCCGTTCAATACGCCGTTTCCGAGGTATCGGATTTGACGCAGGAAGTAGCTCCTGGATAATGGTAGGAATTGGCGCCGCTACGTTCCCGGAAAGCGCACAGAGCTCCATTGCCCAGGCAGAAACGTCCGATCGCACGCCACCTTCATGTCTGCGACCGATGTGGTTCAGGTTGTCATCGCCAAAAGAGAGGAGGCAAACTGGGTACAGGACGTGACATCCGGACTGGCCTGCGTGAACGGCATGAAGTATTCTGAGAATGTCGTCTATTCGGTCCGCAAGCCCCTGCTGAATGTATACGAGGATTGAAGCGAATCCCCGTGAATCGCGATCGTCGTAGGTCATCTCACCTTCTAACCGTCTCGATTCAACAAACTCCTGTTGAACGAAGTTCGGCCGCCGTTTCGCGACAAAGGTGCGCACCTGTTTCACCTGTTCATCAGTAAACATTAACGTTATCCTCCAACCTGGCCACTGTCCATCAGATACGTGCCCCTTTCGTGGCCATCGAAAATCATATAACCGGCCATTTCCAGCACTTCGATATCACGCTGAATAGTGCGAACTGATGTCTGAAACTCTTTTGCGGCATCGCGTAGCCGAAGTCCGCCCGCAGACTGAAGTTCGCGAGCCATCCACATAATTCGAACGATACGGCTCTCAACACGCTCATAACTTGCTCGCCGTTTCGCAACGATTGCTCTAAGCCGGAGCATAGTAAACTTAAGTGTTGCTACGTCTGTATTGCACTGCTTTAGCCTGTTCGGGCCAGGTAGGACGTTGGTTGTAGAGGTGTGTGCCGACAGCATTACCTTTGTGTCTGTATCGGTGGAATCCTTCAGGTATTCGCAAAAGTCTGCCCACTCATGCTCAGATACGAGTGTTGGATCCACAATAGCCAGGAAATAAGGTGCGCCGATCAGATCTGTGGCGCAATCCGCCTCCCAGATATCGAGCCCGCATTCATTTGCCGCAATCCGGGAGTCTGCCTTTAGTGCGCTGTCGGGCAGAAGTAGTAACACGGTGTTGGCGTATCGATAACCCATCATTCTCCCATCATCGGAAGCACCAAACTGGCTCAACCTTTAGTGGTTACTTGATCTCTCGATATCAGTATACTGATCGAATGCGACACCGTTATGTCGCTTAATTCAACACACCAAAGTTATTTATGATAGACGCTCGTGTGATCCAGTGCAGACACAAACCTTGGGAGTTAACGGGTTCACCCGCGTTCGCAAGAGCCAGAGATTGACTCAGAGGATAACGGTATTGATGTGCCAACATAGCGTTCGCAGCGGTAAAGGTGCTCACCAGCGGGTACGCAGTTCTCGTGCTACAGACGTTGACAACCTACAGAAAATACCGTCCGATAATGGCGGTTATGTGACAGAGGCCTTTGGCAGTCGTGAAACATTATCAATGGTGATGCTCACACTCCCGAAGTAGCACCACTCTGCCGATGGCACAAAAATAGGTTGCCACGATTGCGCGGGAGCGTTCGAAAAAGCTATCATACAGGGAGCGCCAACTGTTAGGCGAAGGATACAGATGCCGGGCCATATCCCGTCTGACCGTAATGTATAATTGCTGTTTTCCCCACCCATTCAGGCTGCGGCGGGTCCACAAGCCAGATGGAGTCATGGCGATAACGAGCAGTAATATCTCCCTCTACAACCTCTTGGATGACATAATGCACGCTGGCAGCAACGACCGCGCCGGTATAGTGTCCGTTTTCTTCGTCCGGCAATTCCAGCCCCTCGTCGCCACCGTGAACAGCCATCGCTTTCCGCTCTGTTTGGCGCGCTTCCATCTGCTGCACGAACGCCTCGTGCACATAGGTCGGTACGGGTGACGCCGTCGGGTTCCAGACTCCTTCCGTGAAGTACCCGAGCAACGTGAGATCAATCGAGTTGTCGTAGAGAAACGTAAGATCGGCCGTTTCTGCTGCACGGGGCAGGAGCTAGAGTGACCTCTGGTGGCGTGCCCGGACCTTCTCCTCCGGCACATGGTGCCCTCCAGCCTGCACGCGGCGTTTGACGCGTTCGACGTTCAATGTTGCGTCCTGAGTCGCTACAAAGCACAGCGTCAGTTGATAACCGGCGTTTCGAAGACGCTGCATGTCAAGCAAGTTGCTGGTATGAGAGAAAACCGTTTCAAACGCGTGAGCAATACCCTCATCACGATATTGTTGTCTCCGTCTTCTGGCCTCCGTAAATGCCAGCCGCTCGCGCTCGCCTTTCGTAACGGCGCCATCTGCAGGTAATTCCCGTTCGATGTCATCCGCATTGATGTAGTTGTGCGGAAAAGAGAAAACCGGGTCGTTCATCAACTGGCGGATCAACGTGCTCTTCCCGGAACCGTTGGGGCCGGCGATGATGAGGGCGACAGGACGCACGATGAATTACTCGCCTTCTTCGGAAATTTGCCCGCCGCGCCAGATCACCGGCACTATTCCCTTTGCTCGCAGTTCCGCGCGGGCGCTTTCAGTGGCCCTGCGGCCTGCTTGCGTCATGAGCGTCAGCATCGCGTTCGTGGGGGTAATTTCATCACGTTCATCCAGCATCTCCGCGGCTTCCTGCCTGGTGATTAGTTTTTCCGCTTCGGCACGGCGGATGCTCTGAACAAACCGAAGGGCTCTCTCTACAGGCAATGGGTCCGGTTCGTTCGTTTTCCAGCCGTGTTGCTCGATGGTTTCGAAACATTGCCGTGTGTAATCGCGACTGATGATGCTGCTCTCCAGGAGCCGCATCAAGAGTGCCTGCACGCTGATTCCGAAGCGACTCTTGAGCAGGAGTAGTTCCGGCAACAGCAGGCGCGTTCTGGTCTCGCCTACCTCCTCGCGCAGTGTTTGAGCGGGGATAAGAAACGCGCCGGCAAAACGATGGCAAGTTTTCTCGACATCTAGATTGGGATCCACTTTGAGAAAGAGATGGCCTATCTCATGAGCGGCGGTGAAACGGTGCCGTTCGCCACAACCGTCGCGGCGCAAGACGATGCCTGCCCCGATAGGACGCTTTGCGTTGTCGCGCACAATGGCGGAGAGCCCCTCGAAACCCACCGGGGCTTCCCATTGAAAAACATGAACATGGTGCGCCTCTAGCGTCTCGACAACATTTGCCACCGGCTCTCGGCCCAACCTCATCCAGTCTCGGGCTGCTTCTGCGGCTGCTTCAATGTCTTCCGGGGTTTCAACAGAGAACGCTTCGATGGGCAGTCCGATCTGTACGCCAGGATGCAGGGTCTCCTGCAACCGCACGCGCTGTTCCAGTGCCAGATGCAGACGGTTTTCCATCCCTTTGCGTTCCGCAGCGGAGATCCCTACAGAGTTGTGTCGGAAGGCAACGTCGATTGTGAAGGGTGATGGCTCGCGCAACAGTTCAGGTGAAACTCGTAGTGCTTCCGCGAGACGTGCCAGTGTGCGCGGACGGGGCTGGGTAGCGCCGATTTCATACTTGGAGAGCGCCTGCTTGGTGACCAGGTCGTCCATACGTCGTGCAACCTCATCCAGTGAGAGCCCACGCGCCAAACGAATTTGTTTCAGTCTTTCAGGTGATACCGTCTCAATCATTGCAGTGCCCTCCTGGTTGACATTATCACATCAAATAGTATATATGTCAACTTAACGAGCACTGTGTTGTGCGAAGACTTGATTCATTCCGGCCTCTCGATAAGAACGATCAAAATAACCTTAAAATAGCTGATTGTAATCTTCACAATTATATGGCGTACCAGCCATTAGTATGAACCAATGACAAAACTATCGCAGGCGGTTTCAACAACCTGACGTATGCGGTCGACAAGATGCTGGTTTCAAACACAAGTTGGTTACCAGACGGCAAGTGATGGATGCCGGTAATACCTGCCAAACCGTCCGATATTGGGGCGTATGTGATAATCGCCAGAATCGGCCGTACGCCGGATCAGCGCACCTGCACCGTTCCACAAACACACTCTCAAACATCATACAAAATTTCCAGATCAGGGTCAACTGCTACTCCCAGGATTAAATCACCTCCGTGATCGCAGCGCACAAGCTCACCTGAACCGCAACCACTAACTCACTCACTCACTGGGTTCCATGTCCGCGCCTGAGCACCGAGGGTCCGAGCGGATAGGGCTCACTAACTCGTTCGCCCACTCGCTGACCTACAGGTCCTAACGGTCTTACGCGTCGTACAGGAACTCCCACCCGCACACCCAGAAAAATTTCTGCTATTTTTTGTTAACACCGGTCAAAAGTGCCCTTGGGAACGTACAATATAATGTAAGGCATTGTTTTTCTGTGAGCCTACGTCCGAACAGCACGCACTAGCAATCCATTATCCGCTCCACCCACGTTTGCACTCTCCGTGTTCTGTAACTGTTTATTTATCTCTTTCGCTCATGCCGAGCCCGTCCAAATCGTCCGCTGCAATCATTGCGTGAAGCAATAGGATCGTGGACG
>CAIXIX010000076.1 GCA_903919615.1 uncultured Chthonomonas sp.
ACGCACGAATTGGTCACGGCGTGCGTGCTGGACCCTCACCCCACCTCTCCCTTCTCCGCTCGCAAGCTCGCAGGGAGAGGGGCCAATGCACCGCCTACCGGACACAGCCCGATTATCTCTAGCGCTATGAAACAAGATAAGAGTCGAGGAGGGCGTTATGAGCGTAGATCTGTACGGCGGCGGTGTCGTCAAACCGTATCTCGGCCGGGTGGTCCTCAAGAAACTTGCAGGCGCTGGCCCGGTAGCTACAGGAACCCAGATCGTCGCGCCGCACGCCGCCGCGCGGCCAAGAAACCCATCAAACACCGTCTATCTCACCGGCATCAACAGCGCAGGATATCCCTCCGGCAGCGTCGCAGGCAAGCGGACCCCATCGTGCGTCATCACCACCGTCGTAAAAACGAGCAGTTTCTTCAGCGCGAACCTTGTCAATTCGCTGATACTGGCCGTTGATGGCGGTGGCAACACCGACGTCTGGTCGATACTGCTCGATGATCTTTACCAGCCTGCCATCTATGATGGCGCAAAGTGCGTGCTGTTTCGGCTGCAACAGTCGGCCCGTGGCGGAGCCATGAACCTAACGTTGGGCTTTAACGCCATGTATGGCGACAGCGAAAATCCTGGCACACTGTTTACTCCCACCGTGTTCTCGAGCGGTGCAGGCGATCCCGGGCAGGTAACTGATGTTACGAAGGTGAGCCTTGCAGGTGAGGCCGATCTGGTTCAGGGCTTTACCCTCGAGCTAAGGCGTCCGCAGAGCTGGGTGAACTACGATGATGGCGGTCTGTTTCCTGCAGGAATCAGCTCGGGCGTACTCACCGGAACGCTGACGCTCACACAGGGCGTTAAGTTTAGCGCCACATGGGGCTCGAGCGCTGCCATCAATATCGGGCAGACGGGAGCGGGTGTTTCGATCTCCGCAGCATTAAGTGGCATCCAGGATGTTCGGGAGTTTCAGCAGGATAGCCGAACGGTGGTTCGCAGCTTCCAGCTTTTCAATCCATCGGGAGCGGCGCCGATCTCGGTTTCTGCACTGTAGATTTGGGCGGAGGTGACGACAAAATGAGATCAACTGGCAAGGATAGAGCAGCAGGTTCTATCTCGAACGAAAATCCGGAAGCGGCTCTTACCCAGGCAATACGAGAGCTGCACACGGCGGTAAGCGCGCTTAACGAGAAGCTTGGCGCCGGGAAAAGCGCAGAGCAAGAGCCCGAAAATCCATCGACAACACGGGACTCAGTGACTAGCTCTCCTTCCGCCGATGAAGGCTTCGATAACGGGTCTATTGAAACCGGCTGGATGCTGGATCAGCTTCCGGCTCTGAGCGCGAACAGACCGGAGGCCTTCGAACGTGCCGAGTCCGAGGAGCTTGCGGCGCTCTACGAATCGCTGACCGGCGGGGCACCGCAATCTGCTCAGCATCCCAATCTTTCCGAAAACTCTCAGAGTGTTCAGGCGCCGGTATCACCCATGTTTTCCGATCAAGACTCCCTGGATAGGCTCACTGCGGCGCTCACGCACCTCAGCGATACACTATCGGCAGGCAGCGGCCGGACTGGCTCGCCGCTGCACCCGGGCGAAGGGCTCAATGCTCTTTCCGGATTGGTGCAGAGCGTCGCAATCCGCAGCCGGGCCAATGGATACAACTGAAGAGGGGTAATCAGGTAATGCGGTAATTGGCCGCCTGCCAGTCGGTAGCGAGTGACCAAATTACCTATCCGGAGCTTATCTCGATTCACAGGTGAAGATTGCGCACGACGAGCCAACAAGCGGTAGGTGATACGCACGAATTGGTCACGGCGTGCGTGCTGGACCCTCACCCCACCTACCCTTTCCGCTTGGGTCCCTCCTTCACGCCCTAGTTGCTGCGCAACGCGCGGAGACCACCGTCGGGCGCGGTAGGGAACCCTCTTCTCCGCTCGCAAGCTCGCTCCTTCCCGCTTGACTCCCTCGCACGCTCGGGCGCGAGCGGAGACCACGGGAGAGGGGCCAATGCACCGCCTACCGAACACAGCCCGATTATCTCTAGCGCTATGAAACAAGATAAGATCCGGAGGGGAACATGGCGCGTTTCAATGTTCAGGCATCGGCTATCTTAAGGCCGATTCCGGAGACATGCGGATATCTCGCCGCGCCGCCGGTCTCTTTCCCAACCCTGGCTCCAGACTGGAATCTCGATCCGGGCACGGAGATTCGTGGCCGGTACGTTGAGCAGAATCTGGGGGAGGCGCAGGGCGTGATGCTGCCCGTGCTTCAGGATACCTATGTCGCGGGCGACTCGGGCCGCACCGGCCGTGCCTTCAACGTAATCTCCGGCACATGGATCGATGATTTTAACGACCCGCTGCACGATGTCTACGGTCTGCTCATGCCGGATAGCAGCCCCGGCGTGGTCTGGGAGGTGCGCAGCGCAGGTATCACGCCCGGAATTGAGGCGGCAGATGTCGTAATTCGCCGTGGCATTCCGCCGGCAAACGATCCTGCCGCGCGAGCGCAATCTGGCTACACCTGCTATTTCGAGCTCGCCTATAATGCCTCGGATAACACGGGCTGCCGACTGGCGTTTGAGTGGGGACAGCCGATCCGAATGGACGTTACGGCCGATAACGGCATCACCTGGAGCCCGGTGGCAATCGCGCGTCAGCTTGGGAACCTCGAACGATATCTTTCCGCACGGCAGGGGCTTGTCCGACTTCGGATTATTCCAAGCGCCTGGCAGGGCCGGCTTTCCGTCGAGATCGGCGATGAGGCTCAGCTTGTCTATACCCGCCCCACGCCCGATCTGCCTGGGCCAGGCAACCTTCGGCTGTATGGCTCCAACGGTTCGATCCGATTCAACTACTTTCCACTGCGCGGTCAGCCCGTAACCGTCTCCGGCGCGATCAACATCGGGTTCGAGCATCCCGGCGCTGCCGCAGGGTTTCTCAGCCTCAACGGACCTGCCGTTCCGCCGGACGGCCAAACGGCAAGCTTCCAGTTGGCAGATGAAGGTGGGGGGCAGTTCTCGTGGCAGGCTGCGGCTATCGCTCCTGATGCCGGTGATGGCAAGGGCTCCTTAAACGCGCCTCTCCTCTCACAGGCGACCCTGATTCTGCCGGCGGTATGGACCGACAGTGTCGATCTGCTGCCGGATCCCATTGGAGCGATTGAGCTTCCCGTGATCTGTGTGGAGGAGGCGCAGCTTTTTGATGACGCGTCTCGCACGCTCACAAGCGCCGCGGTCGTCTCAGTCGATAACAGCGACGGCCGATACGCTCAGGCCTATGGCGCGCGAAGCCTCACAATTTGTGCATCCAATGGAGGCGCATTTTACCCCCGGTTTGTTGGCGTCGCGGGCGTCTCGATGGAGGGCATCGATCTTGGAACCTACGGGGCAGAAGGGCCAGGCAGAATCGAGATCGCCTGTCGCGGCAATGAGTTGAAGATGCAGCACGCAGCGGCGCAGCGCCGCATCTACGATGGCTGGTGCCTCTACTCGGCCGTGCGGTTCGAGTGCGAACTTGGTAACATTCATCCACAGTTTCTGCAGAGCCTTCCGCTCTATGTCCCGCCCGGCGCCACGTTGGATGCCCCTTATGGCGTTGCCGACCCTTACTGCGCCTACCCGGTGCTCGGGGTGGGCACGGCTCTTTCGCCTCGCTTCGATTTTGGCCCGGAGGTCTCTCCCTGGGAAGCGCTTGGATCGCTGGTGCGAATCAGCGCTACAATCGATCCCACCACGCTTCAGAGCCTCCCCTTCACCATGGGGTTCGATGTTCAAGGGCAGTTCCGGTTCGAGGCCTTCGACCCTGCCGGCCTGCTGCCGGTGATGAGCTATAGCGATATTGACGCAAGCGGTGAGGGACTGATCCTCGAAGAGCTGCGCGTTTTCAACTCCGTGGCGCAGATGCGCACCGATATCGATTTTCAGGGGCAAGATAGTCTCACCGGAGCCCTACTGCTCTCGCATATCACGCTGCCTGCCTCCGTGCGCCAGGCGATCGGGTATCGCTATCCCTGGCTGGAGCGCAACTCCCGTTACACCGCCGGCCTCATTCAGCAGATGGCGCAGACCGCCGCACAGATCGCATCCTATCCAACCCAGGTAATTCGGTTTAAAGCGCCATTCCAACCCGGCGTCTACGCAGGGCAGAAGATTCTCGTCTCAGAAAAGAAATCGCTGGGAGGAGCGGGAGAGTTTCTGATTCTTGAGATGAGAAGCCGGTATGGCATGCGGCACCGGGGCGGCAGCGACGGCAGACGAGACTGCTGGTCTCAGATAACAGCACGCAGATTAGCAGAAGGAGCTTCGGTATGACCAAAGGAGGGGCGCCGCTGCCTGCTCAAATTCAGCTCTACACGGGAGCACGGTCCCGGGTAATTGAAGGTGCATATAGCCTACTTGGAAGGGGATTGACGTCTGAATCGAACACCTTTGCTGCCCTGGAGGCTGCCGCCGCAATAGCGATCCTTGGGGACGGAACCACCGCGAACCCCGGCCTTGGCAGCGCCAAGTGGCAGCAGCTTGTGGCCGATCTGCTGCGCAGCGCGGCGGCATCCGCACGGTACGACATCGTATTTGCGCGGGAAGCACGCCTTCTAAGCGTGCTGGACGATCTTGTGCAGGCTGCATTGCCGGCAGGATGGCGCTTCTCGTCTCCACGCAGCTTCGATGGCTTCCTCACGAGGCTGAATGGCGCTCGTGGCGCCCCTGCGACTCCTTCCGGATACGCACCCGGTGTACTTAATGCGGTCAATAGCGCGGCCGGGGCCCTGCCCTCCTGCAGCGCAGGCAGCGCTCCAAGAGTGGTTCACACACTGGTTGGAGCCAGCGATGAGTTCGAGACCCTGCCGACCTCCGAGGCCATGCAGACCGCGATCGCAGGCTCTGCAAACGGATATCGGTACCAGATCGCTGGTACCGTTCCGGCCGGGATCACGAAGGTGCGGGTCTACCGTACCGGCTTCGGAGCATCGGGCGCGCCCTACTTCTGGGATCAGGATGTGTCGGTAACTTCGGACTCCGTCTATTCCGCCATCGCCATTCAGCAGCCCGATTCGCAGTTGAGGAGCGATCTGATGCCGCCCTCCTGGATGCAGTGCGCAGTTCGGCCGGGCGCAGCCGCCCTCTATGCGCTGGCGTTTGCCTCTGCTGCGGGAGGCTCCGGAGGTATGGCGCTGAGCCCGAATGGAATGATCTCACCCGGGAATGTGCTGCTGGCATCGGCGAACGGTTTTATCGGTATCGGCAACCCGCCGCAGTCTGCCCTTTTCGGCCAGAGCCTTCTCACCGGCGTGGGCAGTTCCACCTATACGCCGGGAGCCATTGCGATGGTGAACAACAGCGCTACCGGGCTGCAGGGCTTTGCCGGCGCGGTGGGAATTCGCGCAAGGGTTGTCTCGGCGCTCAACGGCACCCTCACGCCCACCATCACGATTAACTACTGCAGCGCAGCCGGAGGCTGGTCGGTTACAGAAAGCACAGCAGGGCTCACACCCTCGACCGGTTTCAGCACCGGGGCCGTGGGAGACACGGCGATTTTCACGTTGCCCGCCGGGCAGATTGTTCAATCACTCGCCGAGACTGGAGTCGCCGGAACCGCAAGCGCCGGAGCATGGGTCTACGAGGCAACCTAACCCCATTCAGCTTACGGGCGCTCGCCCGTGAAAGTGCTTTTCACAGGGCTCCGCCCGGGTTTATGTAGTCTTACCGTCGATGGCCATTCGCTTCGGAGGAAGCGTCTGCTCCGTGAT
>CAIXIX010000077.1 GCA_903919615.1 uncultured Chthonomonas sp.
CCGATATTGGGCCGCTGATTGGCATTATGCATAGTTCAACGCTCGACGCTGTGCGCTCATTTAACGCCGAAGCGCCCTATGGCGCGATTGCCTCACTCCGGCATGCTTTCGAAGCCGCGATGATTGCGGGAAAATGGCTGGACGATGATGATAATGCGTCGATATTCTTCTCTCGAGAGGGTAATCTGCATCAGTATCTGCAGTCATTTACTGGTGCTAAGCTGATCTCCAGCAGCCTTGTGTGCTCCGGCGCCATACATGCGTGGATGAAACACACGGATGAGTCGCTCTTGCCAGTGACAGTACCGGAGTATAGAGCGCTCGAGGATGGGAGCAGCGAGCTTGAAAGTCTTGAGAGCTCGACGCTGGATGCCTGTTCGTTAATACTCCGCAGTCAGGAAGATCTGCTTTCGGCCGTGGTCAAAAGAACGGGCCAGTCGTGCAGTTTCCAGCACAAGGCGATAGATTTTGATTCCGAGCGTAAAGGTGGAATTTTGTAATGCCGGTGAATGGTAATGATCTGTACGACAAGATCCTGCAGGTTGCGACGCTGCCCGCCCTGGCTTTCTGTGTGGTGCTCAGTATCGTCATTATTCGAATCATGATGAGCCCTAAATGGATGCAGGCGCGTCGCAATAAGCAGATCCGTAAGGCGCAGGCGCAGCGTAAGCGCGATGAAGAACAGAGGGCCCGCGATGAGGCTGAGGATAACCAGGAATAGATTTCACATGCGCTGTTCCGAAAATAGACAGTGGCCCTGTCCTATTGCAACGCGAACACCGCTGTCTACCGTCAGGTGACATGTCCGTCCTAACACCGGACACCAAAAACCAAACACCTGCACTTTCCATTACCCCATTACCCTTTTACCTCTCTCTCCTACCTCAAAGACATCGATGACTTCAAAGACTCATAGACCTGACCCCTGAGGTATTTCTCTGGCTCGCGTCGAATACTCCTGCAACTTTGTAACACCTTATTTCCGCCTGCGGATACCCGTTCTCACGACAGGAATAGATCGATGCTGCTTAAGCCTATCGTATGCATGATGTTATTGACTGGAGCGGTTCTTATGACGACCTCTCGCCCCTCGGCTGCATCCGCAGCCAAACCACATAAGATCGTCCTTATCGCCGGCTCGATGACGAGCCACGATAAGTACACCCACGAGTATGAGAAGAACGTTATTCTTCTCAAGCATCTGCTCGATACCTCACCGAGCCTCAAGGGCGTAACCACAGAAGCGTGCTTTCATGGTTGGCCCGCAGATGAGCACACGTTGGACGATGCATCGACAATAGTCTTCGTAACCGATGGCTCTGACCATAACGAGCAAGATCACCCCCTCTTTGTTGGCAATCGAATGCAGGTGATCGAGAAGCAGATGAAGCGCGGATGCGGACTCATACAGTTCCATTGGTCTACCTTTGCGCCTCGTAAGTACGATTCCCAAATCTCCGATTGGCTTGGCGGCTACTTCGATTACGAGACAGGCCCAGGAGCCAACCACTGGTACTCCGCCATTCAAACCTACACTGCGCCCGTCACCCTCGGCCAGCATTCGATCCTAAATGGGGTGAAGCCGTTCACTGTTGAAGAGGAGTTCTATTACAAGATCCGTTTTCGAGAGAATGATAAGCGCGTAACACCCGTTCTGCTTACGCGTCCGCCTGGCGAGAGCCAGGATTATCCAGTTGCTTGGGCCGTAACTCGGGAGGATGGTGGACGGGGTTTCGGATTGACCGGTGGCCACTTCTACAAGAACTGGAACTTGGACGACTATCGCAAGCTTATTCTGAATGCCATTGTATGGACCGCAGGGCTGCCCGTGCCCACCGAAGGCGTTCAGAGTCATATGGAGAAACCGGTAAAGGCGCTGATTCTCACCGGATATCACCATCCCGGGCACGACTGGCGACAGCTCACCGGCGCGCTTATCCAGACACTCGAGCAGGACCCGCGCATGCTGGTGGATGTTTCGGAGAACATTGAAGATCTTGCAACTTCCAGGATTAACGGCTACGACACCCTCATTCTGAACTACTGCAATTGGGATCACCCGGGGCTCAGCCAGGGCGCGAAGGACGGTTTTGTTCGGTATCTTAGGGCGGGCGGGGGGCTCGCCATTATCCACTTCGCAAATGGCGCCTTCAACTACACCCTGCCTGCGAAAGACTCGGACTGGAAGGAGTTCCGCACCGAGATCGTCCACCGCGCCTGGATGCACGATCTGCCAAGCGGACACGATGCTCATGGACCGTTCCATGTAGATATCACGCAAGAGAAGAGCCCGATTACGGCAGGTCTGCAGCCATTCGAAACGAACGATGAGCTCTACTTCCATCAGGTAGGCGAGCATCCCATAACGGCACTCGCGACGGCGCACTCCAGGGTCACAGGGCAGGACGAGCCGATGGCCTGGACCTATAACTACGGCAAAGGTCGCGTGTTTCAGACGCTGCTAGGTCACGACGGCGAGGCGGTGCGCCATGCCGCCGCTCTCATTAGACGCGGCACGGTCTGGACCGCCAGGCGCGATCAGCTATCGTTCGATCCACCTACAGGGCTCATTGAGAACTCTGCGTTTCGCAATGGCAGCCCTTGGACTCCGGAGTCGTCTCTTAAGCTCGCCTCTGCGCAGGCTGCCAGCAAGGATCCAACTTCCGAAGGCAGGTTCGGGAAGGCGTTGGATGCCCGCGGAGGCGGCGCCTATGCGCCAGGTCGATCGGCCTACAGAACACCACCGCTCACCGTTGAACTGTGGGCAAAGCTCAAGAGCAAAGACAAGTTCAATATTCTACTTGCGAACGAACCAAAAGGCTCCATTGGCCATTGGGAGATATTCAGTTTTGCTGGCAGCGGCTTCTTCACGGCGTACATGCCGGGAATGACGCCAGACCATATCCGCACCAATCTCGATATTTGCAACGACAGGTGGCATTATCTTGCAATGGTCTACACGTCAGGAAGGGTTCGGCTATTCGTCGACGGCAAACTTGCAGGCGAAGAAGCGATCAGGCCAATTAATGGAGTTATCCAGACAGGAGATCTCGCTTTTGGCAATCAGCCGACAAGGGACATGAGTTGCGATGGTCTCATTGATGATGTTCGCATATCGCAATCCGCTCTCGATATTCATGCCGTTCCATCAACGCCTCTGGCCGTGGAGGATGCCTCGATAGGGCTATGGAGATTCGATGCCCTGGAACAAGGGAAGTTCGCCGACATCGGTAGGCTCAACAATCCCGCAGCACGCCCAGTCACCGTCCTTTTTTCGGCCGATGAGCCGAATCCCATCCGCTCAGGCGAGCCGATACCACATATCGACACGCGCCATTCGCTTGGATGGACCAGTGTAGGTAACGACAAGGGAGGAATGCGCTATTCGACTCTCAATCAGATCAATCGGGATACCGTCAAGCAGCTCAAACCAGTCTGGAGTTATCATAGCGGCGACGCTTCGCCCGGCAGCACCATCGAATGCACACCGGTAGTCGTGGATGGCGTGATGTATGTCACCACTCCCAGTTTGAAAGTCGTTGCCCTAAATGCGGTTACCGGTCACGAGATCTGGCGCTATAATCCTCACGCAGGTGGAGTTAACCGAGGTATTGCGTACTGGAGCGATGGCAAATCAGCCAAACGCGTGCTCATGGGAACGCCGGATGGAAGGCTCATCTCGCTGGATGCCGAGACCGGAGTTCCCGATGCCACGTTTGGGAAAGATGGAGTTCTCGATCTGCGCATCGGCATAGAACGCGATATTCGGGGCATGACCTATGGTGTCACCTCTGCGCCGGTGGTCTTTGAGAATCTCGTCTACGTCGGCTACCTGGTATCGGAAGGGCAGCCCGGAGCGCCTGGTGATGTTCGTGCCTTCGATGTGCGAACAGGCAAAGAGGTATGGCGGTTCCATACGGCACCTCGCTCTGGCGAGGTTGGTAATGACACCTGGGAGAACGGTGGCTGGAAGGATCGCACGGGTATTAACGCGTGGTCGGGCTACACGCTGGATGCAAAGCGTGGTATTCTCTTCGCCGGTACAGGCTCCGCATCATCCGACTTTTATGGCGCCGACCGGCTTGGCGCCAATCTGTTTGCGAACTGCACGCTGGCTCTGGATGCGCGGACTGGCAGGCGCTTGTGGCACTTCCAGGAAATCCATCATGATCTCTGGGATCACGATAACCCATGCCCACCTATCTTAATTCGTGCCAGACATAATGGCAAGGAGATAGACGCCGTCGCTCAGTTAACAAAGACGGGCTTCTGTTTCATTTTTGACCGCGTAACGGGCAAACCGCTGTTTGATGTTGTCGAAAAGCCTGCCACTCCCTCTATCATACCGGGCGAAAAGGCGTATCCCACGCAGCCTGAGCCAGTAATGCCGCCAGCCTTTTCACCAGGTCTCTTCACTAAGAACGACATCACCAATATTTCGCCAGAATCTCGAGATTATGTGGCGAAACTTGTGGAGACACTGCATGTCGGCAAGGTGAACGAACCGCCAACGGTGGAGGGCACGGTTGTATCGCCGGGCTTCCATGGCGGAGCAACGTGGAGCGGAGGCTGTTTCGATCCAACGAATGGTCTGCTCTATGTCAACAGCAACAACGTACTCTATGTCTCTGTCATACGGCCGAATGCGGCTGGCTCTTATGATTTTGGCGGATACACCTACTTTAACGATCAGTTCGGTTATCCGGCCAACAAGCCACCCTGGGGTTCACTAACTGCCATCGATGTGAACACCGGCAAGTTCGCCTGGCAAGTTCCGTTTGGGGAGTACCCTGAGCTTACTGCGAAGGGTGTGCCGCAGACGGGCACCGAGAACTTCGGGGGAACTATTGTCACCGCGGGCGGACTGGTATTCGTCGGCGGCACGAAGGATGAGAAGTTGCACGCCTTTGACAAGACTACCGGCAAGCTGCTATGGGAGTACAAACTGCCAGCAGGCGGATATTGCACGCCAAGTACCTACATGATCGATGGTAAGCAGTATCTGGTGATTGGAGCAGGCGGCGGCGGAAAACTCCGTACCAAGAGCGGGGATTCCTACATAGCGTTTGCGGTGCATTAGGCCCGCATTCCGACAGGCGAATTTACAGTAGGGACAGTGGCTTGTCCCTGTCCGGGCGAGCGACTGAGTGCTACCCTCCACAGAACAGGGGGCCACACTGTGGTAGGGTCGCTGCTTGCAGAGTGACTCATAAGTCTCCCGTGATTTGGCGCGTCTAAGCTGCACTTCTGAATTC
>CAIXIX010000078.1 GCA_903919615.1 uncultured Chthonomonas sp.
GCCCGAAATGTGACTATCACCTGTCAACGCAGGCAAAAGCAGCGCCTACGCCCTCTTACGCTCTGCGTACATCTTACAGATAATCGCACCGGCAAGGAGCACGATGCAGGAGTAGTAGATCCAGGTCAGAAGCAGAAACAGCCCGCCGAGAGTTCCGTAGAACTTGTTGAAGCTGCTGAAGTGTAGTAGGAATGCAGCAAAGCCTGATTTGAATAGCTCCCAGGCCAGCCCCGCGATAACACCTCCGAAAAGAGCCGCTCGGCCGGGCACCTTTGTATTCGGCAGGATCTGATAGAGCAGCGCGAACATCGCAATATCGATTGCCCAGGCGGCCATCTCAAATAACAACTTAACCCATACGGAGGTCGCGCTTGGTTGCCCAAGCCACGGCTCTACAATTCTCTTTACCAGATCTGGCCCCGACGTTAGTGCGAGCGAGATACCAAAGAGCATCACCGTGAGAACAAGTGCGGCGAGGCAGACAAGACGAAGCTTTACAAAATTTCGGGTCTCCTTCACTTGCCACGCGATATTCATCGGCTCCGTTGCAGAGGCAAGCAGCGATATCGCCGCCCACACAAATGAACCTATGCCTATCGTGATGGCCCACCACTTGCCGTGCATCAGGGTCTGAGCGGTGGCAACGATGTTTGTCTGTTGAATAAAAGCATCTGCGGCCGCTGTCGCCTGAGAGCCCGGCAGCAGTTGCCTGCTTACTGCATGGATATAGCTAACCACCTGCCCGGCATCGTGAATAACAAAACTGAGAACAGTAAGCGCACACAACAAGACTGGAACGAGCGAACAGATTCCAACAAATGCAAGCGCCTGCGCTCTGGTAAAGCACTCGCCGGCAATGAACCGCGACAGCAACTCACCTAAGACGGTACGGATCGTTTTCGCTGCCGGCTTGGCCGTGGGGGGCGGTCGTCTTACCCCGTTTGGTATTTGCAGTTCTTTTTTGTTCGTCGGTTTCGCCATACCTAACAATACGTATGTCATGCGTATCGCAACAGCCTGCAAATGACATTATGCGGATGCGCAGCGCAGCACTTCGTCGATCGATGTTTCGCCCGCAGCCGCCTTCTTCATTCGCCGCTCAGCGCTTCAAAACCGGATACTACGTCGAACAGCTCCTCGTCGATCCCGTTCTGTCGTAATCTATGAAATGAACCCTGCAGGCTCTCCATCAGCTCGTTGATATTCTTATCCGCGCGTTCCATCGCCGCCAGGCGGCTTGCATTTTCGCTAGCCAGAGACTGTGCGCAAGCTCGGTACAGCGACATAAAGAGAAACTCTCTGATGAGCCCACGCAATGTTTCGACATCCCCGCACATGATCTCCGGCAAGATAGTCGTCGGCCATGGAACTTTGGCCAAATTCTGCTGCCACTGAACGTCGAGAGGCAATAGCCGCTGGCACACTGGCTCGTAGAGCGCTCCGGAAAGTGGACGGTTGTGAAACACGAATAACCGCGTATACTCGCCCTTAGCTCTATGCGCCTCGCTCGCAATCTGGATTTGCCCGACAAGCGGAGAAATGACATTGACGGAATTGGGGACGGGAAAGAGGCCAATTATCTGCACGCCTCTGTCGGCCATATGCGCTTGAACGCGTTCACCAACGGCCCAAACGTGTGGTTTGCCGGGATACGCCGCGATCGTCTTGATCGTATAATCGGCGATAACTTCATTGAACTGTCCAACTAACCCCTGGTCGGACCCAAACACAATGACGCCCAGATTACTAGCATCAGTTGCAGTTTTTGGTGTGATTGTGCTTGCCGCAGGTCCGAGTTCCCGAAAGCATGCGCCAAGCCCCAACTCGACGGCGCGGCAGTAATCCGCCAATGCGAGAACCGACTTGTCGTATTGCCCGATACTGGATGCAGCGACCGCCTTCATTGTGCGGACAACCGATTGTAGATCCCCTGCGCTGCTGATCTTGTGCCGCAGACTGGCCGTGGTCTCGCTCATGGCTTCGCCTGAGGTGCAGACAGGAACTCAGAAAGAGACTTTCGCGCAATCTGGAGGATCGAATCTCGATCCGCATCGCTCAGTTTTTGAGCGCTGTCCAATCGCGCGCGCAGATCTGGAGGGATACCGGCTGCGCTCATTGCGCTTTCCGCTGCCTTCATCTGGTCCAACGGCACCGCGTCAAATAGACCTGCGGTTAACGCTATCAGCAGCACGATCTGAGCGGTAACTGAAACAGGAGATGATTCTGGCTGCTTGAGGCAGGCGCGGATCCGTCGACCGTGCTCGATGCTCTTGCGAGTATTTTCATCCAGACGTGCTCCAAACCGCGAGAACGATTCTAGCTCTTCGAACTGTGCATAGGCGAGTTTAAGGTCGCCTGCCACGGCTCGGTAAGCGGCTCGCTGCGCTTCACCGCCAACTCGGGAAACAGATTTCCCCACGTCTACCGCGGGCAGCACGCCGAGCTCAAAGAGTGACGGCGACAGGTATATCTGACCGTCCGTGATTGAGATCAAGTTCGTTGGAATGTAAGCGGATATGTCCTCGGCTTCGGTTTCGATGATGGGCAGCGCCGTAAGTGAACCATCTCCCAGCTCTTTGCGTAGGTGGGTGGCTCGTTCCAGCATTCGCGAGTGTATGTAGAAGATGTCACCAGGAAACGCTTCGCGACCCGGTGGGCGCCTCAGCAAGAGCGATATCTCTCGGTAGGCTTGTGCGTGTTGAGTAAGATCATCGTAAACGATGAGTACATCTCGACCAGCCTCCATAAAGTGCTCGGCGATGCTGGTTGCAGCGTAAGGGGCGATGTAGATGAGCCCGGCAGGATCGTTGCCTTCAGCCACAACAACTACCGTGTAATCCAATGCGCCATGTTGCCGCAGCAGCGCGACCGATTTGGCCACGGCAGAAGCGCGCTGACCAATGGAGCAGTAGATGCACACAACATCTTTGCCATTCTGGTTTAGAATGGCATCTATCGCAATGGCGGTCTTGCCTGTCTGTCGATCGCCCAGGATCAGTTCTCGCTGACCACGCCCTATGGGAATAAGCGCATCAATTACTTTCAAACCGGTTTGGAGCGGCACGGTGACGGGAGATCGGTCCATAATGGGCGCGGCGGGGCGTTCGATAGGAAGTCGGCTGGTGGATGCCACCGGTCCACCGTCATCAATTGGCTGGCCAAGTGGGTCTATAATGCGACCCAACAAACCATCGCCAACAGCCACATCCATCACGCGGCCCGTTCGAACAACCTCATCGCCCGCATGAAGGTCCCAGTAATCGCCTAAAAGAACGACGCCAATTTCATCCTCATCTACATTGAAGGCTATTCCCAGTGCATCGCCGGGAAACGATACCAGCTCTTCAAAGCCCACGCCCGGCAGACCAGATACCATGGCAATTCCGGTTGAAACGCTGACGATCGTACCCACCTCACGTGGCGTCAATTGTGGAGTATAGGCATCTCGCGCTTTGTCGATTACCGCGAAAACAGAGTCCAGAACGCTCAGGAGGCTTTCAGTTTCCTGGGTCATGGGCTTGCTTTTCCGGGGGCAGTCGTTGATGGCTCTGAACTATCAGGTTTAGGTGCGACAGCGCGCTCCTGTGCAGGCTGGACATCTGTCCTGCCTTTCTGTTTGAGGAGCTCGTCGACTCCGTGTTCTAGCGATACGAGATAGTCCGCGATACTCCATGCCAATTTTTGTCCGTTTGCCGTGAGTTCAATCCCGCTTATGAGGTGAGTATCTGTAAGGAACTGCACGGGGATTTCTGCTGCGAAGGTTTGGTTGAGGGCATTTTGAATCTGCGTATGCTGCTCTTTGGGCAGATCAAAGGCGCTTCGTAAAACCGCCGGGGCGGGCGCGGCCACGAGCGCCGCGCCGAACGCCTGTTTCGCTTCGCCCTCCATTGCCTGCAACCGGCGAATGAACTCCGCACACATACGTTCTTCAAGATCGGATGCAGCGAGATCCGTCAGCGCCTTGCGTGCTATCCCGAACACCTCCTGCTGAGTTCGTCGGCTGATCGCCTGGTTTAGATTGCGGGCATCGTCTCTTAACGTCTCCTGCCGCTTTGCGCTCAAGGCATCAGCCGCTTGCCGCGCTTCGTCCAGGAGGCGCTGGCGTGCGGATTTCACGTCATCATTCGCTTTGCTCAGGAGCGCAGCGCGCTGCTTGTCGAAGTCGTCGTTCTTGGATTGGAACGTCGCACGCTCCTTTAGAGCTTCCGCCTTTTTTGCATCCGCGTCCGCAATTTCGGCTGCAATCCGCGTTTCCCGCACATTTATGGCGTCGAGTACCGGCTTGTACAGATATCGCTTCATTAGCCACACGAGTATTAGGAAGTCGAGCGCCTGCGCGCAGACGGTGAACCAATCGATCAGCATGATCTTACTTTCCTGTCGGGTGGGCGATGATATGGTTCCAGAATGGATTGGCGAAAATGAGGATCATCGAGACGACGAAACAGTAGATCGCAAGCGATTCGATCATCGCAAGCCCAACAAACAGGGTCCGGGTGATGGTGGCCGAGGCATCCGGCTGTTGCGCAAGTGATGTCAATGCCGTTGCGACCGCTCGCCCTTCAGCAAGCGCAGGTGCAATACTACCCACGCTTATCGTGAGGCCTGCTGTCATGATAGAGGTCATTGCAATGCTTGTCGTGGCGTCCATAAATAGGTCCTTTGGATCTGCCGTGTCAGGGCGTGGGCACAGGCCCGGCTTCGGCCTGCTCAGTTTTGCGTTTGCGTGTGCTTGTCGCGGCCGCAATATACACTGCGGCCAGAATGCTAAAGATGTAGGCCTGAACCATACCAGTGAGCAGGCCGAGAAGCGTCATCACGATAGGGAACAGGAAAGGTGTGATCGTCACCAAAATTGCGACAATCATTGCCCCACTCATCATGTTGCCGAAGAGACGGACCGCGAGTGCCAGCGTACGCGATACCTCACTGATGATGTTGAACGGCAGCATGATGACCGTTGGTTTCAGGTATGTCTTTAGGTAACCACTCAGCCCCTGCTCCTCGATACCGAAAAGCGGTACAGCCACAAACACACAAAGCGCAAGCGCCGCGGTGGTGGAGAGGGAGCCTGTCGGTGGTTCATAACCGGGGATGATGGTGCATAGGCTGGAGGCTGCGACGAAAAGGAAGAGGGTGCCTATAAAGCCAATATATTTCTCTGGATGGCTGAGGCCGACGTCTTCGATCTGTTTATCGATTGCAGTAACGATGATCTCCAGCAGGTTTTGCCATCGGGTGCGATCCGCACCGGTAGAGAGTTTGCGCGTGATAAGCTTCGATCCGACGGCCATTACCAACATCAATACCCAGGTGAAAACAATGGTTCCATTGAGTTTGAATATCCCATGTTTCCAGAAGATCATCTGGTCTGCGCTAAGGCGCATGGCCAGCCTCAGTCACCAGATGGCTCTGTTTGTCTCCTGGCTGTCGAGTCAGCCAGATAGCGGCACGTTGAGCCAGAACAAATCCGAGGAGACATTCAACCATCTGCATCCAGCTTCCACCTGAAACAAAGAAAAATCCTGTGAGGGCAATGCCGGTCCGGATCAACAGGCTGCATAATATCCAGAGCGCTGGCTGAGCAGACGAAACGCTCGTGCGAACCGTCCACCAGAGGCCACCATAAAAGATTGCGCCGAGTATGCCTCCCGCCAATAACGCCAGCACCGGGCTGAGCGGCTCACTCATCGTCATTCTCCTGTTCTTCCCGCATTGCCTGGTCTTCCTGTGAGACCCAATGCCCTGCATTAAAGCATCCGATTACTAGGCCAGCGATCAACAGCGCCAGCGTCCATGAATGATTTCCAGGATGCCGTTTGTCCATCCAGATTCCGATCGCCGCGCCAATAAGCGTCGGCACTGCGACCGACCAACCTACCAATCCCATCATCCCGAGCCCGAACCACACACCCTGCGCTGGATTTCGCTGTGCCTTGAGCTTGCGCGCCGCCTTCGAATCGACCGCTTTACGAAAGGATTGTTGATCGTTTTCCGTTTCGCGTTCCGGATTACCACTCATGATGAAGCTCCGCTAAGCGGCTGATCAGCCCGCTTTCCAACTTTGCCATCACGGAGCGCACGCTCTGCTCCTGCTCATTCAGGGTCAAAAATTCTCGGTCTACGGCTTCACGCAGTTTGACCAGATCCGTGCCTCCGATTGCACGCCTCACGGAGACGAGAACGCTCGTGCCGAACTTGATCAGTACGCCTTCATCCACTGCGACATAGACTTCGCCATCTTCTGCCGTTTCGTAACACAGAATTCCCGGCGCTATCGCTGCCACACAGTCGAGCCGATGAGGCAACAGCCCAAAAGAGCCCTCGTGCGTCTCCGCAACGATCCGAGAAACTCCTGCCCTATCAACAAAGACCTGTGACGGGATTAGAAGCTTAAGTGCCATGAGATCAGCCTGTACCATAATTGGAATCCACTACGCACCTAATCACTCTTCTTAGCCTCGTCAATTTTCCCAATCATATAGAGTGCGCTTTCCGGACAATCCTTAAACTCATCGTTCAGGATCCGTTCGCAACCCGTAACGGAGTCTTGCAGGCTGACCAGTTTTCCTTTGATGCCCGTGAACTTCTCGGTGGTAAAAAAGGGCTGCGTTAGGAACCGCTCTAACCTACGTGCACGCGCCACAATCGCACGGTCGTCTGGAGACAACTGTTCAAGACCAAGCATGGCGATGATATCCTTGAGGTCTTCGTACTGCGCGAGCGTTTTCCGGATCTCCTGTGCGAGAGTGTAATGTCGCTCACCGACAATGCCGGGTGTCGCCATTTTGGAGCTTGACTTTAACAGGTCGATTGCTGGGAAGAGGCCCTCACTTGCCCGTTTGCGCGAGAGCACGATCGACGCGGAAAGGTGTGAGAAGGTGTGAACTGCTGCTGGATCTGTGAAATCGTCGGCAGGCACATAGACGGCCTGAATGGAAGTGATTGCGCCTGTATCTGTATTGGCGATGCGCTCTTCAAGGCTGGATAGCTCGGTGCCCATTGTGGGCTGGTAGCCAAGTCGCGATGGCATCTGTCCCATCATTCCAGAGACCTCCATGCCAGCCTGGATAAATCGGAATATGTTGTCGATGAGCAGCAGCACATCTTTGTGCTCATCATCTCGGAAGTACTCTGCCATCGTAAGCGCAGCCAATCCCACTCGAAATCGGCTACCCGGCGGCTCATTCATCTGGCTGAAGACCATCACCATGTTCGGCAGTACTTCTGCGTCTTTCATGGCGCGGTAAAGCTCCTCGCCTTCGCGGCACCGTTCACCGATGCCGCAAAACAGACTCACGCCTTCCTGGCGACCGATCATATTGTGAATCATCTCAGTCAGCAATACTGTCTTGCCGACCCCAGCTCCGCCGAAGAGCCCGGCCTTGCCTCCCCGCTCAAGGGGCACCAATACATCAATAACTTTGATGCCTGTTTCAAAAACCTCCGACTTTGTAGAACGCCGCGAAAGCGCAGGTGGAGGCTGATGCACGGAACGCCATTGAACATCGGAGGGAGAAGCCCCGCCATCGATGACGTTACCGAACACATCGAACATGTGCGACAGGATCCCATTGCCCACCGGCGCCATAAGTGGCAATCCTGTGTCCTCAATACGCGTGCCGCGCGCGAGACCCTGTGTGGGAGTTAAGGCTATGCCGCGAACATGACCTTTATCCCGCTGGGATAACACTTCGATCACGATCTCGTGTTTCACTCCGGCACGGAGTACGGAATAGATCGTTGGCAACTGCGCCTCAAATCGTGCATCCACAACACTCCCGCGCACCGAAACTACGGTGCCAACGTTCGTGGATATCGCTTTATCGGTCATTCTACTGATCCATCGCAGCAGTGTAATCACCGCGACGTGCCGCTTGATTGCATCTTGCTCGATGATACAGAGCTTGCTGTGCGGCATTTACATTGGCGACCTTTCCCTGCCAGATCTCCAGAGCGGGTTGCTGGATGGCGCGTGCAAACGAAAATGCGATCTGCCAGGGCAACTGCCCCTTGTATCTGAAGTTGATCGCATTCAACCGCGCCGAGGCCAACTCACACGATTGCCCGCCAGACAGGAACGCAATGCCTGGAACAGCGGCTGGCACTGCCCTCAGAAGGCACCTTACTGTGACGTCGGCAACCTCATCGACGCTCTCTTGCACAGTACAGGTCAATCCGGGAACGAGCATATTGGGCTTCAACAGCATGCCCTCGAGCATCACTCCCTGTTTGAACAACTGAATGAAAACGATCCGCAGAAGCAGTTCCGTAGCTTCGCTGCACTGTTCCAGCGTGTGGTCACCGGTCATAAGCACTTCGGGTTCAACGATGGGTACCAGTCCTGCTTCCTGGCACAGCGCAGCATAACGCGCCAACGCGTGCGCATTTGCCTCGATACAGCTCCGGCTGGGAAGGCAGTCGCCCATCGTAATAACTGCGCGCCATTTGGCGAACCGCGCGCCCATTGCATAGTATTCGGTTAGGCGGTCGCGCAGCCCATCGAGCCCCTCGGTGATTTTCTCGCCCGGGCAGCCTGCCATATCCTTAGCTCCGGTATCAACCTTGATGCCGGGTAGGATGCCAGCCTCTGAGAGAACCTTTGGAAACGGAATGCCATCTGTCGTTTTTTGGCGGATGGTCTCATCGTACAGAATGGCCCCGCTGATGAATTCGCTTAGACCTGGAGTGGTCACAATCAGCTCGCGATAGGCGCGCCTCGCCTGCTCCGTTTGGGGAATCCCTAGCGGCGCAAACCGCCTGTCGCAGGTTGGCGTGCTCTCGTCCATTGCAAGCAGTCCCTTGTCATTGGCGACCAGCAACCTTGCGGTTTCCACTATTTGATGCGAGTGGAGGCCGAAACCCAAGTCCGTATTCATTGGATACTTTCACTTTCTGTAATTTCCAATTTATCAATCCGTGTTAATTTTGCCGCGCCATTTACATGTTGGGTGGCAAGGGAGCCACAGCTCATATTGGCCGGTTGCCCGCCAGTTTGACGGCTGCCATCAGCGTCAACCTGCAGCCCAAGCAGCGACAGCTTTGCGATTGTGGACCTGAAATCGGTATGCAGAACGCTTTGAATTCCCATGCCTTCGGCGACATGAATAAACATCGGCGTGTCGTCGATAAACACGACCTGCGAAGCTGGTACCTGTGCGATGTCCAGCGCCATGGTGAATATGTCCTTGTCTGGCTTGCGAATATGAATGTAGCAAGATGAGACAAAAGCATCAACAATGGCGTTTAGTTTGAACGTGCGGATTCGGTGCGCATTTAACTCTCGTGATTCGTTACTAACCACAACTACCTTCAACCCGAACTTTGTCTTGAGCTGCGTTACCAGCGCGATCATTTCAGGATAAGGTTTGGATTGGGCGAACATAAATTCACGAAACTGGGCGTCTGTGAATGGCCGCTGCTGATAGAACACGACACGGCTCAAGTACTCCTCGAGAGTGAGTTTGCCGTTTTCGAACGTTTCGAAGTTCAGATGGTGTCGGTCTTCCATCTCTGCCAGATCGATGGCGAACTTTTCTGCAGCCAATTTACGGGACTCATGTCCCCATCCATTTGTGAGCAACACTTCGCCAATATCAACAAACAACGCTTTAATCGAATGCTCTTGATCTTTCAAGGTCTTGCCTCAATCTTGCTGCGTAAACTCGCTAATCGTTCTCCGCGGAGCTGGAATTGGTTGACCGATTTGTATTATTTATGTCGTTCCAAAACTGGATGCGCGTGTAACTGGTTGATTGACCGTCCATAGCTGCTGGCAGCACATCCTCATGCTCCAGCACGACCACATGCCCGCTATCTACCCGTTTGTAACGTCCAGGCTGTACCTTCTCACCAGCCAGATACAGTTCTTGCACAACCATCTCTTGCTCCACCCTTTCTCCCATCGCGTTGACTTACAATCGAACCGAAATCTTACTTCGAATGTGCGATCGTCTTAACTGTTCACCCCGATCAGCGGAGTCTGGACGTTTTCTGAAGAGGGTTCAATTTTCGACGTTGACGGGATCGGCGCCATCTCCTCGGCTGCTCTTTTATCCTGACCGATACCCATGGTTAGCGCTGTTAGGCCGGCGAGGCCGCCCAACTGCATCGTATCCACAGCAGTGCTGGGAACAATGACAATTGTCGAGTTCTGCTTCAAACCCTCGTAGAGCATATTCATCGCCCTCAAATGGAGTGCGATAGGATCGTGAGCGTAAGTCTTGGCCGCTTCTCCAAATTTCTCAGCCACCTGTCGCTCAGAATCTCCAAGGATTACGCGGGCCTGTCGCTCGCGCTCTGCCTGAGCCTGCATCGACATCGCGTTTTCCAGGGCCGGCGGGATCAGTACATCCTTGACCTCCACTGAAATAACGTTGACGCCCCAGGGCTCAGTGCGCTCATCAATGATCTTCTGCAGCACATTGCTGATCTTGTCGCGGCCTTCGAGCATATCTGAAAGCATGGTCTTGCCAATTACATCTCTCAAAGCAGTTTGGGAGGCCCAGGCGATTGCGCTGCGATAATCTGCGACAGATAGCGCCGCCTTCTGTGGATCTAGCACCTTCCAGAAGAGCACCGCATCGACATCAACGGGAACCGTATCCTTGGTCAGCGTCTTCTCGGCGGTGAACGAAGTCGTAATAACGCGGGTGTCGATCCAGTAGGGAATGGCATCGATGATCGGGATAATGCAGAAAAGCCCGGGTCCCTGCAGCGCACGAAAATTTCCTAACCTCAATACAACAGCTTTATCCCACTGATTCGCAACCTTGATCGAACTGGAGACAAAAAGCGCAATCAAAAAGGAGACTGCAAAAACGGACAGGCTAGCCGCAGGAGCGGCGGCACGATACACGGCGCTTGCAATTGCACCGCCAACTCCAAGGATAAGGATGAAAATCAATGCTGCAACGGAGTTGTTTCGTGCCATTTTATGTTCCTTTTTGTCGGCAGGACTCACAATGTGTTCAGATGGATACGTGCCGTCGTGAGCAATGTATCCGGCTTATGAGCGAGAGTGAACAGGGCATGCCATATCTCGCCGCAGCAACGACGAGTTAAGGCTCTCATGCATTTCGCGGATGATTTATGCGATGACTTAATAGTATTTAAAGACCTATCCCTCAACCGGCTCGGCGATAAGACTCACTTGTAACGGCAATGGTTCCAAGGATTTTAGGGAGAGCGCGAGATTAAGCACGACTGCAATTGAAGTGTCTGTTCATTTCGTACGCTTGGAAAATTTGCTGTGAGGGAGAGAATTGTGTGGTAACGTAGTGGAACTGGCTTCGCAGGGAAGTGAGCCTACATCCGGAGGCGGCGAATCCTTCCTCTCCTCCCGCTCGGGCACATGACTGGTCTTGACTTCGGAACACCTTTCGGGTGCCTAGCAGGGTGGGAGAGGACAAAGGTGAGGGGGGCTATACCGGAAAGCCGTCATCGTCGATCGTGACATGAATCCTTGTTAGGGTCGGGGACAGGGGAGACAGCGCCTGTAGCGGAAGTGCTTAATATCTGACAAGTTATATTGCGCGCAGATCGCGCGGAATATGCCGGCTGGCGCGAATCAATCCCTCGCCCTAACGAGCCCCAGCGAGAGTCTAGGGAGAGGCCCCTACTCGTTTCATCCCAGGGCTCCTATGCCGCCCGAAGAATGACGGAACCAGGCATGGGATGAATTCGGGCGCGAGCCCCGAACCCGGTGAGGGCCAAAGGCTTCAGTCCATAGCCCGCATCCATCCGGCAGGCGCAAGACTGCTTTCCGGCTAGAGTTCGGTTCGCAGCTTGATTTCGGGATCTTGCTCAACAAATCGATCCAGTTCAATAAGGGCAATCTCTTGCGCACTTTCCAGATCGTCTGCCAGAGTGCGCAATTGTTGGCCTGCATCATCGGTCGCGTAAGTCTTGCCCCAGTCAAAGTTAAGTTCGGCGCTGATGCCTGGTGTAGCGGCAGGGAAATAACGCCCGCTGGGGGCATACACAGCATAGCCAACCTCGTACACACCGTCAGGATATTGCACGATTCTGGCACTGGCACGATGGGTGTCGTGCTCAACCTCTTTAACCAATTGTGGTTTCGCTGGGGGCTGATACGGCCTGCTATCGAAGAGCGAATCACTGATGCCCTCTTCAACATACGAGAGCAATGGCGCACATACGGCTTTCGATTCCTCGATCGATGATGCGAAAAGGGGTTCGTGCGGCCATAACTCAAACCATCCTTCAGGGTTGCGCTTCCAGGAGGACAGGCCTTTTGGCACCTCTCCGACTCCCTCATAGCGCAAAAAGTGGCCCTGGAAAGGAGCGTTGCGCACGTCTTCACCGCGAAAACAAATGGCTACACGGCTCCCTGGTTTCGCAGGAATCAACCAGCCACGTGTGTTTTTCGGTAACTCATGCCAATGGGTCATAGAAATATCCACCTATACGACAGCCGCGCAACTCTCTATAATTCTGCCCCCTTCGACTACGAGGTGAGCAGCATCTGTTTGGCACTGGAACAGTCGCCAGTTTTCATCATCAGAACCGTCCGGAAACAGCACGAGGCGGAACCCGCCGGAAAGTGCAATGGTTGCGCCACCATAGTCGTCGGCCTTAACAGCTTCCACCACGAGCCGTTCATCGGGGTTAATCAGGGAGCGTGTCCCCTCATCGTAGCCACCCAACCACTCCCGCAACAAGGCGTCCTGCAGGTTTCCACGTTCATAGGTCCAGGTATTCCAGTCGACATCTGAGCTAAGTGGACGCCATAAATCGGAACTGCCCGTTAGGATGCCGTTCGGCCCCTCAATCCGCCATGGACATTGGATGTGCAGGGAGTATTCACCCGCAGTGCCTCGATCAATTGGCCGGACCGCTCCGAAATGGAATCCACGCATAGACGAAGCGCGACGGGCGATACTCAGTGGCATGCCCACGATGGGTTGAAGATGCCTGAGCAGAATGGCAGAAATAGTAGTCATATACCTCCCATTACGGAAACGCACAGCATGCTGCAAGATCTGTTGCCGACAGGCTAAGGTGTCAAAGGGCTATCATTGCCTCACCTGCACATCCTGTTCTTCTTGATCATCGGGTCTGTAACGACGATTGCCCCTATTGCAAGTCCCTATGGGCTTGCATGTGACGCAAGCGGCAAAGTCTGGGCTACCACCGTTGGAGGCCACACAGTATCAGAATTCCCGGGCGGTGTGCCGATTACGGGGCTGGCTAATACTGGAGGACTTGCCTTTGTTTGGCTCCCAAATCACGACCATACGCTAATCTTCTCGTCCTCAGACGAGAACAACAACTGCGCGGGTCTATTTGTGTGGAACGGCGGCAAACGATACCAAGTAATTACGCGTGCCAGAGACGACCTTGACGTCTCAATCTACACGATAACCGCGCTAGACCGCCGCGGCAGCAAGGTGTATTACTCTTACTATTATGACCAAACAGTGGCAGGCTCAACACGGGGCTATCTGTCGAACTTCGTCTTAGATACGCACACGCTGAGGTCTAGGCGTCTGACGAGGGACGCTATCGTGAAACTGAGATGATTGGAAGCGTCGCGGCTGAATTGTAACTTTGCCGCCGCTGTGACGCTCCAGCCCTACGTTGACAGCATACCGATGGGCGGGCAGATAGCAGTATCCAGTTCCGCTTGAGACCGCTCACCGCGTGGCTGACTCCAAACCTGGCTCGGTGAGACGATCCAAAACTTGTATGCATGAGCGCACCCTTAGGGGTTCTTCGGACTGGCATGCAGTGAATATTCAATAGAGAGTGCGAGCGTGCAGGCATCAATAACATTGGTAACAGCCACTGTGTCGCTGTCATTGCGTCACGTGACGCAAACATGGCCAATGCCACCCATAACATGGCCAATTCCGCCCATGCCGTGGCCAACTCCACCTATTCGTCTGCCTATACCGGTACCATAATTGGAATCTAAGCTATTCAGCCCGCTAACGTGAATAGCGCCTAAAATTTTCCTTGAGTTCCGTGGCGGGGCAAGTTGAAATACTCCGGGCTCTGGTGTCGTGTAACCTGGATTGCAAAATCGACCTCGTACGTAAGTGATGCCCGGCCGGGAATTTTCGGCCGGCGTGATTTCGTCGACCAATATTGGGTTAGCTCGACGGCTTCCTGGTTTGGGACTTTTATTCGATGTATTGACCGCTAACCGGTATCGTGACGGCACAAAAGTCCTAACAAAGATGCCGTGCTCGTTTGAGGCTATTGCCGTGTGAACGGCGTAACGAACCCAGCGGAGCGGTTTAGGTCGTTCCAAGCGAAACGGATTAGGTAATTGCTCTCAATCCGGGCAAAAGGGTCTGTAGGCAATGAATGAATTCAACCAGATTGCATGCCTGCTACCGCAGTACGCGGTCTCTTCTCAAGCTCTTCTGGAGTGGCTACAACCACGAGTTGATGATGAAATCTTGATGCAGATCGCTGACATGGATAGCGGTATGGACTATGGCCAAAACTACGAGGCGCTCATGGTTATTCGGGATCAGCTGGTCGTCCCTGCGCGTTTTGATCCGATACCTGGGGAGGTACTAGAACTTATGCGCTGGTGTGTGCCGGAGTCGGACCCGGACACTCCTGAGATGCGGATTCACCTTGCCCGTGCTTTCTCGTGTGCTGCTCTTCTGCGCGCATGCAACACTGATGGATTAAATATTAAAACGCTCATTCTATTAACCGTTAGTGTGCTATATCTCGGCAGAGAAGCGTCTGTGAGCGCCTTGCGCTTCTTTCTATGGAGGGTAAATCAAGTGCCGTTGTTTGATCGTGAAGCTCTCTATATTCTTGTCGTTATCTTAATCCTGGCGGTTAGGTTATTCGAGCCGTGTCAAGATGAGGCAAACCTGATGGTCTTGGTTGGCTTAATCGAGTCTGAACGCGCTCGAGTGGAAACCGAATTGTCAACCAACCGTGTTGCCTGCAACGTCTTGAGTGACCGACATTACACGTATCTGGATGACTGGGATAATGAATACACTCAACAATTGCAAGGCGCCGCCAACATCGTGCTGTCAGATCCGGCCATTCCGATCGCGGATGGAACCTCAACAGCGATTCGGACGGCTATGGAAAGCTTGACGCCAAACCCGCGATGAAAGAAATCGGACGCTCGGCTGCTTTCCTATTGTGCTTCTTGATGTTCTGGCTTACCTGAGTGCGGAAGCCTACTTAAAGACGGTCTGCGACTAAGCCATATGCCCGAACGCCATAGCCTGTGGAAGCTGGGTTTGTCGATGGATGGAAGGCAAAAGCCCAGAAATTCTATCTCTGTTGACTGCAGAGGACCTTCGTATGATCCTCGGCGGGCTGCCACCGGGCAAGGAACGCTGCGCGGATATGGTGGTATCTTCCTTACGGGAGATTCTGGATCAATGGAGGAGCAGCAAAGTGCAACCAACAAACGTTGGGGGAGGCGAATTAGCATGAGCGTTGGTCCCAGTCCCGCTATGAACGGTACCCTTGCCACATGGCCAGACACACTTATGCCTCGCATCATCGATGCAAACGGGGATGTCAATAACTTTCCCCCGAGCTCACGGCCGGCAAACCGCACCCCATTTGCGCAGATGTCGGCGAAATCTGGTCCTGTGAGTAGCGGGCAGAGTCCGAACGATATTACAGGCGTTTTCATCGGCCTAGACTCGGCCTCCAGTCCTGGAGTCTGGTTCTCGCCCTACGATGACCCGTCGACCACCGGGGCCGCTGGTGCAGGAGCAAGCGGCACGTGCGGTGCGCCGAACGGTCCGCCCGGTGGCCACCTGTTGGCGGCCCTGGAGGTACCGGCGTGTGCAGCGGTGGCGCCGACAATGCTAGCGCTGCGCAGGGTGCCTGCGGTGTGCCCACAACGGGGAAGGTGGGATAGCAGGATTCGAGCAGCAGCAAGCGGGGGAGCATCCATATGGGTACGCCGCTAACAACCCCCTGACGTACACTGATCCGTCTGGACTTGCACCAATCGCCGGATGCCCTTCAAAGCCGGCCGCAGCGTGCTTTCTTTGTATGTACTCAGTGTACACAGACCTTTCTAACAATAAGTACTACAACTATCGATACTGTCCACGAAAGGCATGCGATCTCGCGAACTCAGCGTGTGGCTCACATTTGACATGCGGTGTATGCGGACCTGTCGGAATGGTGATCGACCTTAACCCAAACCCGTTTGTTGGCGACAACGGCCTACTTAAGCGGATTCACGACGGTGATTGTGGTCTGCTATTGCCTCAGTACCGGGTTTCGTACCCTGGCCAACGCGAACCACATACAAGGAGCGCCGACAAACTCGCCCACTGCATTGGCTGTTGCATGTCAGTGTCAATAGGGAGCATCGCCGGTTTGATCCCTTGTAATCAACAATACCATACTGGCGCTGGCAGGGACCCTATGGAGGACAACAAAGCCAACGACTTCGGATAATCATGCGCATGCAAGTTTCCGACTGTTGATCCAGATGTAAGCTGGGACATATCGTTATCGTTATGTACGGACTGCTGTTCGGACAGCACCTATGATCTTCATTGCGAATAATTGGAGCGCAACCGCGCGACCTGTAGTAGCGCGGGACCCCTACAGGAGGCTATTAAACCGAGATGAGCGGGAACTTCACAGGTGGTGCGACTCAAGCCGGTAAGCACAGGGCGTTCTTGATTCTTGGACGGCTGTGTGTTGGCGTCGCGCTGCTCGGCCTCGTTGCGTGGAACCTAACACTCGAGGCGAGATTAGAATCGGATGAGGCAAGGATCAGCCTACTTTTAAGTTGCACGAGCGGTGTTTCGGAGGCTCACGTGCTTCAAGAGATGGGCGGCTCCGAGCACCCGAGGTATCTGGATATGGCGCTGCTCGCGACCGAGTTCCCTGGGCTGAAGGCTCCTCCTGGCGGTCACGGTCTACTATTTGACAGCTACAAGGCATCTGAACTGCTTGGAAATCCACACGTACATGGAGTGCTCTTAGTTGTAAGCCGATACGGGCAAGTTTGCGGGGTAATGTTCGATACACACTAGCTCCAATTACACTTTTGCTGCCCGTATTACGAGATCATCGGATCCGCACTCAACCCAGGGCTCCCGCGCACGCTCTACATCGATAGCACCAGGGTGACGAATACCTGGGATTCAGCCGAGCAACAGCTGACCAGCCAGGACGTAACCGGCATTACTTCGCTCCTATGGGATTTGGACGGAAGGAAGTACGCTACCCAGAACCCGACAGGCATCAACCTGACGGTAACACTGGACCCGGTCGGCAACAGACTGGTGCTGCAAGATAACTACGGCGTTACCACCTACACAAGAGATATCCAGAGTCGACTGACGGGCATTCTGAACCCGTACAACGAGCAGACGACAATGCAGTGGGATTGTCTGGATAGAGAGTCCCACCGCGTGCTGGCGAATGGCGGCATAATCTCTCACACCTTCGATCCCGCTGGACGCGAAACGCTGATCCAGAACCGCTCTGCAGCAGGTGTTTCATCCAGCCCGAAGGGCGATCAGCGAAGCTTCCTGCCGCGACCGCTCACCGGTCCGGTAAAGAGGCAACCCCACTTCCCCAACTGTTAGCCCGCGAGGGCGATCGTGTAGAGCCAATGTCACGATCACGGCCTCCTTCCTCCTTGCGCGCCAACGGCGTACAAGACGGAAGGAGGTGAGAATGGGAGGTGTGGGGCGGGCCAACAACGAACATGGCATGA
>CAIXIX010000079.1 GCA_903919615.1 uncultured Chthonomonas sp.
CCCAGGGTTCCTGTGCCGCCCGAAGAATGAGGGGTTCAGGCATGGGAGGAACTCGGGCGCGGCAGGGAACCCGGCAAAACGCCCCTGGATTCGTGAAACCTACCGACCAAGCTTCTCCCTCTATTTCCGTCCGCGCACCGCAGGTGCGCGGAAAGAGAGGGTTTTGACCGCGACCACAGCATGTATCGTGCGTTCACGATCCCATTACTTCACGCAATGGTTGCAGTGGACGTTGTGGACGGGCTCGGCTTCAGAGAAAAAGATAAACAGACAGTTGCAGAACACGGAGAGTGCAAACGTGGTAGCGCGGAACAAGGATGGTTAATGCGTGTTGTTCGGACGTAGGCTCACAGAAAATCAATGCCCTACAATATATTGTACGTTCCCAAGGGCATTTTTTCCCGGTAGGTGAAAAAATTGACAGAAAAATTTTGTGAGGGCTACGATTGAATACTCTTCGGCTGCTAATCGGTCTGTATCGCCCTGTTCTGGCGACTCTTTATGGTATTCAATCTCGACGGATGGTCTCTTGATCAAGAAATGAAGTTCTTCGGCGATGGTTACCCCGAAGTGTTTCAGCCGAGATACATCGCCTCGGCGCGCTGGTCGTCTGTCAGAAACGGAGATGTGTTCACCGCCGAGTCAAGCTGTGCTTTATTGAGCTCTCCCGCTGCGGAAATGAGTACGCCAATCAGGTATACAGTGCCTCCAGAAAAGGCTCCACTGATGAAGCCCGTCGCAAATGGAACAATGCCAAATTGTCCGGTGAGCGTACCAACGATCATTAGATCACCGAAGAATACAAGCAGCCCTGCTGCTATTCCAATCAATTTAACGCCGGCGCCGACGGCGGTAATTCCGCGGGCAACAAAGTATGCGTCGCGATAGCGCTTCATAACTCTCGTTGCTCGGCCTGCTGGGCCCCGCTCGGATGATTGAGCATCAATCCCATTTGTGGGGCCTCCGGCTTCGGCAGCTTCGGTACCAGTCGTGATGTCGGCAACCGTTAGCCAGTTTGTTGCCGACTTCAGCTGATGGCTCGTCTGCCCAACAGCTGCGACAACGTGCGCCGTAGTTGAAACCTCTCTTGATTTAAGTAATTCGTGAATCTCGGCGGCGCTAAATGGCCCCTGAATCGGTGCGATTTGGTCGTGTCGAAGATAGTAACGCATAACCAGTCTCCTAACAAATCATAGGTGTTGTACATACTTGGGGGCATCCGAGCCAGTCCATGTTAATGCAGATTTACTCCGTCCCATTTATGTACGAGCGTCGTCTACACCAACATTGGTAAATTCATTACACGACGCCCCATGGCAGATACCACAAATCGTATGCTGGAGGAACCCTGCTAAATGGCACGGTGGTAAGTGAACCAGTACAGGGCGAACGCATCTTAATAGTTGGTTGATGTGGGAATCTTTCGAGTCTAGTTTTCGTACGCTTCAGAGTCTGTTGGCGAATAGCATGCCAGCAAGTCCATTTCTGGAGTATGTACATGGCGTCAGACGCGGCTAGTGGCCAGTTTCAGGAAGTTTTCGGTTCCGTTTCAGACCTTCGTATTGCCCGCACAAGGCGTCATGAGCTTATGGATATCCTGTTCATCGCCCTTACGGCTATGATTAGCGGCGCTGAGGATTATGTCACGATCGCGGAATTCGGCCGGATTAAGCAGGAATGGTTTGAAAAGCTCCTGGGATTACCGAATGGTATCCCTTCACACGATACCTTCCAACGGGTTTTTGCGCGGATTGACCCGAAGCAGCTAGAGAAGTGTCTTATATCCTGGTCAGAGCATCTTCGTTCACGGATAGCAATATCTGGTGAAGAGGTTGTAGCTCTGGATGGGAAAACACTTCGCCACAGCTTCGATACTGCAATGGATGTTGGTGCCATCCACATAGTTAGCGCGTGGGCAAGCCGTGCTCGCCTCTGCTTGGGGCAGATCAAGGTTTCAGAGAAGTCTAACGAGATCACTGCAGTTCCAGCGCTGCTCATGATGTTGGATGTCAAAGACTGTCTCGCAACCGCTGATGCAATGAATTGCCAGAGAGCAACCGCAGAGCAGATTACAAGGCAGGGTGGTACCTTTGTATTGGCACTTAAGGCTAACCAGGCTACTCTTTTTGAGGGCGCTAAGCTCTTCGCGGAGCATGCGGCCAAGCTCAAATATGAAGGCTATACGGTAAGTACGGAATCAACAATCGATAAGGGGCACGACCGAATAGAGACGCGGACAAACCTGGTAATCGAGTTGCCTGAGGGCGTCGCGCGGGAAACCGAAAAACAGGCTTGGCCTGGTCTGAGAAGCGTTGGCATCGTCCGATCCACTCGCCAGCTTGGCGACAAGACAACTACTGAGACGCGCTACTTCTTAACGGCAATACAAACCGATGCGGCAAACAGTGCCAAGAGATTTGCCCGTGCTGTTCGCTGGCACTGGGGCATCGAAAACAGCCTTCACTGGGTGCTTGATGTCTGCTTCAACGAAGACGACTGCAGGGTGCGAAAGGACCACAGGCCAGAAAATCTCGCAGTCATCAGGCATCTTGCCCTCAACCTGCTGGGACGCGATACGACGACGAGAGCCGGGATCAAGACGAGACGACTTAAGGCAGGTTGGAACGAACCCTACCTCGAGCACCTGTTACTGAATTAAGATGCGTTCGCCCTGGTTCTCTACCGCGCCCGAGCGTGCCTCTTTCCGTCTTGATTCCTTGGTGCGCTGCGGCGAGGGTAGAGAACACGGGAGGCAACCGGAAGGGGGAGTGCCCCACAACACTCGCTTACAGGCTAAGTCGCGCCTCTTTCCGCTCGTCCCGCCTGCCGCCTTCATCACACACCGCAGCGCCAAGCATGCCAAGGCCCCGAGGGCAGATTACCCGCCGGAGACGCTCTTTAGTCGCTTTTCAATTTCCTCGCCGGTAATCCTGCTTTTTTCAAGGTCCTCCGCAGCCTTTAGCTCTCCGAACGCGCTATCTAAATTCTGGAGCTCTTCCTGCGGCGCGTAACGACGCGCCTTTGTCAATGCAGATCTTGCTTCTACAAGTCTGCGGGAGTCAAGTAGTACTAACCCCATCGCAAGGTGAGCATCTGCGCACCCAGGATCTAATCGAACGGCCTCACGTAGGTGCTTCAGCAAATATGGTGTTTCATCGCGATACTCTAAACTTGAGCCTGTTGCGCCCAGTATCAGCTCTGCCTGGGAACGCATCGCCCTGTACTGCGGTGAATCCGCAAAAAAATCCACAGCCGGGAACCCGTGTTGATATGCGCCGCGATGGGGTAACGAAAACACTGGATTACTGCTACACGCTGATTTGTAAATGTACACCGCCTCTCCCCACATATGCTTATCGAGTAAGGCAAGGATGTACAACATACATGTGCCAGGTGGCTGTGTTGTGCTGCTTTGGTTTTTCCGGTCCCAAATCGGTGCCAGAACACGCAACACATCGTCGGGTCTCTTTAGCCTGGTGTAGAGGTCCCCAAGGCTGGTTCGGATTATATCGTCGTGGCCCTCGTGGTCGATTAATACGGTTTCCAGCAGCGTCGCCGCTTCCAGATAGTGCCCTGAAGCGACAAGCTCCTCCGCATGCAGTTGCTTCTGATGAATTGGAGCCTCGGCGGCTTGGCCCGCGGCGCGCGCCTCCGGACTCATCTGTCCTTTCGCGCTGCATGGACGAAAGCAACTTTGGGTTATGACCGCCGAGATTGACACTACTGCAGATATGTGTTTGATCTTCATTTCAGGTTCCTCTTTGTTTGCGGGCCCAACTATTAGAATGGGTTCATCACATTAGTTGATAGCCAGAATGGAAGTACAGACGTTTGAACAGCTGGCAAGACCACCGCGGACTGATTCCCGGCCGTATAGTTAAAAATTGGCAACCCGTTTACAAGTAGCATAGACGCGGTGCAGTTTATGCTCCAACCTACACTCGCCAGTGCAACCATCGTCGTTGGGAGTCCAGCGTTCGTGCTCGGCGGTTGAAAGAGGAGATACATGGTGAACGAATCGTTCAACACCGAAGTGGCAGTTATCGTCGCAGTGCCATTGATTGCGACGCCTGGCGAATCCGCTTCGTATTGCCACGAACCATCTGCCGGTATTTGCGGGGGTCTGTTGTAGGGCACGCCGCCATCAATACACAGCTGATTAAAATGATCACACGTGTATGGCTGCCCGTTTGGCCCTGGGTTCTCTGTGCATTGCGGAGTCACCATCTGGGCAAATTGAATCTGGCCGTTATCCAGGCTCGCAGAAAACACCTTAGGTGTAAGAATCGCGGCACCGAAATAGATCCCCTGAGCTGGTGCCGGGTAATTTGGCGGTATCTGTGCTCCTGTGTATTGTAATATATAGCCTCCATTTGGAGAAGGCTGGCACGACGCAAGCCCCGTGCTAAACACTTTTAGTTGGTTTGCGGGTTGGTAAACGTCCACAGACGCTGTGCCGGTTACCGTCAGAACGGTATTGCCAATTTGTCCATTTACAATGCAAGTAATGGATTGCATACTGTCGGTCTGATTTGCTGGAGGCCTAAATCCTTTGTTATTGCCGGCTGACCGGTAATAATAAACAAAGCTTGCCGATGATAGCTGTTGATTCGTTACCTCTGCTGGTCCAGTCTGCTGAGGTTGCAGCGCGTTGACTACTGGAAAACCTTCGAACGGGTCGCCGCTCAACGACCACGTGTAGGTATTCGGTGTAAAGTCAGTCAGTTGCCCCATACTTACACTTACTCCCTGCCCGATCAAGACGCTGTTCACTGTGCCAGCAGCAGATGCAACCGGCGTAGTGCCAGCAATTGAGACCGTGACAGACTGGATGGAGACGACATAACACACGGACGTCGAAACGCTTGCCACCGGCCCAGCTGCCGATGCCGTAGGCGAACATCTAACCGAAATGTTGGCTCCGGTCTGCACGCTATATCTGTAACCGCTGGACGAGTACGACAGCGTGTTACCGTAAACGCTGCCTTGTTGCGGGTCCCCCAATCCATCTGCGCACGAGGCGGTCGGCCTTGAAGTGTACCCCTGGCCGTAGACGCCGGCTACGCAATACTCCGTTACGATTGCCGATGCTGGTGGACTATCGTTGGCTATCGTAGGGTCGGGAACCCACGTAAATGTAGCAGTGATTTGTCCTGAACATTGCGCTGAAGCTGGATTGCCTTGTGCAGACGCTGGGCCGCCCCAACCTGCACCGTCAGCACCGTATCCAGCCGATCCGCCAGGCGACGAGGTTGCGATCCCGTTGGGCGAGTTGAATACCGGGCCTGAATAATGGCCAGCATTTGCAGGCAACCCACTGAGTATGGCCAGCATAGAAACACATGCAAAACAAGTGGGGAAAACGATTATGCGTTTCATCTATTTCTCCATCAACATGATGCTTCAAACAGAAAACCACATGTCTAATTCACCGGACAATTCATGAGACAGCGGCCTTTCGTGGCGTTAATCTTCGCACTGGACTGAAAGCAATGGAATGACGCGGTTGTTTGGCCACAATCACTTGAAATCAAACCGCATTGGGTTATCCAACGGAATGCTCCCGCCGGAGTTCACGGGTCAGTCCTGGTAAAATAACTGGAGTCTTTCTGGATTAGCTCCACAAGAAAAGATGCACATTCTGTTGAGCGTCTGCCGCGCCTGCACATAACAACCCCTTTGAACGTCGTTAAAATAACGACCCGCGACCTTGCAAGAGTGTAACATAATACTAAAAACAGTGTCAAATATTTTATGAGTTTTAGTCTTTCGTTAATCCCACAACTCGAGGGATGACTTGCGGTTATGATGTACTGGACTAGAAGCGTAGCCGAAAAATAGGCTTTTGCCAAAGGTATTGTCTGCATTAGTGTCGAATCTATCAGTATCTCTCGATCTGGAGTTTTCGACCCCATGGTTGGCAAACGCTCTCGTCAGTCGCAGCTCTTTGATGTCGGTAATGTGTTCGATCTTGAACTACCGGCTTCGTCATTTTATGCACAGCTCGCTAAAGCCGCACCCGGTCTATTCAAGGACGACGACTTCGCGGTGTTCTACAACTCAGATCGCGGGCGTCCGAGCGTGCCTCCGTCTCTACTTGCGCTAATGACCATACTCAAAGAGCATGATCAGGTTTCCGACGAAGAGACTGTAGCCCGTTCCGCATTTGATCTGCGTTGGGCCGCAGTACTTGGCCTTCCTGCCGGTCGACAGGTTTGTGCCAAGAGCACCTTCCAACTCCTTCGTGCTCATCTCATCATCCATGATGCGGTCCGACAGATCTTCGTCAAGAGCATCGAAGAGGCCAAGAAGAGCGCATTGCTC
>CAIXIX010000080.1 GCA_903919615.1 uncultured Chthonomonas sp.
GCGACACCGTTCAACTGGCGATTTACCAGCACCGATCTAGCGGACAAATTGGCGAAGTGGCAGAGCCCTATACCCAATTAGGAATCACACCACTAGGTAATATGGTAACTAGGTAATATGGTAACTAGGTAATGTGGTAATTGGTCGCCTGCCGGTTGCCTGCGATTACTTTGTTTACGGCGCTGCTGTCGTACTGCCAGTCGTTAGCGATGCCGGTTTTACGGACTGTTTGTCTCGCTTGGACTTCGTTGATGCTGTGCGGATGCCGGCGCGGACCACGTAAAGAGCGACGTCACGGGTGATTGGCGGCGTTGCGATCTCGACATCTTGCTTAGTCGATTCGACGACGACTTCGGAGGAATCGAGCTGTTTACCGGCAGCGGTGTCCCACCAGATCGCGCGATACTTGTTCTTTTGCAGCCCCTCAAGATTTAGCCTGCCACTAGCTGCTGTAAATCCGGCCGCGCCGGATCCCGCCTCAGTATTCATGCCGTCGCGATTGTAGATCCACGCCACTGCATAATCTTTGCTGCTCTTTACTATGCCCATAAGCGCCGGAGCATAGTTGGCAATAGTGAACCGGCGAATGGAGAGCCAATCGGCGCCATCGTTCGAAACGGTGACCGTGTGGGCGCCCGCGCTCAGATCAAGGTAAAGCTCCGCCTCTTTGCCACTTACTACCTTCTCGTCGCTGGCCGCGGCGTAAGAGCGTTCGGCGCTCTTTCCATCTACGGAAAGGTGAAGCTTCGCGCCACCCTTGGATATGCGAGCGACGACCACTTTAAATGCCGAAGGTTGGGTGCAGTTAAGCTGGAATGAGAGCGGCTTCGGCAGACCCGCCTTGCCCGGCAGGATGGGCGAGACTTTGTCAAATCCTGCAGGTGGGCCGTTCTCCCCAACCACGAAATTATAGTCCTGCGTGGATGCGGCGCCGATGCCCGGGCTAAAGCTTAGTGCGCCCTTCTGCGTCGTGGTAATGGTAGCCTGTTCTGGTGTCAACCCGGGATGATCCGCCAGTGCGGAAGCGGTGATAAACTCGGTTCCAGAGCGAAGCACGCTGTAAAGGTCGCCCTTCTCAATCGCTTCCCAATCCCAGTATTGAGCGCCGCCGGAGATGCCCGAGAAGATCCCGCTCCAAAGGCCGGCGTGAAGATCCTCGCCTTTAAGGGCCTCCGCATCCGGCGCACCAAATTCAGCAACGAGACACGGTTTATCCAGTTTCTTCGACATCCATGCAGGCTGCCCGGCAGCCGTTGGGCTGAGCGCTGAAATGAGGTCGTTGGAGTAGACCGCCGACTGAACATAGTCTGTAGTCTCCCAGATCGGGCTGTCGAGCGGGATACCGGGAGCGGAACTGGTAGTGATTAGATGATGGTTTACATCGACCGTTCTCGCGAATATACTCATTTCACGATGCCACATCGCGATGTCGTCCCAGTGCTTGCCGTGGCCGGCGTCGGTGTTTTGCACGTCATGGAAAAGCTCGAGACTCATTAAGCTGGGTGAATATCCCCAGCGCGCAAGGATGTAGTAAAGCTTGCGCTTTTCAAGCTGCCTGGCAGCGGTATCAACGAAAAATCCATCCGGTGATTTCAGCGGACCGCCGTTAGCTGAATTTAGCGGGTTCTTGTCCCATGCGGGCAGAACGTTGCTCGAATCCGAAAAACGTGCGGCGCTGGAGAGAGCGCTACTGTGCTCTAGAATGAGTTGAAAATAGATCTGGTTCTTCTCGGCCTGAGCAAAAATCGCATCCCAGCGCTTCGCCTGGCTCATGTCAATGTTTCCTGGTTTCGGCTTGCCGGTCGAATCGGCTGCAGCTTCCAGCAGGCTGCCGTCTCTCTGATCCAGCCACAATCGGGACCAATTCTCGCCAGATTCGTGCATTTTGCCGAAGATTTCGGCATATTTTGCGCCTTTGGCCGGTTCCCAGCCTGCGTTCTGGCCTATGGGAAAGAAATGCTCCCCATTGTCCATAACAAACTGGGTATGGTTGCCGCGATCAATTCTCACGAAGCCGGGTTTAGTTCGGCCGGACACGTTCCAGTCCTTCTTTTCTAAGTGAGATTCATGCGCCGTAGTTCCGTTCAGTTTAACTTCAGTTACAGCATAGGTACCGGGAGCCGTCGGAGTATATCGCATTCGCCATGTCTTGCCGCCGTCGAAGAACGCTGGCACCGGGACGAGGGCGCCGTCTGGTTTCTTGAGCGATATCTGAACGTTCACCTTTTCAAAATCGAATGGATCGTCGCCGGAAGTAGATAGCTCGAAGGAGGTCTCAATCATTGGGTACGTGCCATGATCGGCAGACAGTCCCGCTTTACCAGATGAGTTGCGAGACGCAAGCGACGTATTGAACCCGGCAGAGAGATCTCCGCCAAGGTTTTGTTGCAGCCCGCCGCCGGTAACATCCTGCGCACCGCCGCAGCCTGCGAGCACCGTGCCCACTCCGATAACAGCTACTGTGGCGGTGATTGCTTTCGATAGCCGTATGGAAAAGTTGTTGGCAATTTGCATATGTCTGTCTACCATCATCAGGCACGTACCTCGCGTCACGGTCCAAACTATACGTCAACGTCTTTGGACGACATTAATCTGTTTCGATATTCTAACTTTACCTCAAGACGTTAACTGTCACATATTACGACGAGATAACCGTCGGCTTTGTGCCGTTGTCCTGTTTCAATACGTCGTGCATGCCATAATTCGTTATCAGGTTGATGAAACCCAAGATTAGTAATTATGCGGGAGGGTATTGATATGAAAGATCCACGGTTCAGCCGACTTGCTGAACTGCTTGTTAACCATTCAACTGAGACGAAACCTGGCGAAAAGGTGCTTATCGAGGCCTTCGATATTCCCACGGATTTCACTATCGAGCTAATTAAGACGATTGCAGCCGCAGGCGGCGAGCCGATCGTCAGCACCTATCATCAACCGGTGCTCAGAGCCCTCTATTCGGCAGCTACAGAGTCTCAAATGAAGACGATTGGCGCAATTGAAGGCGCTCGTATGGAGGCCGTCCAGTGTTACATCGGCATTCGGGGCAGTAATAACATTACCGAAATGAGCGATGTGCCGAGAGAGAAGTTGTCTCTCTTTGAGAAATACTGGTGGAACCCGGTTCACTCCGAAGTTCGGGTGAAGAAGACCAAATGGGTTGTTGTTCGCTGGCCGTCTCCCAGCATGGCACAAGCTGCCGGGATGAGCACGGAAGCATTTGAGGATTTCTATTTTCAGGTGTGCGCCGGCGTCGATTACAAGAAAATGGCCGCAGCACAAGAGCCGCTGAAGGAGCGAATGGATCGCACTGACCGCGTCCACATCACAGGCCCAGGCACGGACCTCTCGTTCAGTAAAAAGGGTATCGCGACGGTTGGCTGTTCGGGGGAACGGAACGTTCCCGATGGCGAGATGTTCACCTGCCCAATTCGTGACAGCGTAAATGGAGTGCTTCAATACAACTGCGAAACACTTTACCGTGGAACGGTGTTCAGCAATGTCCGCCTTGTCTTTAAGGACGGTAAGATCATCGAGGCGACGGCTGACTCGGAAACCCCCAAGCTGAACGACATCCTGGATGCGGATGAAGGGGCTAGATATATCGGAGAGTGGTCACTGGCATTCAATCCGTACATTCTAAAGCCAATGAAGGACATCCTCTTCGATGAGAAGATCGCCGGCAGTTTCCACTTTACACCCGGGCAGGCCTATGAAGAGGCAGACAATGGGAACAGGAGTCAGATTCACTGGGATATGGTTTGCATTCAGCGGCCGGAGTACGGCGGCGGCGAAATTCGGTTTGACGGCGAGCTGATCCGAAAGGACGGCCTGTTTGTATTGCCGGAGCTTCATCAGCTCAATCCGGATCAGCTCAAATAAGGAACCATGAAATGACATTGGGTGAGCTGAACGGCCCCTCACACTCCTACCGTTTGCCTCACTGCAAGCGGTGTCCCACACCGTAGTTGCTTCGCAACGCGCAGGAGGGAGCACTCCATCCCCTCGGACCTCGCAAGCTCGGAGGGGCGGGTCCACGGTGGAGAACACGGGAGGGAATGTGAAAATCACTCGTGTTCTATGACAATGGTAGTGTCGCGGGCGACTTCGCTCATGAGCCGGTCGCCCTTTTTAATATTAACCTGTTTGCCCACCACGAAGTAGCCGCCGACGAGCCCGACAGGTCCAAGCAATATCGCGGTGCCACCAGAAATCTCGGCGGAGTGATCGGTTCTGCTTCCAGTCTGCTTTCCCTTGAACCGTGGCGTGATGTCGACTGAAGCTCCAAGCGCCGATTTGATCGGGTTAAACGTAATTCGCAGCTGACCATTAACGCCGAAGTTAGACCTCTTCTTTACCTGCGTCACGACGCCCACGACAGGGGTATCGCGTGTGAAAACTGTCTGACCATTTATCACGACATCAGATTCTATATGCAGTGCTACCTTATCGCCTTTATGCGCCGATTTTGACGATATCTCCTGATCGAACACAAGTGGTACATCCGTTCCTTTTGGCAGCGTCACCCTTTGTGCGGATACGATAGCAGGGATCATTATCACCGCTGCAGCAAGAGCGGCGGTCCACAAGGTTGCTCTTTTCATGATTGTCTCCGTGCTATTCTGTCTCGTGTAAACTTCGCAGATACACTTTGCGGCGAATATCAACCATAGAGACGTCGTGAAGAATGGCAAGGTTCCGGCGGCGCCCTAGATATCGCATCGCAGCAGTGTCTAGAAATCCCAGGATGTCTCGACCCGGTGCGGGCCCGAATCTGCTTTCATGATACACACAGAAAAACGCAGAGTTGTTAAGGTATATTAATTAATATTCGCGCGACGCAGCTTCATGCGCTTCGATCTGGCTGCGGGAGAACTACCCGCAATTTGGCGATTTCGAAATACATGTCCCGCTGGCAGTGAGGTTACAGAATGTGGATTGTCCGACTGGCTCTGGTTAGACCCAGGTCGATTATAGTCATGGCACTCTTCATATTTTTGTTGGGTGGACTGTACACCATACAGATGGCGAAGGACATCTTTCCTGCGATTGATGTGCCAGTTGTTGCTGTCATCTGGACGTATAATGGCCTGGCGCCTGTAGACATGGACAGACGCGTCGTGCGACTGAGTGAATCAGCGATCACGACAAGCGTCGATAACATCGAGCACGTTGAATCGCAGGCGCTAACCGGATATGGGATTATCAAGGTCTATTTCCAGCCAGGAACCCCGGTTAGCTCAGCTATCACACAGATTTCCGCTACCTCTCAGGCAGTGCTGCGCGGCATGCCGCAAGGCATTACGCCCCCTTCGATTATTCAATACGATGCTTCGGATGTTCCCATTGTTCAGCTTGCAATGAGCAGCGACACGCAGTCGATGACCAAGATCGTTGACTATGCCACTAATGTCGTAAGCGCGCAGCTTGTAACCATTCAGGGAGCTTCCCTGTCGCCTCCAGAAGGCGGTACTTCACGGCTTATCAATGTTGATCTGGATAATGCATCGCTCACGTCGCATGGTGTCACGGCTCAGGATGTGACAACTGCCATTGGCGCTCAGGACCTCATCCTGCCCGCAGGCGATGCAAAGATGGGGGAGCGCGACTATTTTGTACGCTTGAACAACAGCCCAACAGCTGTTGAAGAGTTCAACAATCTTCCGGTTAAGTACGTCAATGGCGCGACGATCTATGTTCGCGACGTGGCGCATGTGCGTGACGGCGCCGCAGTGCAGATTAGTATGGTGCGGATAAACTCCAAGCCCGCTGTGCTGTTAACGATTTTGAAAAACGGTGGGGCATCCACACTAAATGTCGTAAGCCGCGTGAAAGACAAGCTGCCACTTATCAAGTCTCTGCTTCCGCAGGATGTTAAGCTAGATCTTTTGCTCGATCAGTCCCTTTACGTGCGTGCCGCTGTAATTGGCGTAGTGCGTGAAGCTATCATTGCCGCAGGTCTGACGGGGCTTATGATCCTCCTGTTCCTTGGCAGTTGGCGTAATACCCTGATCGTCGCAATTTCCATCCCTCTGTCTATTTTGTGCTCCATTGCAGTGCTCGGATTTATTGGCCAAACCTTGAACACACTGACGCTGGGAGGTATGGCGCTCGCCGTTGGTATGCTTGTAGACGACGCTACGGTCGCCGTAGAAAACACAACGCGTAATCTCGAGTTAGGTGAAGGGCTCCTTTCTGCGATCCTTATTAGCGCTGAGCAGGTCGCTCTGCCCGCGCTCACAGCAACGCTCTCAATTTGTATCGTGTTCGTTCCGGTCGTGTTCTTAACCGGTGTCGCCCAGTCACTATTCTTGCCTCTAGCAATGGCGGTCGTCTTCGCGATGATCCCCTCCTACATCCTGTCACGCACCCTTGTGACGACGATGATGCAGGGACTGCTCGGGAATGAGCTTGATCTGTATTCGCACGAAGCAAATACAAAGTCGAAGCGGAACATCATATGGAAGATACACGAAGCATTTGAGCACAGGTTCGAACGACTCCGCGACACATACAAGTCTCTCCTGGATTGGTCGCTGAAGCATAGAGGTCTCACAACCCTGGCGCTGCTCATCTTCTTTGTCGGTTCTGCCGCTCTGCTGCCGTATATTGGTGAAGACTTCTTCCCTAAGGTTGATGCAGGCGAGATGAGACTTCATGTGCGTGTTCCTTCCGGGACGCGCCTCGAAGAGACCGGCAAAACTTTTAGCAAAATTGAAGAGACCATTCGAAAGGTCGTGCCTGCTAAAGAGACGGCACTCATACTTGACAATGTTGGCCTTGCAAGCGGAACTGCCTACGTGCGCGGTACGAGCGGAACGATCGGTTCCAGTGATGGCGAAATTGATATCAGCCTTGCCGAAGAGCACCACTCAACCTGGGGGTATATCAGTAAGCTGCGCAAACGCCTGAATCACGATTTTCCTGATTGCGAGTTTGTGTTCCAGCCGGCAGATATGCCAACTCAGGTACTTAACTTTGGAACATCCGCTCCCATCGATATTCAGGTGCTTGGTAACTTTAACAACATGGCGAAGGACTACGGTATCGCCAGGCAGATACTTCAAAAGATCTCTCGCGTGCCAGGAGTCGTAGATCCCTACATTTACCAGGTTCAGGAAGCTCCTGAAATCCGGGTGGATGTAGATAGAACCCGTGCGATGCAGCTTGGCGTTACGCAGCAGCAAGTCGCGAACAACGTTCTCGTAGCCCTTTCATCCAGCAGCCTTTTCTCACCGAGTTATTACCTCGACCCTGCAAATGGCACCGAATACACCGTTGCAGTTCAAACTCCACAGTATAAGGTGTCGACGGTCGATGAGCTCCTGGCGATGCCAATTGCCAACGTAACTATGACAGATGGCACATCCAGGCCAGAGCTTCTCGCTAATGTGGCCAGGATTGGAAGAGACACTACGCCTGAAGTTGTCAGCAGCTACAACATTCTGCCTTCTTTCGACATCTTTGCGAGCGTTGAAGGGCGCGACCTGGGCAGCGCTACGAGCGAGATCCAGAAGCTGATTGCGCCTTTTATGAAGGATGCCCCTCGAGGCACCAATATCACCATGAACGGGCAGGCGCTAACGATGCAGACATCTTTCGTGCAGCTTGGGCTGGGACTGATTTTTGCCATCGTTCTGATCTATCTCCTCCTGACGGTCAACTTCGAAAGCTGGGTAGACCCGCTGGTCATTCTAATGGCCTCGCCGGGCGCACTTAGCGGCGTCCTTCTAGGGCTTTTCTCCACGCAGTCTACATTTAACGTTCCTTCACTCATGGGCACCATCATGAGTGTAGGCGTAGCGACGGCAAATAGCATCCTCCTAGTTACATTTGCAAACGAGCAGCGTGGGCTAGGGAAGTCTGCCATGGAGGCGGCGCTTGAGGCCGGGGTAACGCGGTTCAGACCGGTTATCATGACGGCGCTTGCGATGATCCTCGGAATGCTCCCGATGGCGATCGGCATGGGCGATGGCGGAGAACAGAATGCGCCTCTTGGGCGGGCAGTAATTGGAGGCCTGCTGGTGGCAACCTGCACAACCCTCATCTTTGTTCCGATCGTCTACACGGTGTTGAGGCGTCACCAGCCGGCAGCAGCGCTGCGAAATGAAGACCTCCCTGAACTTCACGCGCATCGGACGGAATTTCACGGAGCGCATCATGAAACTGCGAGCGAAGTAGAGTAGGTCTCAATCCATGTGGCTAGTTCGCCTTGCACTACATCGAACACGAACCATAGCGGTAATGGCGCTCCTCATCTTCCTGTTGGGATCGCTCAATATCTTACGCATGCCGAAGGACATTTTTCCTGCCATTAACGTTCCGGTTGTGGCGGTCATCTGGTCTTATGGTGGCCTCGCGCCTCAGGAGATGGATGGTCGCGTTCTTCGGCAGAGTGAAGCGGCGATCACAACCAGCGTCGACAATATTGAGCATGTAGAAGCCACTTCGCTGCCCGGATACGGGATAATCAAGGTCTATCTGCAGCCCGGAACACCGGTTAGCGCCGCTATTACTCAGATTGCCACAACATCTCAATCTGTAATTAGCAGCATGCCTCAGGGAATTACTCCGCCCTCCATCATTCAATATGATGCCTCGGACGTGCCCATCGTACAGCTCGTCATGAGCAGCGATACGCAGCCGATCTCAAAAATTGTTGATACTGTCAGCAACGTGATTCGACCCCAGTTGATCACCGTTCGTGGAGCCGGTTTTTCGCCGGTGCTTGGCGGTATGCAGCGGCTGGTAAATGTTGATCTCGATCAGGGCGCCATGATTTCGTGGGGTATCACGGCTCAGGAGGTCACAGCAGCAATTGGCAGGGAAGACATCATCTTGCCGGCGGGAGATGCCAAAATCGGGCATCGCGATTACATCGTACGCTTGAACAACAGCCCGGCTGCCGTTCGAGATTTCGATGCGATTCCGATCAAAGTCGTGAACGGTGCAACCGTATTCGTAAGAGATGTCGCACATGTCCATAACGGCTCAGCCATCCAGGTAAGTATGGTCCGCGTAAACGGCAAACCCGCCGTTCTGCTTACCGTTCTCAAGAATGGCAAAGCGTCGACGCTGGACGTTGTAAGCCGCGTTAAAGAGAAGTTGCCAGCAATGCGTGCGCTGCTTCCTCCTGACGTTCGACTGGATATGATGCTGGACCAGTCCGTCTTTGTGCGAGCCTCCATCGAGGGGGTCGTTCGGGAGGCGCTTATTGCGGCC